>CAYMIO010000007.1:0-20558 GCA_964390875.1 uncultured Candidatus Saccharibacteria bacterium
CCCGCAGCGCCGCAGGGCGCGTGAGGGCGCTTGCGTTTCAAAACCTCAGGAAAACACAGCTCCTTCTGGGGCGGGGCTTTGCTCGCGCCGACTCATGCTATACTCATTTTTATGAGTGAAACTGAAACAAAAGATTTGAAGCAAGTCACGGTGGGACATACTCCCGATGAAATCAAAAAAATATGTCGCGGGCATGGCGATGCCGCTCGCACGGAGCAGCTTCTTTGTGCTATCGAAGAAGAACTCACACAAGGTTTTGATTTTGCACAAAAGTTTCCTGAAACGGTGACTATTTTCGGTTCAGCTCGCACACCTGCTTCAGATCCGTACTATCAAAAAGCAGTGAGTCTTGGTGCTCGCATCGTACACGACCTCGGTCTTGCGGTGATCACTGGCGGTGGTCCTGGCATCATGGAAGCAGGCAACAAAGGTGCTCGAGAAGCAGGAGGACATTCTCTTGGTATGACGATCAAGCTTCCGATGGAGCAGGTCATCAATCCTTACGCTACCGAAGCGATGCACTTCAAGTTTTTCTTCACTCGAAAAGTGATCATGAGCTATTCTGCAAAAGCATTCGTTATGTTTCCGGGAGGATTTGGAACACTCAATGAACTTTTTGAAATCCTCACACTGGTGCAGACCAAAAAAATTCCTGCCGCTCCGATCATTCTTTTTGGTGTAGAATTTTGGGAACCGCTTCAAACATATATTGAAAATTACCTTGGCGAACGTGGATTGATCGATGAAGAAGATGCGCACGTGTTCTATATCATCACCGACAGCGAAGACGAAGTGATCCAAAGTATTAAGACGTTTTACGAAAAGTAATTCATGAAAAGCTCAGTTCTCATCACGAATGAAAGCGAAGGCTACGCGCTCCTCCAAGCAGGCGATGGCGAAAAACTCGAACGTTTTGGTGCCTATGTACTTCACCGTCCCGACCCACAGGCACTTTTTTCGCCAATGATTCCACGCCGCGAATGGAAGGCTGATGCAAAGTTTGTGCGCGATGGCGCGAAGGTGAAATGGCACATGAAAGATGACCTTCCAAAATCGTGGAATATCGAATTCGGAGGGCTGACACTTGAAATCCGCCCAACGTCTTTCAAACACACAGGTCTTTTTCCTGAACAAGAATCTAACTGGAATTTCATACGAGAGAAAATAAAAAGCGCAGGACGTCCGGTGTCTGTTATTAATCTGTTTGCATACACGGGCGGCGCGACACTTGCTGCTGCGCAAGCCGGAGCCGATGTGACGCATGTGGACGGTTCGAAAAGTGCGATCGAATGGGCGAGAAAGAATCAGGAACTCTCGGGTCTGTCTGAAAAGAACATTCGTTACATACTCGAAGACGTGGTGCTTTTTTTGAAAAGAGAAATCAAACGTGGGCATCGCTACGATGGACTCATCATGGATCCGCCGAAGTTTGGTCACGGTGGGAAAGGGGAAGTGTGGAAGATAGAAGAAAGTTTCGCCGAGCTCATGAAACTCGCGCGTGAAGTTCTTTCCGACGATCCACTCTTTTTCATCATCAATGGCTACGCATCGGGGTATTCTCCGCTCGCGTATCGCAACAGCCTTCTTCCGATCAAAGAAGTATACGGAGGAGACATTGAAACAGGCGAGCTCGCACTTCAAGAAAAAGACGGCGAACGACTTCTTCCGACAGGTATTTTTGCGAGATGGAGTAAATAAAAAAGCCACGTACGAAACGTGACTTTTGTTTTTTTGGTGCATCTTACTTCTTGAGAATGAGGTATATTCCTATGCCCGCAACACATACACCTAAAAGTTTTCTTGCAGTTAATTCTTCTCCGAGTATGAGATACGAGGATAACATCACAAGGAGGGGTACAAATGTTTGCGCTATTGGTATGTATCCTGAGATGTTTAATTCTTGTGAATTTATAAAACCTCTCATAAGGAATACCGACAACGTGTATGTAATGGCAGTGATAGAGATCCAAAACCACGCGGAGAAGGTTGGTGGTTTTTCAAAGTGAACTTTACCTGATGTAAAAGTCGCAAAAATAAAAATGATCGCCGGGAGTATGATCGTTACAAAGTTGACCCAGTCTCGTGATAATCCACTTTTACGACACGTAACACTCCATGTTCCCCAACAAAGTGCCAACAAAAAAGTTGCAACGAGTGGGTTGCTTCGTATGAAATTTGATAAGAACGACATAAGCAGTATGTTTTTCTTTTCAAAATACAGTAGAAGCCAAATAATGTCAAAGAATGTATGCTATCGTATTTTCAACACCACTATCTCCGATCTCACGAAAAGTCGAAATGGTGCGGCTGCGGTTCCGACACCTGTGGTGGTGAAGGTTGCTCCGTCGCCGAAATAGTTGGTGCCTTTGGTGAGCGGGCCGTAGAGTGCGCGTACGAGAAATGCGAAAGGATAGAATTGTCCGCCGTGTGTGTGGCCGGAGAGGGTGAGGGAAGAGCCGCGCTCGGCAAGATACGGCGCGTTTTTTGGATCGTGAAGAATGGTAATAGCAGGAAGTTCTCTGTTTTTTCGAAGAAGAGAAAAACGGGCGAAGGTTGCGTCGGCTGGTTCGGATTCATAGGTGAGACCGACTATTTCCGTGCCGTTCGTAACAATGCTTTTGTCGTTTAATACAGTAATATTCTGTGGAATTGCATCTGTGAATTCCTTTCCGCCTTGGTTGTATTCTTCATGATTGCCGGCAGTGTAGAAGATGCCGATACTTGGGCTGAGTTTTGAAAAGTGTGTGAGTGTCGATGCGTAGGGGAATGAAGGACCGTCGATGAGATCGCCGGCGATGAAGATAGCGTCTGGATTTTCTTTTTCTATGAGACGAATGATTTTTTGCGCGAACTTTTCGCGGCGGATCATGCCGAAGTGGGTGTCTGAGATGAGGATTATTTTTTTGTTAGACCAGGCAGGGGCGAGCGCCGCGGCAGAGATCTCTTGCGTAGTCACCTTTGGAAACGCGGCGCTCGCGATACCAATAACAAATAGCGCGATGGTAAGTGCGAGCACGGGAGCGCCGATAGTGATAGGAGAAAATGAAACTCCTCCAGCCCTAAGAGCAACATACCCAACCCATCCTGCCAGCACTGTCATGAGAAGTGTAGAGAGTAGCCCAAGATGAAGTGCGGTCACTGTGTAGATACTAGAATTCACAATGCTGAAATGCTGTGCTCCGATCGCCATAGTGACCACAAGTACAAGAGGGAGCGCTACGAATGCCACCGCCACCACGCGCGAGAGCACTGCCGTATTGAGCAACCCAAAACTTCTCAGGCTGAAATGGATGAACCACGAACCAAACCCTATAAGTGTCAGAAACGAAAGTATAAGAATAGTGAAGCGTGCCATGAGAGGTATGGTACAGCGAATATGTGTGAATGTCCAAATAGTTTTATTTTCCAAACTCCTCATTTTCGTGTAGTATAAGAGTTATGTCAGATACAAAAACACATAATCCTCTTATCGCAATCCTTATCGTTATCGCAGTGGTTGTCGCTGGATATTTTTTGCTCAAAAATGCACCAGCCACTATCCCTGAAGAGACAAGCGCTGAAGACACAGAAGCTATTATTATCGAAACTAATCAAGAAGAAAATCCTATGGACACACAACCAACAACGACACAAAACAATCAACCAGGTTTGAAAATAACCGTTACTCAAGAAGGAACTGGCGAAGGGGTAAAGAATGGCCAGACGGTCTCTATGAATTACATTGGCCGCTTTGAAGATGGAAAAGTATTCGACACCAACGTTGGTCCAACATCAACACACCCAGAACCACTCGAATTCGTGCTTGGCGCAGGGATGGTTATCTCAGGATGGGACAAAGGAATCCTTGGTATGAAAGTGGGTGAGAAGCGAACACTCGTTATTTCTCCAGAACTCGGATATGGCCCCAACGATTACGGTCCTATCCCTGGCGGATCGACTCTCATCTTCGACGTTGAACTTCTCGGATTTAAATAAGAAACTAAATGAAAGAAAGAATAAAAACAATTGCTCTTACCATAAAGAATTATTACAAGGACCATAAGCGCCGCGTTATTATCGGTGGCGTTGTCCTTGCTGTTATTCTTTTCATGATATTTGGCGGAAAACCTGAGCCACTCGACACCGTAGTCGTCGTACGACAAGATTTGAAAGAATCCGTGCTCGCAACCGGCGAAGTCACTTCAGTGACCGATCTTTCGCTTTCATTTACTGCGAGCGATGTGGTGCGCACGATCCCTGTGAAAGTGGGCGATGTGGTGAAAAAAGGTCAAGTCATTGCAATGCTCGATGGCCGCGACGAACTCGCATCACTCAAATCTGCGCAGGCCAACTATCAGAAAGTGGCGTCAGGTGCATCGAGTGAAGAAATAGCTGTCGCGATGGCTGCGTATGATGCCGCAGTGAAAGACTTGGAAACAACGAAAAGTGTGCAAGATGCGTTGGTAAAGAGCGCCTATCAAGCTCTTCTTTCCAATGACCTTGAGGCAGTACCCGCAGCGGAGAGCCTTGAAGGAGAACTTCCAACCATTGGTGGCGCGTATACCGGTACCGAAACAGGGGAATACCGACTCTTTCTTGAGCGCGATAACACCGGTGATCCGATTATCCGATTCCTCGGACTTGAGTCTGGTGTTACTGATGTTAATACCATCAATAGCGAACCACTTGGTACACGAGGTCTTACCATTCTTTTCCCTGAAGAATATAATTCTCGAAAAGATCGTTTTACCGTTACTATTCCCAACACACGATCTTCCACATATCTCACGTTTTACAATAACCATCAAGAAGCACTCGAAAACAGGCTGAACGCGCTTGCTCAAAAAGAAGCGGCTGTTGCTCAAAAAAAAGCAGCGCTCGATCTTGAAAAGGCACAGTCACGTCCTTTTGAATATCTTGCTGCCGAAGCTGACGTTTCTTCTGCTCAGGCAAAGTACGACGACACGATTCTCCGTGCTCCCGAGGATGGCACCATCGTTGCTGTTGATGTTAAAGTCGGAGAACTTGTGCAGGCACTTGATCCCGTGATCGTTCTTCAAGATGTGGGCAATCTCTACCTTGAAGCTGATATCAATGAAACCAACATCGCACGGATAGCTGTTGGTCAGAAGGTTTCTATCACACTCGATGCGCTCGGCGCTCAGCGAGTGATCGACGCACAGGTGACACAGATCGATCCATCAGCAACGATCGAAAACGGTATTGTGAATTACCAGATCAAAGCTGCGCTCACTGAAGTTCCTGAAGCACGTCCTGGTATGACAGCAAACATGACGATCATTATTGAAGAAAAGCCAGCAGTACTGGTGATCCCTCGTCGCTCAACATTTGAAAAAGAAGGCACAACGTTTGTAAAAGTTGTGGTAGACGAAAAGCGCCAAAAGACTGAAGATCGCGCGGTGGTGCTCGGGATGGAAGGCGACGGCGACTATGTCGAAGTTGTTTCGGGTCTTTTGGAAGGCGATGTGCTCATCGCACTTCCTGAAGTTGAAGCGTAATGCCAAAAAAGAAATCATTTTTCGAACGTCTTTCACTTGATCTTAGTGTCGGGTATTTCCTTGCACTGCGTGACTTGAAGCGTGCCAACAAATGGACCACGGGTCTTATTGTATTCGTGATGCTTCTTACCTTTTTGAACCTCGTGGTTGTGGGAGGTATTTTGGTGGGTCTTATCCAAGGCGCGATCGAAGCCGATAAACAGTATTCGACTGGTGATGTTGTTATCACGCCGTACCTCAACAAAGCGTACATCGAACAAACTCCTGAAGTTGCGGCTATTGCACAATCGGTTTCTGGATTTGAATCGAGCGTGGTCCGATATTCTGGAAGTGCTCGCGTTGAATCCAATTACCGTAAGACCATCAAGCCTGGCGACATTGCCGACGGTGCCGGGGGTACGCTTTTGGGTATCAACCCACTCGCAGAAAAAGAGTTTTCTGGAATCGACCAGTTTATTATCGAAGGTCAGTTTTTGAAAGCTGGCGATACTGAAAGTGTCGTGCTGGGAAAAAATTTGCTCTACAAATATACGCCGATCGAAGCCCCTGGATTTCAAACCCTGAAAGATATCACTATTGGCTCACGTGTGCGCATCACCGCTGGAGATATTTCAAAAGAATATTACGTGAAAGGGATCATTGGTAGCAAGGTGGATGCCTTCGACTTTTCGGTCTTGATGGTAGACAGTGAAGTGAGAAAACTCATCGGGCGAGGCGATTACAATGCAAATCAAATTTCAATTAAGTTGCTTCCAGGAACAGATCCTAATCTTGCAAAAGTACAGCTTTTGAAAAGTGGTGTCGACACCTATGGCCGCGTGCAAACACAAGAAGAGGCGATGCCGAAGTTTCTTAAAGATATTGCCAACACCTTTGCTATTTTGGGAAATGCGATCAGCTCGATCGGTCTTGTGGTTGCGGGTATTACCATTTTCATTGTGATCTTTGTGAATGCTATTACGCGCCGCCGGTACATTGGTATCTTGAAGGGGATAGGTATCACACCGCGCGCTATTACTATTTCATATATCTTGCAATCGGTCTTCTACGCACTGATTGGCTCTGCGGTGGGAATGGTGGTAGTCTTTGCTCTTTTGAAACCATACTTTGCTGCGAACCCGATCAACTTTCCGTTTTCTGATGGTATTTTGGTGGCGACTGTCACGGGGACGTTTGGTCGTATGGCCATCCTTCTTGTCGCTACGCTTATCGCCGGATACATTCCTGCGCGTATTGTTATTAAAAAGAACACACTCGACGCCATTCTCGGCCGTTAATCTATGATCACCGTAAAAGACATTTCAAAAATATTTCAAAGTGGCGATGCGACGATCCGCGCGCTTGATGGTATTTCTCTGGTTGTTCCTGACGGGCAATTTCTGATGATCACGGGTCGTTCTGGTTCGGGAAAATCGACACTGCTCTATCAGCTCGGACTTCTCGATCATCCAACTCGCGGCAGCATTCATATCGATGACGTGGAGGTGACCGACCTTACCAGTGAAGAACGCACTCGCATGCGCCTTCATTTACTCGGATATATTTTTCAAGACTACGCTATTCTTCCATCGCTCTCTGCACTCGAAAACGTGATGTTGCCACTTCTCATGCTTGGTGAGCCGGGTGATGTTGCAAAAGAGAGAGCTATTAAAGCACTTGTCCGTGTTGGGCTTGGTGACCGTATCAACAACCTGCCTTCACAGCTCTCTGGTGGTCAGCAGCAGCGTGTGGCTATTGCTCGCGCCATTGGCCATGAACCTCGTATTGTTTTTGCCGACGAACCGACTGCCAATCTCGACTCTGAGACGTCCGACCAAGTACTTCAAGTGTTTCTTGAGCTCAACAAAGAAGGACAGACGATCGTGATGGTGACGCACGAACCTGAGTATGCTGCATTGGGGGATAGAGTCCTTACCCTTGCTGATGGAAAGATAATTAGTGATATCGAAAACAAGAAACGACGTGCTTCTCGTGCTACACTGTAAGAATTGGAGACTTCCTGCGTCACAGGAAGTATGATTACCAGTGTTATTATTCTTACAACCCTCTATGTTTTCACCAGAACAAAGCCAAAAGCTCGTTAAGACGATCGGTTTTTTTGCCGTCGTCGTGTCTCTCTTTTTTATTGCAAAAATAGCTACTGAACTCCGCGAATTCCGTTTCATCGGCAGCGGCACCACAGCGACCAACACCATCACGGTTTCAGGTACTGGTAAGGCAGAAGTAACTCCTGATGTTGCAACTGTAACGTTCACCGTACGTGAAGACGCAGCTACCGTGGCTCTCGCGCAGGAAGAAGTAAATGTAAAGATGAACGCAGCTATCGATTTCGTGAAGAAGCAGAACATTGAAGAGAAAGATATTCAGACTTCAAACAACAGTTTCTATCCGAAATACAACCAAGTCGCTCCATGCTACAACTACCCATGTCCGCAAGTAGCGCAGAAGATCGTAGGGTATGAAGTGTCTCGCTCTGTTACGGTAAAAATCCGTGCAGTCGACACTGCGGGTGCTGTTATCGATGGTCTCGCATCACTCAATGTCACCGATCTTCAGGGTCCAACATTCACCATAGATGATGAAGACGCAGTACGCGCTGAAGCCCGCGCTGAAGCTATCGAAGATGCTCGCGCAAAAGCTGAAGAGCTCGCAGCCGACCTTGGTGTTGATATCATCCGCATCACTGGGTTCTCAGAATCAGGAGATGGCTCATATCCTCCAATGTACGCTCGCATGGAAGCCATGGACATGGCAGCTGGATCAGCTGTCAAAACCACAGCCGATCTTCCTGTCGGCGAAAACGAATACGTAGCGAACGTGACTATTACGTACGAGATTCGATAAACCATTTCTTGCAGAAAAAAAAGCCCGAACGAGTTCGGGCTTTTTTATGGTTTTATTTCCATTTAAGTATGTCGTAGGCATTATGCAATTGTTTGTTGTAGGCATTATTTACAACAGTAAGGTCTTTTTGAGAGTACTCTCCTGGCATCTCATCCAACTTGTCCATCCCGTTACATCCAAAGTCAGTGAATCCTCCGGAACCCTGCATATCTACAGACAGATAATTGTTTGTATCTTTTCTGTTTTCATTAAATTCACAGTAATTAATCGTTACTGTTTCATCAGCAAAAATATACAAACGGCCTTTTTGTGAACCGAGGTACATTTCTTCGGGTCGGGGGTCTAATTTCTTGGTAGAGGTACAGATGTAATCGATTACTGATTGTTGGTCTACATTGCATCCACCACACCCGCTCAGTATAAGGACGAGTGTAAAAATAACCAAAAAGTGCTTTTTCATGTGTATTAAATTTAGAATTGATTTAGCTCATTTCTAACACGCTTTTCAGTTTTAATCAATATATTTGACTCATTTGTCTAAGTACGATACTATACATATACAAGCCCGCGAGGGCTTTTAAAAATACCTGAAATCCTATTATGTCTAAAATCGTAAATTATCTTCGAGAAACGAAAGCAGAAATGTCGCATGTTACATGGCCAAAGCGCCGGGAGGTTATTCTCCATACGCTCGCTGTCATCGTCATCTCGGTCGTGCTCGCATATTTCCTTGGCCTTTTCGACTCAGTGTTCGCACGTGGCCTTCGAATATTACTAGGCGCTTAATCTTTTCCGCTGACTTTCTTCTTTTTTTAAAGATGTAAGTCTGGAAACTATACATTATGTCAAAACAAGAAATCGCACCGGAGCGCAATTGGTATGCTATCCACACATACGCTGGATATGAAAATGCTGTCGCCCGCAACTTGAAGCAGCGTATCGAATCGCTCAACATGCAGGAAAAGATTTTCAACGTGGTTGTTCCAACCGAAAAGAAGATCAAGATCAAAGCCGGCAAGCGTGTTGAATCTGAAGAAAAGGTATATCCCGGCTACGTGCTCGTGGATATGATCGTGACTGACGACTCATGGTACGTGGTGCGAAATACGCCTCGCGTTACCGGATTTGTGGGCGCCGGTGTGAACCCTGTGCCACTTCAGAAAGACGAAGTCGCTATGCTTCTTAAGAGCATGGACGGTGAAGAGACAGCGAAGCACAAGATCGACCTTGAAGTGGGGGAAATCGTGCGCATCGGCGACGGTCCATTCAAGGAACTCGAGGGAAAGATCGAAACTGTCGACAACGAGCGTGGCAAGGTTCGCGTCTTGGTATCGATGTTCGGTCGTGAGACTCCTGTGGAACTCGACTTCCTTCAGGTGAAGAAGCTCTAGTGACAAGCGGGAGCGGGCGTGCTACAGTATTCCCGTTACGCTTTCGGAGGAAACAGAGGGCTTCTACACTCTGTTTCAAGACTATTCAATAAGCACACACAATTTTATGGCAGCAAAGAAAATACTCAAGAAAATCAAGGTGCAGGTGCCAGCCGGAAAGGCGACACCAGCTCCACCACTTGGTCCTGCCCTCGGTCAGGCTGGCGTGAACATCGGCGATTTCGTCCAGAAGTTCAACGCGGCGACTCAGGATATGATCGGCAATGTGCTCGGCGTAGCGCTTACGGTCTATGAAGACCGCACGTACGACTTCGTCATCAAAACTCCTCCTGCTCACGGCCTTCTTATGAAAGCTGCTGGCATCGAAAAGGGTTCGGGTAAGCCGAATGTTTCGAAGGTTGGTAAAGTGACTCGCGCACAAGTGAAGGAAATTGCTGAAAAGAAAATGTCAGACCTCAATGCCAACGATATCGAAGGCGCGATGAAGATCATCGAAGGTTCGGCTCGCTCAGCAGGAATCACGATCGTAGACTAAAGACTTTTACATAAAAGAACCGCGAAAGCGGTTTTTTTGTTTTGCTTTTTTAGTAGTAGAGTATTCGCCCCGCCTCGGGGTGCGCCATTCCACAGCCTCTCAGCGCGCGTTCGGTATTTTGCAATTGAACGCGCTAAATCATGTTCGGCTGTGGAATGGCGCACCCCGAGGCGGGGCTATCGCTCTTTGCTAAACTTTTTCTCTTTTTCACGTACACTTTCTTCATGACCGAAGCTCACCAGCGCCCTTCGTGGGATGAATATTTTATGGACATTGCCCGCATGGTGGGTACCCGCGCTACGTGCGATAGGGGCCGAAGTGGCTGTGTTATCGTGCGTGACAAGCAGATCATGACAACGGGATATGTGGGTTCTCCTCCGGGGATAGCACACTGTGATGAAGTGGGCCATGAAATGATGACGGCTGTGCAGGAAGATGGTACAGAGACAAAGCACTGTATTCGCACCACTCACGCTGAACAAAATGCGATGATCCAGGCTGCGAAACTTGGCATCTCTCTTAAAGATGCGACGATGTATTGCAAGATGGCGCCATGCTATGTGTGCGCCAAACTCATCATTACCGCGGGGATCACGCGCGTGGTTTCGGAAAAGGATTATCACGGTGCATCGCGTTCAAAAGATATTTTCAAGGAAGCCGGAGTGGAACTCGTCATTTTTAATTCGGATGTTGAGACGTATAAGAATATGTAAATGCTATGTCAGTAGACCTCAAAGAATTACAAAAAGAAGTGATGCGCAACAAGATCGAAAAAGGTTTCAATACCACCGATGTGGCTCTTGAATTCTGCCGCGCGCATGAAGAGCTTTCTGAGGCGTTTTCGAAATATCACAAAAACCAGGATGGTGTCGCTGAAGAATTTGCCGATGTTGCTGTTTTTCTTCTCGGAATGTGCGAGATTCTCGGCTACGATCTTGAAACGGAATTGGTGCGCAAAATAGAGATCAACAAGAATCGCAAGTATATAAAATCAAAATCTCCCGATGGAAAAGATATTTTCATTCGAGAGAAGACAGATATTGATCCCTAATAAAAAAGCCGGAATGATTCCGGCTTTTTTATTATTTCTCATACACCGCGAACGTATACGCAAACGGATTCGTTTCATCGGCGAGATGTTCTTCTTCCGAAACTTTTTTCCACTCCTCTGATATGTGTGGGAAAAATGTGTCGGCGTCGAATTCGGAGTCGACGTGTGTGATGTAGAGCTTGTCTGTGAAGGGAAGGGCTTGCTTGTAGAGTTCGCCGCCACCGATGATGAAGGCTTCTTCTTCGCCGGCCACTTTTTCTATCGCCTCTCCGAGCGAGTGCGCGACTTCGACTCCTTCTATGGCGAATGTTTCATCTCGCGTGACCACGATGTTTCTGCGATTGGGAAGCGCACGACCGATGGATTGGAATGTCTTTCGTCCCATGACGACAGTGTGACCTGTCGTTGTTTCTTTGAAATGTTTCATGTCTGCCGGCAATTTCCAAAGAAGCTCGTTTCCCTTGCCGAGTTCGTTGTTTTTTCCAATAGCAGCGATGATTGAAATCATACTAGACAGCGATGGGCGCCTTGATGGCATCGTGAGGGTTGTAATCGGTGAGCGTGAAGTCGTCGATAGTAAAATCTTCGATATTTTTTCTTTCGGGATTCAGTGTCATTTTTGGCATTGGACGAATATCACTTTCGCGTGAAAGCTGTTCGTTTACTTGTTCGAAATGATTGGAATAGATGTGTACATCGCCACCGGTCCAGACAAAGTCACCAGCTTCAAGACCTGTGACTTGCGCGATCATCATCACAAGAAGGGAATACGAAGCGATGTTGAATGGTACACCGAGAAATGTATCGCAGCTTCGCTGGTAGAGCTGGCAGGAAAGTTTTCCGTTTGCCACGTAAAATTGGAAAAGACAGTGGCAGGGAGGAAGGCCGGCTTTTGCCATTTCATCAATATCAGCGACATTCCACGCCGACACAATCATGCGGCGAGAGTCGGGAGATTTTTTTATTTGCTCGATAACCTGTGCGAGCTGATCGATGTGTGTGCCGTTTGGAGCTGGCCAGTTGCGCCACTGATAGCCGTAGATCGGTCCGAGGTTTCCGTATTCTTTTGCAAAGGCGTCGTCGTTTGCTACACGCTCAACGAATTCCTTCATGCCCTTCGTCCATTCTTCACCGTTCACTTCCGGCATCGGAATGTTGTTTCTTTTTAAGTACGCTTTGTATGGCCATTCATCCCAAATGTGAACATTGTTTTTTGCAAGGTATTGCAAGTTGGAATCACCGCGCACAAACCAGATGAGTTCATGGATAATTGATTTCAGTGGGACTTTCTTTGTAGTGAGAAGAGGGAAGCCTTTTGAAAGATCAAAGCGCATCTGGTGTCCGAATATGCTTTTTGTACCCGTTCCTGTGCGGTCGGTTTTTGTTTCGCCGTCAGCCATTATTTTTTTAAGAAGTGCGAGATACTCGCGATCGGCATGGTAAGTTTCCATAAAATGAGTATACCAAGAAAGGTGAGAGTCTCTCATTTGACAAAAATACCCATAAATGTTAATCTATGCGCATCATTCTCACTATTACTTAACGAGGATGCGATTGTGAATTGTAGTCGTTTTTGTGTTGTTTGACCTGAAGCTCAGTACTTGGTCACGCGACACCTGTCGCGCACAGAGTAGTGCCTGACCACCATACGAGCCACGGGCTCTGAAAGTATCGGCTTCGTCTCACAACAAAAAAATAGATTTATGAACACACGCACACCACGCTCAAGCACGGGAGTTTTCCGTGCTGAGGGACCGCGTCCTTCTTTTGGAGGTTCGCGCAGCAAGCCTTTTGGAGGAAAACCTTCTTTCAGAGGCAAGCCATCATTTAGCAGAGGGGGCGGCCGCAAGCCGCAGGGTAAAGGAGGCCGTCGAGGTCCTGCTTTTGAACGTATCGACGTTTCGCGGTTCGTTCGAAAGGCGGAAAAAGTTGAGGTAAAGCCATACGTGGCTACGCACACATTTGCCGACTTTCCATTTGATGCAATGCTTCATACGAACATTGCGAAGAAGGGATTTAAAACCCCTATGCCCATTCAGGACCAGGCCATTCAGGTTGTTCTTAAAGGCAAAGATCTTTTTGGTCTTGCTAACACAGGTACCGGAAAGACAGCAGCCTTTCTTCTTCCGCTCATCCAAAAGGTGATCGAAGATCGAACACAGAAAGTTATCATCCTCGCACCAACTCGTGAACTCGCACTTCAGATTGAAGAAGAACTCTACCAGCTCACTCCTGGAATGCGCATCTACGGCGGTATCGCTGTTGGTGGGCTTCCTATTGGAAAACAGATCGCAGCTATCAAACGCGGCATCAACTTCCTCGTGGGAACTCCAGGACGCGTGAAAGACCTTATCGATCGCAAGATTATTTCTCTTTCAACATTCCAGACTATCGTGCTCGATGAAGCTGACCGAATGCTCGATATGGGATTCGTCAACGAAATGGAAGCGATCATGAAAGGTATGCCCGAAGGCCGTCACACGCTCTTTTTCTCGGCAACACTTTCTCCTGAAATTCGCAAACTCTCTGAACGTTTTCTTACTAATCCAGAATTTATTTCGGTTATCGTTCGTGACACATCAAAGAATGTTGATCAGGATGTGATCCGTTCAAAGCGAGAAGAAAAAATCGACAAGCTTCACAATGTCCTCATAGACAAAGAAAGTGAAAAGGTTCTTATCTTCCGCGAGACAAAGCGCGATGTAGATAAGCTTGAAGCTGAACTCAAGGCGCGAGGATTCAAGGTTGCGGGAATTCACGGCGACAAGAAAAGTCGCGAACGTATCCGCACACTCGACTCTTTCAAGGACAACAAGATCCAGGCGCTCATCGCGACCGACGTCGCTGCTCGCGGACTCGATATCCCAAACGTCACGCACGTGATCAACTACGATATCCCGCAGTCATACGACACCTACGTCCACCGCATCGGCCGAACAGGCCGTGGCAACCAGACAGGAAAGGCACTCACGTTCGTTCCTCATTAAGATTCAAAGTTAAAAAAGCTCCCATTTGGGAGCTTTTTTGCTCTGGGGTACAATACAGGGTATGAAAGACACAGAAATAAAGAAACTCATTCAGCTTGAAGACAAGCGTCAGAAAAGTGTTATCAACCTCATCGCTTCTGAAAACTACGTTTCAAACGATGTGCTCGAAGCGCTCGGTTCACGTCTTACCAACAAATACGCAGAAGGATATCCTGGTCGCCGATATTACGGAGGCAACACCATCATCGACAAAGTGGAGAACGCCGCGATCAATCGCGCACTTAAACTTTTTAAATTAAAACCAACACAGTGGCATGCCAATGTGCAGCCGCTTTCCGGTTCACCGGCGAATCTTGCGGTGTATTCTGCGCTTATTCCTCAAGGAGGAAAAATTATGGGAATGAAACTTTCATCAGGCGGGCATCTCACGCACGGTCAGCCTGTTTCGATGACAGGAAAATTCTGGAAGCAGGTGGCATTTGAAGTGGACGCAAAGACTGAACTCCTTGACTACACTTCGCTCATGGCCATCGCGAAAAAAGAAAAGCCGAACATTATCGTGGCTGGGTTCACTGCGTATCCGCGTTTCGTTGACTGGAAAAAGTTCCGCGCGATTGCCGATGCATGTGGCGCGATCCTCATGGTGGATATGTCACACATCTCAGGCCTCATCGCTGGGGGAGTGTATCCGAGCCCGTTTCCGTATGCGGATATTGTGACGACGACGACGCACAAGGTTCTTCGCGGACCACGTTCGGCTATTATCTTCGCGAAGAAAGATGCGCGGGAGTTTGATAAGAAGATCGACAAGACAATCATCCCGGGTCTCCAGGGCGGGCCGCATGAAAACCAGATTGCGGGTGTGGCTATCGCGCTCAAGGAAGCAATGGCTCCCGCATACAAGCAATACGCCAAGCAGGTAGTGAAAAACGCCAAGACGCTCGGTGTAGCCCTTCAGAAGCTCGGCTGGCGTGTCATCACCGGTGGCACCGATTCGCATCTTCTTCTTGTCGACACGTGGATGAATGGCCGCGGCATTTCCGGCAAGGAAGCAAGTGACCTTCTTGAAAAAGCAGGTATCATCGTCAATATGAACACCATCCCCCAAGACCCTCGCGGCGTTATGGATCCATCCGGCATCCGCATCGGCACACCCGCTGAAACAACTCGCGGAAAGAAAGAGAAAGATATGATCAAAATTGCGGAGAAGATTGATAAGGTTTTGAGAGGGAAGAAATAATATGAAAGAAATAGAAGTAGAAAGCAAATTTCAGCCTACAGAAGAACAATTAGCCGATCTTCTAAAAGATGCAGAGTTTATTTCCGGTAAAGATTTAGTGGACAATTATTACGATACAGAATCGTATGTATTTGTAAAAAATAGTATGTTACTCCGTAATCGAGGAGGTTCGTGGGAGTTGAAAGTATACGATACCTCTATTTCTGATAGTAGTTCAGTAGCTAATGAAATTACACAAGAAAAAGAAATATTAAAAAAACTAGGGTATGATTCATACCAAGATATTGATGGTCTTGCAAAAAAAAAGTTGCAGCTTTGGGCACCGATTCTGACTAAAAGAAAGAGTTACCAAAAAGAAGGGTTTGTAATTGCGTGTGACGAAACAGATTTTGGTCTGTCTCAGGTTGAAATTGAACTCACTGTAAACAAAGAAAGCGAAGTTGAAGATGCAAAGAGACGCATAGCAGATTTCGCCCAGCAGTTTGGATTGAAGGAAGCTAATTTAAAAGTGAAGCCGATAGAATATTTGGAAAGAATGAAGCCGGAAGTTTACAGAGAAATTTACGGTAATAATGAGTTTTCTAAAGAACTCAAAATGAAGTGAAAGATTATGACCTTCACTCACCAAGCTCTCCAGCTAAATAAGGACAAAAACCTCGTTTACACGGCCACTTCAAAGCACAACTTTTATTTTCGCGCACATATTTCAAAGTTTGTGATCGAGCAATATGGTGTGCCACTCAATCCGTTTATGATTTTTGATTACTTTCTCCTCGACACTGTGGAGCGAGATCTTGTGCGTGAGGCAAACAATAATCTCGTGAAGCGTTCCGATGAGATTTGGGTATTTGGTATTGTCGCGAATGGGGTACTTGCAGAAATCAAGATTGCGAAGGAAATGGGAAAGCCCGTGAAGTATTTTAAGATCGAGAAGTCGAAAACCATTATTCCGATTTCAGTTGAAGAAGTCGAAATGGAAGAAGATGTTGAGCCATTTAGAAATGAACTCGCGTAATATGAAAAAAGGAAAACTCATCGTTATAGACGGTACGGACGGAAGCGGAAAGGCAACGCAGGTTGAGCTTCTTCGGAAGCGGCTTGTGAAAGAAGGGAAGACGGTGAAGATAGTGGATTTTCCGGAGTACTATAAGAATTTCTTCGGACAGTTTATTGGCCACTGCCTTTCAGAACAGTATTTTAATTTTGTAAACGTGCACCCCAAGATCGCCTCGGTGTTGTATGCTGCTGACCGCTGGGAATCGTCAAAACAAATCGAAGCGTGGCTCAAGAAAGGATATATTGTGCTCGCGAATCGATATGTCTCTTCGAACCAAATCCATCAAGGGGGAAAGATTACCGATACAAAAAAGCGAAAAGACTTTTTGCGTTGGCTTGATGACATGGAGCACCGAGTGTTCGGCATCCCGCGTCCGGATATTGTCGTTTTTCTTTCAGTTCCCATCAAAGTCACACTGGGTCTTATGAAGACTCGCGATGCCGAGCATTCTCGCGCCTATCTTCGCCGTAAAACTGACGTGCATGAAAACGATCAGCGATTCCTCGAGAATTCAAGAAAGAGCGCCATGAAACTCATCAGCGAGCTCAATAATTTTATAAAAATTGATTGTACGGCAAAAAACGCGATGCGGACACGAGAAGATATTCATATGGATGTTTACAAAGAGGTAAAGAAAGTAGTGAAATAATATGAAAATCTATTTCGCAGGATCAATACGAGGAGGAAGAGGAGACAGGGAAATCTATCTTGAGATTATTACCTTGCTCAAAGAATACGGACAGGTGCTCACCGAACACATTGGGCATGGCACTCTCACTCACATGGGGCAAACCGATCTTACGAATGAGGAAATTTATACCAAGGATACTGATTGGATACGGGAATCTAATGTCGTGGTTGCAGAAGTGACCACCCCTTCGCTTGGTGTTGGGTATGAACTCGGATTTGCAGAAGGTATTCAGAAAAAAATCATTGCGCTCTATCGCAACCTTCCTGATCGCGGCATTTCAGCTATGGTGAGTGGAAACAAGTATATAGAATGTGTTGAATATAAAGAAGTAGGGGAGTTAAAAGAGGTATTTGATAGAGTTTTGAAATAATATGAAACTCAAAATAAAACGGCTTAAAGAAAACGCGAAACTTCCGAGCTATGCGCATCCGGGGGATGTGGGGCTTGATGTGTTTGCGCTTGAAGACATGGTTATTCAGCCAGGAGAGCAGACACTTGTGTATCACGGCTTTGCGCTTGAATTCGAAGAAGGGTATGGCGCATTTGTGATGGATAAGAGTAGTGTCGCGAAGGCAGGACTCAAGACTTTAGGGGGTGTATTTGATGCAGGGTTTCGCGGCGAATACAATTCTCAGGTGATCAATGTGGGAAAGGAACCGTATGTCATAGAAGCGGGAGATAAAGTTGCTCAGCTCGTCATTTTACCTGTCACGATTGCAGAACTTGAAGAAACTGATACATTAAGTGAATCAAGCCGTGGTACGGGGGCGTTTGGTTCTACGGGGAAGAAATAACTGATGTATAAAGAACAACTCCACACAAAGATCACAGAAGCTCTTTTGGAACTCGGCATGGAAGCAGGGACTTTTTCGCTTGATCGTCCAGACAACGCCGACCATGGTGACTATTCGACGAACGCTGCGCTTTCGTGTGCAAAAACGGCCGGAAAGAATCCACGCGCGCTTGCTGAAGAGCTTGTTTCTGTACTTGAAAAAAATAAAGGTGATCTTATTGAAAAAGTTGAAATCGCTGGCCCTGGATTCATTAATTTTTTTCTCACGGCGCACTCATTTGAAACGCTTGTTGGCGATGCGCTCAGCAACACCTCTTTTGGAAAGAACAGTATTTTTTCTGGAAAGAAAGTGATGGTGGAATACACGCAGCCAAACCCATTCAAACCATTTCACATCGGCCACCTCATGAGTAATGCGATTGGTGAATCGATCTCGCGCATCGTGGAGTTTTCAGGTGCAGATGTGGTGCGTGCCAACTACCAAGGTGATGTGGGTCTCCATGTTGCAAAATCTATCTGGCAGATACAGAAAAATGGATGGGGAAGCGAAGGTTTTTTCCTTCAGTTTGAAAATGCGAGCGCTGCCGCTGAGTGGATCGGGAAGTGCTACAGCGAAGGATCAAATGCGTATGACACCGACGAGAACGTGAAAGCTGAAATCGACGCGCTCAACAAAACGATCTACGAAAAAAGTGATGAAACGGTGAATGCTATCTACGACTGGGGACGAAGTACGACACTCGAGGCTTTTGAAGTTATTTACAAAAAGCTCGGCACGAAGTTCAACGAATATTTTTTTGAAAGTGAGATGGCTGTTGTTGGTGAAAAAGTAGTTCGCGAACATACGCCGAATGTGTTTGAGGAATCCGACGGGGCTATTGTATTTAAAGCTGAGAAGTATGACCCTAAACTGCACACCCGCGTTTTCGTAAGCAGTAAAGGTCTTCCGATGTACGAAGCAAAAGAGATCGGTCTCACGATGACGAAGTTTGAAAAGTATAACCCCGATCTTTCTATCGTGACGACTGCGATCGAACAAGGCGAATATATGAAAGTGGTGCGAAAGGCGATCGAGCAGATTGATTCGTCTCTTTCAGACCGAATGACGCATATCACTCACGGCATGATGAAACTTTCCACTGGGAAAATGAGTTCTCGAAAAGGAAATGTGATCACTGGTGAATCGCTCATTGCGGATTCGATTGAATCGGTGGGGGAGATCATGGCTGCTCGAGAACACACGAGTGATGTCGGTGCAGAAGATATCGAAGCGATCGGCGTTGGTGCGCTTAAGTATTCGATATTGAAACAGGAAATCGGCGGCGACATCATCTACAACCCTGAAACATCTATTTCATTTGATGGCGACTCCGGTCCGTATCTTCAGTATATGGCGGTGCGCGTTTCGGCGATGAAAAGAAAAGCAGAATCAGTGGGGGTTACGGTATCAGAAAAAAGGAACATCGGGGACGTTCTTCCTCTTGAGCGCGAGCTTCTGTACTTCGCAGACGTTGCCTACCGCGCAGCTGCCGATCTGCGGCCACATCACATCGCCCAGTACGCGATCGGCCTTTCTCGCGCCTTCAGCTCTTTCTACGAATCTACCAAAGTTGCCGACCCCGAAAATCCCGAAAGTGGCTACCGCCTTGCGATCGTAGGCGCCACAGGAAACGTGCTTGCGAAATGCATTGAACTTTTGGGAATTAAAGTACCGGAGAAGATGTAAAAAAGCCACCGATTATTTGGTGGCTTTTTAAATTTATTATTGTTCCACAACAATACTTGTTGTTGTAATTACAGTACTTAAAAATACGTCTACTGAACGTGCTTCGTATACTTTACTTTCGCCGAACATTTTTTGCCACTGCGTTTCCCATGTTTTATAAAGCTTTACACAAGCGTCTTGTATATCACTCATATTTCTGTGAAGTTCGTAGTGTTGTCGCTTCTTAACCTGAAAAGCCAGAAGTTTCCATTCGCCAGAATGAGTGTTCAGAAAACAAAGTATATTGAATACATCGGTATGTTGAACGTCAGTAAGCTCAGGAGCTTCTTTAACTTCCTTGAGCGTTGCATGTATGGTTTCAATAAGTGGACGCCATACCTCGATCAGTTTGTCGTCGTACTCTTTTTCAAAACGGGCGATCTTTTCTTTTTCGAATTCCTTTTGTTTTTCGGCAAATTTTTTTATTTCAGTTTCTGTACACTCCTTGGCGCTGAGTATGTTTGCGTTTAGTAGGTATTCCTCAGTGTTTTTAATGTCCTGGATTTCATTGTAGACAGTAGTTATTTTTTCGATCATTGTGCAGTTTTTTTCTTAACCCTACTCCGCAGTCGAAAGGAAGTCAATGCCGGAGAAGATCTAAAAAATCCCGACGATTGCTCGACGGGGCTTAGCGCACTTTGTATGATCCTTCACAATGGAGGTGATCTGGCTTCATATGTATGTGATGAAAAAAGCTACTGGAATT
>CAYMIO010000007.1:20568-36503 GCA_964390875.1 uncultured Candidatus Saccharibacteria bacterium
CCGGAGAAGATCTAAAAAAGCGACTTCATAGGTAGTTAGTGTATGGACTGTTAGAATATAAGCAATATGAAAAAATTAGCTATCGCCTTGCTTTTATGTTTGGGTGTCGCCACCCTAGTGTTTGCTGGTATTTCTATAAAAAAAGAAAAATCACAAGTTAGTGTGCCGACAGAAGTTTCGACTGTTGCCGACACTGAAACTACTGAAATTGTACAACCTGCACCTTCTGAGTCCGTTAACAGCATCAATGCAGTTGCCGGGGAACGGCTAGTGATCGCATCTCGTGGTAAAGGAACGTATGCACCTAATGGTGGCTCAAAGCAGGAAATTCTTGGAGCGCATATCAATCCCGTAAATGGAATATCATCACGCGAATTCAGTTTTACTATTAAGCAACCCGAACAATTAAGATATATTGAAGAAAGCGATCAGTTCTTGTTCTCTTACGGAGGAAATTTGATATGTCCAACTACAGGGGGAGATGGCGCTTGTATGATGCAGTGCCCTACCACTGGTCCATGTATACCAATATCATTTTCTGTGTTCGATGTCGCATCAAACACAGAGACTAAGGTGTATGATCATATCGTTGACTCTTCGGTGATGCAAAATTCTGGTTTTATAGACACGACTACCATTAATATTCCTGGTTACGGAAAGGCGTTCCTGCTCAAGGATGATAGAAACGCTGTTGCTCTGGATTATTCTCCTCAAGACTCACCTGATAATAATTGGTCTTTGAAATTGTTAACAGTAGGAGAAGGGGGCGGTAGTCCAAGTATAGAAGTAAGGAATAATAATTCCATGCTTAAGCAGTACGCGATCAAACAGTTTTCCAATACCCAGATCATTTGGAAAAAAGATTCAAGCGGGTTTTTCTATACAAAAAGAGCGCCGGGACAAGAGGATATAACATTATACAAGAAAGGAGAACTTCATTTTTTTAATGTGTTAACTGGCAAGGATATAATGTTACTTGCGGGGCCAACACGGATTGAAAGTATTTCTCCCACGGGGCAATTTTTACTTGTTAGTATCGCTGCTGCTAAACCTATGGCGCGACTTACTCTGTATGATATTTCGAAAAATAAAGAGGTTCCAATAGTAGGAGAGCCAAGACTGATTCCAAATGGGGCCGACAATATTTCTGTTTTGAAGTGGCTCAAATAATTAAAGATTGCTTTATGGATTAACAGTCCGTCTCCTTCATCACACGAATGATGTCATCCGCGTCGTAGAGGTTGATGCCAACGCCGTTTGGGCCGAATGAGCCGACGACAGCGCCGATGTTGCCGTTTGCGAGCGTGTAGTCTGAATCGAAGAAATAGTTGTTGCCCCAGGGGTCAAGAGGAATTTCCGGGATGTAGGGGCCTGCCCAGCCAGGGAAATTGCCGTCTGTCTGTGTGAGGCCGGCTTCACCCGAGTTGAGGTCGGTCGTTTCGTTGTCGATACCACCACACGCGACAGTATTCACGACTTGTCCTGCGGGCCACATGTTTGTATCAAGGGAAAGTGAGAAGATGGCTGTTTCCATTCCGCGAAGTTCTTCTTCCGCTTTTGCGATGCGCGCTTTTTCTCGTGCACTTCCAAGGGTTGTAAGTACGGTGGCTGCAAGGATGCCGATGATAGCGATCACAATGAGAAGTTCCACAATAGTGAAGCCGTTCTCTTTTCGAGGAATGTTCATGATGTTGATTATATCAATGGAAAGATAATAAAAAAAGGACAACGCTGATGCAGGTTGCCCTTTCGTTTTTTGTTGCCCTGGTTATGAGGCGGATTTTTGATTTTCACGCTAACGCGTGCAATGGAAAAAGAACGTATGTTTGGGTATTCCTCGATGTATAGCTTGGGTGGCTGGTTGCTCGGGTTTTTGTATAAGCCGAACGATTACTAGCATTCAAGCCTCAATCTTTGAGGAAGAATTACATTCTATTTATTTTACTGATTCTGTCAATAGGCTTCTTGATTAATTAGGGTTTCGTAGTATACTCACACTACATGCGCCAAGGAGCTATCACCTCCGAGCATTGGGAAGAAATCCGTTATGGAAAGTAGAACCCGACGGGCGGCCCGTTATAGCCAAAAAGAAGCGCCTCGTATCGAGGAAATAAGGTGGTACCGCGGGTTTGAAACTCGTCCTTAGAAAATGAACAATCATTTTTTGAGGACGGGTTTTTTATTTTTTATATTCACCACCATGGAACACAATCAAGAAAAATCAGTGCGAGCGAAGCGAGAAGAAGAACTTCTTTCTTTTTGGGAAGAAAATAAGATCTTCGAAAAGACACTCATGAAGGATTCTCCAGAAGGGGAGTTTGTTTTCTACGAAGGTCCACCAACAGCCAACGGCAAGCCGGGCATCCATCATCTAGAAGCGCGCGCATTCAAAGACGCAATCCCTCGCTACAAAACGATGCGCGGTTTTCATGTGCGTCGAAAAGGTGGATGGGACACGCATGGACTTCCTGTGGAACTTCAGGTGGAAAAAGCACTCGGCCTCAATTCAAAAAAAGCGATTGAAGAATACGGTATCGAAAAGTTTAATGAACAATGCAAAGAAAGCGTGTGGACGTATTTGGATATTTGGAATAAGTTCACGACGCGTATCGGCTACTGGGTTGATCAAAAAAGTCCTTACGTGACGTATCACAATTCATACATCGAATCGGTGTGGAATGTATTTAAAACAGCGAGCGACAAAGGACTGGTGTATAAAGACTATCGCATCGTGCCATGGTGTCCGCGCTGCGGAACGGCGCTTTCGAGTCATGAGCTCGCGCAAGGATATCAGGATGATAAAGATTTGTCGGTGACGGCGAAGTTTAAACTCAAAGCAGGACAAACTATAACCTATGAACAAATAGATGATCCGGTAACTGTTGGTGTTCTTGAAACTGGTGATAGGCAAGTATATATGTTGGCATGGACAACTACGCCTTGGACTTTGCCTGGAAACGTAGCATTGGCAATTAATTCTTCAATTCGTTACTCTCTCTTTGAGACAGAAGCAAAAGAAATTTTGATTGTCGCAGAGACAGATACTATAGAATCTAAAATAAAGGATTTAAATGTAAAAAAAGTTGGAAGTACAGAGGGTGTGGTTTTTGTAATGCCGGGTGAAAACTTTGAGTATGAACCACTGTATCCATTTATGAAAGAGCTGCTCCCTGAATCGCAAAAAGAAAATCTCGCAAAAGCATTCAAGGTCTACGCGGCTGATTTTGTTACGACGACTGACGGTACTGGTGTTGTGCACACAGCGGTGATGTATGGACAAGATGACTTTGAACTTGGTACGAAACTCGGACTTCCGAAATTTCATCTAGTAAATTTGGATGGAACGTTTATTGCCGGTACGGGGGACTTTGCAGGACGGTTTGTGAAAGACGAAGATGTCGCGGTGGATGTTATCAAAGATCTCGCTCATCGCGGACTTCTTTTCAAGAAAGAAAAGTACGAACACTCATACCCACATTGCTGGCGTTGCAAAACCCCGCTCATTTATTATGCGCGCGATTCGTGGTACATCCGCATGTCGGATCCTGCGATCAAGGAAAAACTTATTGAAGAAAACACACTCATCAATTGGGAGCCAGCGTATACGCGTGATGGACGCTTTGGCGAGTGGCTGAAAGATTTGAAAGACTGGGCTATCTCTCGTGAGCGCTATTGGGGTACACCACTTCCGATCTGGCAGACGGAAGACAAAAAAGAAATGGTTGTGGTGGATTCTCTTGAGACACTGAAAAAACATACGAAGAAAAGTGGGAATACGTATTTTGTGATGCGGCATGGTGGAACCGAAGGAAATGAACAGGGGATTGTGAGTTATAAAAACCAAGCGGAAGACAATCTCACTCTGCTTGGTCAAGAGCAAGTTGCGAAATCAGCCGAAGCTCTCAAAGAAAAAAAGATTGATCTCATTATTTCTTCACCGTTTACTCGCACACGCGAAACAACAGCAATCGTACAAAAAACACTCGGTCTTTCCGATGACCAGGTTGTGTTTTCTGATGATTTGAAAGAAATTAATGCTGGCGATTTTGATGGAAAACCATGGGACGAGTACCACGCATATGTCTATGGAATAGAAAACGAATGGTTTACACACAAAACTCCAAACGGAGAATCACTCAGTGAAGTGCGTACGCGTGTTGCTCGTTGTTTGTATGATCTTGAAAAAAAGTACGCAGGAAAAAATATTTTGATGGTGACACATGGTGGTCCGGCGTGGCTTACGTTTGTGGCTGCGGGTGAATATACACCAGAGGGGAAACAGTATAAAACCGCCGATACTCATGTGTTTGTTCCAGAATTCAAACGGTTTGATAACGCAGAATTTCGTGAACTTCCATTTGTGCCACTTCCTCACAACGAAAACTTCGAGCTCGATCTTCATCGTCCATATATCGACTCAGTTGAGCTCGTTACAGAAAACGGCCAGCCGCTTACACGCGTGTCTGAAGTGATGGACGTGTGGTTTGACTCGGGCTGTATGCCATTTGCGCAGGATCACTATCCGTTTGATACGAAAGAAGTGTTGTATCCAGCCGACTTTATTTCCGAAGCAATCGACCAAACGCGCGGATGGTTTTATACACTCCATGCCGTCGGTGTTTTGATGGGGAAGGGACACGCATACAACAACGTGATTTGTCTCGGACATATTCTCGACGCACAGGGAAAGAAAATGAGTAAGTCGCTCGGCAACATCGTGGATCCGTGGATGATGATGGACAAATACGGTGTCGACACACTGCGCCTTTGGATGTATTCGGTGAACCAGCCAGGTGAGTCGAAAAACTTCGATGAGAAAACAGTGGCAGAGCTGCATAATAAAGTGTTCAATCTGCTCTATAATGTGCTGGCGTTTTATGAACTCTATCGTGACCCATCAGTTGAAACTGAACACAGAGAATTGCACAACGTTCTTGATCAATGGATCCTTACAAGGCTCAATCAGCTTATCGAAAACAGTACCGAACATCTCGACAAGTACAAGCTGCTTGAACCGGTGCGTGAGATGCGAGAGTTCATCGATGATCTTTCGACATGGTATGTACGTCGCAGTCGCGAGAGAATAAAAGAAGGTGATACAGATGCAAAGCGAACGTTGTACGTGGTATTAAAAACAGTAGCAAAACTCATGGCGCCGTTTGCTCCGTTTACCGCAGAGGACATCTGGCAGAAGTTAAAAACAGAGGGTGATGTAGAAAGTGCGCATCTTGCATCGTGGCCTCATCTTCACGATATGAACGTAAGGGCGCAGGTGCTTTCTGAAATGGAAAATGTTCGCGCTGTTGTCACAAAAGGTCTTGAGCTTCGTCAAAAAGCAGGTATTAAAATCAAGCAGCCGCTGCAGTCGCTTTCTTTTGAAGCTGCTGGTCTTGAGGCGTACTACGAGATCATTAAAGATGAATTGAATGTAAAAGAAATTAAAACAGGTGACCTGGCGCTTGATACAACCATCACTCCTGAACTTAAAAAAGAAGGCGACCTTCGCGAACTCGTTCGCGCGCTTCAAGATCTTCGTAAAAAAGAAGGACTTCAGCCAAGTGACAAGGTTCGGTTTATCGTGGCCACGAATGATGCCGGAAAAGATCTTATGAACACGGGTGATCTTGTAAAAGAAGTCGGCGCGACGGAATTCTCGTTTGAAGAAAACGATGGATCGGAGATTGCGTTTGAAGGATACGAATTCAAGGTTACAATCAATCGGTAATGCATCACATCTACCACACCTCCGCTTTCGTGCTTCGCTCGCGTTCTCGTGGCGAGGCGAATAAGATGATTACACTCTATACGAAAGAGCTGGGGCTTGTACATGCGGCAACGCAGGGTGTGCGGCTGCTTCGCTCGAAGCTTCGGTATGCGCTTCAGGATCTTTCGATCGCGCGCGTGGATCTGGTGCGGGGAAAAGATGTGTGGAGGATAACATCAGCAACGCCAGTGGAGAATATCGTGCTTGGTGTTGCTGATACCGACCTCACGACTCGTTTTGCGCGCATCTTCCGTTTGCTTGAAAAGCTGTGTGCAGGGGAGGAAGGTAATCCAGAACTTTTCGATGATGTGGCGAGCTTCATTGCCGCAATGCAGAATGCTGATGCTTCACTTCGAAAAGATCTTGAACTTCAAATAGTATTCCGCATGCTCTACCGCCTCGGCTACATCGCGCCCGAAGATTCAATGCTTCCGCTCATTCATTCGCCGTTTGCTGAAACTTTTGAAATGGAATCCTCGCTTCGCCCGATGATCACGCGGATGATCAATGATGCGCTGCGGGAGACGCAGTTGGTTGATAGATAGAAAAAGAGCCCGAACGCGAAGCGTTCGGGCTCTTTTTCTTTTCACATCTCTTATGTACTAATGCTATACTAACCATCATGGATTCCAATGAAAAGCCAAGTCGCCTCGACGATTTGAATGACAAACTCTATCTCAATGACCAAGACCTTTTACCAAAAAAGAAGCAGGGGATCTTGAGGCGCGTGGAGCCTATCGTCTCGCGCGGATGGGAGAACACACAAGAAAAAGCCGAGAAGGTTCGCGCTGAACTCGTGAATAAAAAGAACACGCCCCTGTTCAAGAAGTTCTTCATTGGCGCACTCATCTTTTTTGCGCTCGCTGTAACTGTCGGCTTTTTTCGTTTTTTCTCAGGAGGTAACACCGTTTCTTCAGACAACATTCAGATCCAGGTCTTCGGTAGTACTTTTGCTAGTGGCGGAGAAGAGCTTCCACTTGAAATTTCGATCACCAACAAAAATGCCGTACCGCTCGAATACGCCGACCTTATCATCGAATATCCGCGCGGAGCTGGAGCCGGTGGTCCGCTGGCAAGCGAAACAGAACGAAAGCGGGTCACCATCGGTACCATTGGCACTGGCCGCCAGATCACTGAACGCACCGCACTGGTGCTCTACGGCGAGCAGGGAAGTACGAAAGACGTGAAATTCACGCTCGAATACCGCGTTCCCAATTCCAATTCTATTTTCAGAAAAACATCAGACTACCAAGTGGCTATCAGCTCAGCGCCGGTGACCCTCACTGTGGAAGCGCCAAGCACCATCACACCCAACCAAGACGTCACCCTCACACTTGTGCTCACACCCAATGTCACCAAGCCTGTGGAAGATGTGATGGTGCGCGTGGAATATCCAACTGGTTTTAAATTCGGTTCTTCAATTCCTGAGCCTTCTTCGCTTTCAAATATTTGGCGCATTGAAAAACTGACTCCTGGCGAAGATGTTCGTATTCAGATTTCAGGAACGGTCCTTGGTGAAGATGGCGAAGATCGCGTGTTCCGAAGTTATGTCGGAGCAGCATCAGCTACAGACAAGAACCTTCTCGGTGTGGTGTACAACTCTTCACTGACGACACTCGCTCTCGCACGTCCATTTTTGGAATCAAAGCTCAGTCTCAACGGAAGCGATGCGCTTGAAGTGATAGCGACACCGCGAAGTGAGATCCGAGGAGAGATTGATTGGGGGAATAATCTTGACTCGCGCATTGTGAATGCTGAAATTACCGCAAAAATCACCGGCGCGGTGCTCGACCGTGAGTCTATTAACGCCAATCAGGGTTTCTATAATTCCGCTGAGAACACTATCGTATGGAACCGTGACACGAATCCAAAATTCGCATCTGTTGAACCAGGAGAAACGGGAGGTGTTTCATTTAATTTTGCCTCGCTTCCTCTCGTCCGTGCCGATCAAAGTTTGTACGACAACCCGACGATCACCGTAGAGGTCTCTATCAAAGGAAGGAAGCCATCTGAAGGTGACATTGTCGAAGAGGTGAAAGGGTTTGAGCGAAAGACGGTTAAATTCTCAACGGACTTTGCTGTTGTTGCTGAAACGCTTCGCGCCGAAGGCCCTTTTGCAAATACTGGTCCTGTTCCGCCACGAGTTGAACAAAAAACAACATATACGGTAGCGTGGACTATCACCAATTCATCAAGTCCACTCTCTGGTGTAGAAGTGCGCGCTCCAATGCCGACCTATGTGCACCTTATCGGCAGTGCTTCTCCCGCAAGTGAAAATGTTTCTCTTGACCCTGTATCGGGAGATATCGTCTGGAAGGTGGGTCCTGTTGCAAAAGGAACGGGTATTTCTGGCAATCCAAAGCGCGTGTACTTTATGCTCGAAATAATCCCTTCACTTTCTCAGGTGGGTAAAGCACCCAACCTGCTTGGCCAAACAAAAGCTGTCGGTGTAGACACCTTCACTGGAGCCTCTCTTTCTGCTCAGTGGGCACCGATCACAACCGAAGCATTCAACGATAGCTCCTATGCGGCCGGTTCAGGGAAGGTAGTACAGTAGCAAACAGCGCGCTTTCGGTGTAGAGTAGAAGTCATGGATATCGACATGAAAGACATCATCTCGCTCGCGAAGCGTCGCGGCTTCATTTACCAGGGTTCTGAAATCTATGGCGGCCTTGCCGGCACCTGGGACTATGGCCCACTTGGCGTTGCTCTCAAAAACAATATAAAGAATTCATGGTGGAAGCGTTTCGTCGACAGCCGCCTCGACATGTACGGCATGGACGCAGCTATTCTCATGAATCCGGAAGTCTGGAAGACATCGGGACACGTGGACACATTCACTGACCCTCTCGTGGAGTGTACAAAATGCAAAAAGCGTTTCCGCGCCGATCAGCTCGCACAAGAAGGCGAGTGCGATAGTTGTGGTGCTCCGGTTGGCGAAGCTCGCCAGTTCAATATGATGTTCTCTACACAGATCGGCGCTGTGGAAGATTCTTCTTCTACCGTGTACCTTCGCCCCGAAACAGCGCAAGGAATGTTTGTGAATTTCAAAAATATCATGGACTCGTTTCACCCGAAGCTTCCGTTCGGTATGGCACAGATCGGAAAAGCATTTCGAAATGAAATCACTCCGCGTGATTTCGTCTTCCGCGTGCGTGAATTCGAGCAGATGGAAATCGAGTATTTCGTGAATCCTGCTGACTGGGAAAAGTATTTCCTCTACTTCCGAGACCAGATGCAGGAATGGATGCAGGAGATCGGCATCGCAATGGAACGCGTGCATGAACTTGAAGTTTCTGAAGAAGACCGCGCGCATTATTCGAAGCGCACGATCGACTGGGAATTCGACTTTCCATTTGGACGAAAAGAACTCTACGGTCTCGCATATCGCACTGACTACGATTTGAAAAAGCATGGAGAAGCGAGCAGTACAGATATGAGCGTGCGCGAAGAAGAGGGAAGCGAACCGTTCATTCCGCATGTGATCGAGCCTTCGTTTGGTCTTGACCGCTCGGTGCTTGCACTTCTTCTTTCCGCCTACACAATCGACGAAAGCAAAGAAGAAGCTCGTCCCTACCTCAAATTCCCGCCAAGCATCGCGCCGGTGATCGCTGCTGTTTCACCACTTCTTCGCAACAAGCCTGAACTCGTGGAAAAAGCGCGTACGGTATTTGGCACCCTCAAAGCAGAATTCGGCCGCGTCATGTGGGACGACAACGGCAATATCGGCAAGCGCTACCGCCGACAAGACGAAATCGGCACGCCATTTTGCATCGTCGTCGACTTCGATACGCTTGAAGATGAAAGCGTCACGGTGCGCAATCGAGATACAGGGGAGCAGGAGAGAATGCTGATCGCTGATCTTGTTTCGTACATTTCAAATAAGCAGGCATCGTTATGACATTTTCAAAAAAGAAGCTAAAGAATGGCCTTCGGGTTATCACTGTTCCAATGAAAGACAATCCGACGGTGACTGTGCTTGTTCTTGTTGCCACCGGTTCAAAATATGAATCAAAAAAGGAAAATGGACTTTCGCACTTTTTGGAGCATATGTGTTTTAAAGGAACCACGAAACGTCCGAAAGTGCAGGACATCGTCGGCACGCTCGACGGTCTTGGTAGCCAGTACAACGCCTTCACAGGCCATGAATACACCGGCTACTACGCCAAAGGTGCTGCTGAGCACATGGAAAAGCTTTTTGATGTCGTTTCCGATATTTACTTGAATTCGACCTTTCCTGCAGCCGAGATGGAAAAAGAAAAAGGTGTGATCGTTGAAGAGATCAACATGTACGACGACATGCCGCAATCGCGCGTTCAGGATATTTTCATGAGCCTTATGTATGGCGACCAGCCGGCGGGGTGGCTTATGACAGGCACGAGGGAATCGGTGCGCTCATTTACGCGTGAAGATTTTGTGCGGTACCACAATGAGCATTATGTGCCTGAAGCGACCGTTGTTGTTGTGGCGGGACACGTGTCTGAAAAGAATGTCATGAAGCATGTAGAGAAAGCATTTGGTGATTTAAAAAGAAAGAAGAAAAAAGGAAAGGTGGCGACGAAGTTTTTAGGAAAAGGTCTGAAAGTGAAGCATGTAGAGAAAAACAGCGATCAAACACATCTTATCCTCGGCTTTCCATCATTTGCTTTGAATGACAAGCGCACTGCTGCGCAAAAGGTTCTTGGCACTATCCTCGGTGGTGGTATGAGCTCGCGCCTTTTTATGAAGCTTCGCGAAGAGCTCGGTGTTGCGTACTACGTCTATGCCGGTGCAATGAAATTCACTGATCACGGACATTTTTCTATTTCAGCGGGCGTTGCGAATGCGCGCGTTGCAGAAGTGTTGAAATGCATCGTGGATGAATGCAAAGATATTGCAGAAAATGGCGTTACCGACGAAGAAATGGTACGCGTGAAGGAATACTTGGCAGGGAATATGAAGCTTGAACTCGAATCGAGCGACGCGTTCGCGTCGCTCTACGGCAACCAGGAAGTTCTCGGACAGAAACTCAAAACTCCGGAGGATATTGAAAAAGAAGTCCGTAAGGTCACGAAAGCTGCCGTTCAGAAAGTGGCACAAGAGATATTCCAAAAAGGTGCAGCGCACCTCGCACTTATTGGCCCTGCTCAAGATGAAACAGTGCTTCGTGGTATAATCGCAAGATGACCGCTCATCAGAAAATATCCATCTCAACGGGCACGATGTTCCGCTTCCTTTTTATACTTCTCGCACTTGTCGCCTTGTTTTACCTCAAAAATCTCGTCTTAGTACTTCTCACATCTATTGTTATCGCGTCATTCGTTGAGTCCGCAGTGATGCGCTTTCGCCGGTTCCGCATTCCGCGTACACTTACAGTCGTCGCTGTGTATGTACTGGCTCTTGCTGCTGTGGTTGGTTTGTTCTACGCCATTGTCCCTATCTTTTTTACAGAAGCGTCATCACTTGTCGATTCGCTCTCAGCCTATATTCCACAAACAAGTATTTTGCATAATTTCAGTGGAGCAAATCCGACTCTGGGAAATACGCGCGAACTTGTGTCTGATATTGCGGGCAACAACTCACTCTCTTCGCTGGTAGGGGATGCGCAGTCGCTTGCGCTCGGTGTCTCGGGTGTTTTCATCCAGACAGCCAGTTTCCTTTTTGGAGGATTCTTGAACCTCGTGCTCATTGTGGTGATTTCATTTTACCTTTCACTCCAAGAACGTGGTATCGAGAACTTCCTTCGCATCGTGACTCCACGCAAAAATGAGGGCTACGTTATCGGCCTCTGGCAAAGGACAGAGAGAAAGATTGGTCTTTGGATGCAGGGGCAACTTCTTTTAGGACTAATCATTGGAATTCTCACCTATGTTGGCCTTACGCTGCTTGGCGTGAAGTATGCGCTCATTATTGCCCTCACAGCAGCCTTGTTCGAGCTTATTCCTTTTGGGCTGATTATTGCCATCATTCCTGCCATGATGTTCGCCTACGTGGGTGGCGGCGCCGTGCTGATGCTCAAAGTCTTCGTGTGGTTTATGCTTATCCAACAATTTGAAAACTATCTTCTCGCGCCGCTTATTGTGAAAAAAGTGATTGGCATATCGCCGCTTGTCGTGATACTCTCGGTACTTGTGGGAGCCGAGCTTGCCGGATTCTGGGGGATTATCCTCGCGGTGCCGGTGGCGGTATTCCTGCTCGAATATCTAAGTGACGTCGAAAAAAGAAAAGAAAACGAACCTGAGCTTATTTCATGAAAAAACCATTTTATCTGACAACAACACTTCCGTACGTGAACGCAGACCTTCATATGGGTCATGCGCTTGAATTCGTGCGTGCCGACATCATTGCGCGCGGCAAAATACTGCGCGACTTCGATGTGTATTTCAATACTGGGACTGATGAGCATGGCATGAAGATTTATGAGAAAGCTATGGAAAAGGGAGTGACCGCTCAGGAATTTGTGGATGAAAGTTTCCAGAGTTTCAAAGAATCGGTGAAGATTTTTGGTATGGTGGACGACCTTCACTTTATCCGCACGACTGATCCAAAACACGAAAAAGTGGCGCAGGATTTCTGGATGAAATGTTTTGATAACGGCTACATCTATAAAAAGAATTACGAGTCAAAATACTGCGTTGGCTGCGAATCAGAAAAAACAGATTCTGAACTTGAAAACGGAGAATGCCCAGTGCACCCTGGTCGTCCTGTTTCGATCATTCAAGAGGAAAATTACTTTTTCAAATACAGCGCCTTTACAGAAAAACTTCTTGCCTTTTACGAATCGCGACCAGATTTTGTCGTACCTGATTTTCGTTTCAATGAAATCAAAGCATTCGTTTCGCGTGGTCTCCAAGATTTTTCAATTTCAAGACTCAAAGAAAAAATGCCGTGGGGTGTGCCCGTGCCAAACGATGCTGATCATGTGATGTATGTGTGGTTTGATGCGCTCACCAACTATATTTCTACGCTCGGTGATCCGTTTGATCCAGAAAATGAACAGTTTAAAAAGTATTGGGTGAATGGCACACCGACGCAGTATTGCGGCAAAGATAATCTCCGTTTTCAGTCGGCAATGTGGCAGTCGATGCTTATGGCTGCGGGTCTTCCGAATTCATATCAGGTGATAATCAACGGTTTCATTACCGCGGAAGGGGGAGTGAAGATGAGTAAGACGCTTGGCAACGTGGTGGATCCAAAAGATCTTGTGGCTGAATACGGCACTGATGCGCTGCGTCTTTTTCTTGCAAAAGAAATCGGGTCTTTTGAAGATTCTCCGTTTACACTCGAGCGTTTCAAAGCATCATACAATGCAAATCTCGCCAATGGCCTTGGCAATCTCACAAGCCGTATTCTTACACTTTCAGAAAAGTATCTCCCCGAATGTCCGGCTATTCCCGAGAATTCAATTCCAGAAGAATTCTTCGCGCTTCTCGATTCGTTTGATATCACTCAAGCTACTAACTACATTTGGGAAGAGATTCAGTCGCTCGATAAGATGATTCAGGAAACTGAGCCATTTAAAGTGGTGAAGGTGGATGAAGAAAAAGGAAAACAGCTTATCACCGAAATGGTGCTTCGGCTCTACACCATCGCGCGCATGCTAAATCCGATCATGCCTGAAACGAATGAAAAACTAAAAGCGCTCATCAAAGCCAACAAAAAACCCGAAACGCCGCTCTTTATGCGCACCGACTAATATGTATTTTGATATTCATTCTCATTTAAATCTCGCGCAATTCGACGGTGACAGGGAAGATGTGATCGCTCGAATGAAAGCTGAGGGTGTGCAGACTATCACTGTGGGTGTGGATCTGGAAAGTTCTCGCCAAGCGGTGGAGTATGCAGAAAAACACCTCGGTACGCTTTTTGCGTGCATTGGACAGCATCCGACTGATAACGCGGTGGAAGCATTTGATATGGATGCGTATCTTGAGCTTGCGAAAAGTCCTTCTGTTGTCGCTATCGGCGAATGCGGCTTCGACTATTTTCGTGATGAAAAACCTGAAACGAAAGCAGCGCAGAAAGAATTATTTTTGAAACATATTGAATTGGCGAAAACACTCGGCAAGCCGCTCATGATCCATGCACGTCCTTCGAAAGGGAACATGGACGCGTATGAAGACGCACTTGCTATTTTGGAACAGCACGACGTGCGTGCTAATTTTCATTTTTTTGTCGGTGATAAAGTGATTGCCGAAAGAATTGTAAAAAACGGTTGGACTGTTTCGTATGACGGCCCGATTACTTTTTCACATGATTACGACGAGGTTATCCGCTCTCTTCCTCTCGAGTCCATCATGGTTGAAACCGACGCACCGTTTGCTGCGCCGGAGCCGCACAGAGGAAAGCGATGCGAACCGTGGATGGTGAAGCATGTCGTGGAAAAAATAGCGGAATTGAAAGGACTTTCTACGGAAGAAACAGCTCAAGTGCTCCGAGAAAATGTGAAGCGGGTATTTGAGGTGTAATTGACACTATTTTTGGGAGGAGTACACTTTGGCTATAAATCTTTTAAATTCTAATGTATGTATACTAATCCTTCTTCAGAAACCCGCCCTGATGGCGTGGAGTGGTTGATTGGCAAATTCATAATCACTGCTATTTTGCTCGGATCAACCGTACTTGTTTGTATCGGCATTGATAAAATATTTAAATTCTTTGGTATTTGGTAGCCTAAACGTTGAAACCTTTTCCCCTGCGAAGAGGTTTCTTTTTTTTGACTTTTCCCGCTTTTCTGCTAAAGTAAGGCCTGTCTCGTTCGTCGCCCACTGATAGGGTGGCGCATGGTCCGAAACGGGATAGAACCACCTTTGGGTGGGGAAATTAAGCAATTATTACTGGGATTTCCCAGATTTTTATGGAAGACGAAGTAAAGAACGAGGAAGGCGGCACGGTCTACGAGCTTGCATACCTCTTTGTCCCAACGATCGCTGAAGACGCTGTTCTTGGCACGTTTGGAGACCTTAAGGCATACCTTGAAGGCAAGGGCGCCACATTTATCCAGGAAGAACTTCCAAAGATGATGCAGCTCGCCTATGAAATGAGCCGCACTATCGAGAACAAGAAGACGTGGTTTGATACTGCGTATTTCGGGTTCATTAAGTTCGATATGGATCCTGCGCAGGTAGAATCAATCACACCTGAGCTTTCTCGCAATGAAGACATCATCCGATTTATGATCGTGAAGACTGTCCGTGAGAACACAATGGCAGGACGCCGTATGCACCAGGGAGGTGGCCGAAAGCGCGCAGTGCGTGAAGACGGCACTCCTGAAGCTGAGCTTTCGAAAGAGCAGATTGATGCTGAAATCGAAGCGATGGTTACAGAAGATCCTGTAGCCCCTGAGGCCGCTGTGGCAGTTTCAGAAGAAGCGACTTCGTAGTACACTTGGCACAGGTGCCCCGAAAGAGGCAGCAGGCAAGGTTATTACAAAATAGTCAGGCGGGAAGCGCAATATCTATGACCGCGACCCGTCTCTAAAAGAATGTACATCAACAAAGTTCAATTGCTCGGCAATCTCACTCGCGACCCAGAAATGCGCGCACTTCCTTCAGGAGCCAAAGTAACGAGTTTTTCACTTGCTACCAACCGAACCTGGAAGGATCAAAATGGCGCAAAACAGGAAGCGGTGGAATACCACAATGTCGTTTCATTCGGAAAGCCCGCTGAACTCATCGCGCAATACGCGAAGAAGGGAAGCTCGCTCTACGTGGAAGGACGCATCCAGACACGAAGCTGGGAAAAGGACGGGGAAAAGAAGTACCGCACGGAAATCGTCGTCGACACATTCCAGTTTGGTCCGCGCCCAGCAGGCACGAGTTCATACTCAGGTGGAGATAGTGCTGCTCCGAAAGCGGGATCGAAACCTTCTGAGGAACTCGACACTATCGAGTATCCAGATGAAGACATCAACCCTGAAGATATTCCATTCTAATTATTACTACAATTAAGAGACACGTATGCGACAAGATTTTTTCTCATCAAACAACATCAAGCATATCGACTACAAAGATCTCGATATCTTGAAGAAATTCTTGAACCCAAACGGCAAGATTGTTTCTCGCCGCCGCTCAAGCGTGACTGCGAAGAACCAGCGTAAGTTGGCTATCGCGATCAAGCGCGCGCGCTTCATGGGACTTCTCCCATTCGTTGCGAAGTAAAGAATACATACAAAAAGCCCGCCGGCTTCGCC
>CAYMIO010000008.1:0-6409 GCA_964390875.1 uncultured Candidatus Saccharibacteria bacterium
TAAAGCTATTTCGGAGAGAACCAGCTATTACCAGGTTCGATTAGCTTTTCACTCCGACCCACAAGTCATCCGAATGCGTTGTACGACATACCGGTTCGGTCCTCCATTTGTCTTTCGACAAACTTCAACCTGCTCATGGGTAGATCACCTGGCTTCGGGTCTTATGCATACTACTCAATTTTTCGCGCTATTAACACTCGGTTTCCCTACGGCTCCAGAGGTTTAAACTCCTTAGCCACGCAATGTGCATAAACTCGTTGGCTCATTCTTCAATAGGCACGCCGTGACGGACAGCATGTTCCATTCGAAATAAATAAATCGTAAGAAATATTTTTCTCAAACAGAACATGCTGCCCGCTCCGACTCCTTGTAGGCATACGGTTTCAGGTCTATTTCATCGTCCTCTCGGACTGCTTTTCACCTTTCCCTCACGGTACTAGTTCACTATCGGTCTCAAAGTGTATTTAGCCTTGCCGGTTAGTTCCGGCGGATTCCCCCAAGCTATTCGTGTCTTGAGGTACTCAAGAATGACAACAGAAAAGATTGTTTATTTTCGATTACAGGACTATCACCCTCTATGGTGCTTCTTTCCAGAAGCTTCATCTAACAAACAATTTTGTAACTTTCCTCGTTTTACCGACGTCGTCACCTTACAACCCCACGCCACACTCCCGTGACAGAATGAATCCGTCGCGAGAGTGGTGCGTGGTTTGGGCTTCTTCCATTTCGCTCGCCGCTACTATGGAAATACAGATTAGTTTCTTTTCCTCCAGGTACTGAGATGTTTCACTTCCCTGGGTATGCATCCCAAAAATAAATTTGGAATTACTTGGGTTTGCCAAGTAAGGTTTCCCCATTCGGAAATCTTCGGATCACAGGTCTTAGGCACCTCCCCGAAGCTTATCGCAGCCTTACACGTCCTTCATCGCCACTTTGAACCTAGGCATCCACCGTACGCCCTTAAATTTCCTATTAGGAAATCTAAAAACCATTTCATGTCTTTTGTTTAGAACCGCTTCCAAACAATTGACGACTTGCTGACATCAGACGAAAAAACGATAACCAGAGATGTCAGCAAAGCTCTTGAATTCTTAACGATCGCACCAGTACTCATTTCAATAAAAAAACCGCCTTTCGGCGGACAACGCAAGACGACTGAACGTCCTTACGACTTCCGCCTAACATGTGGTTGATTCGTGTAATTCATACCAGTAGCGCGAGTATACACGAACCCAAAAACGAAGTCAAGAGGCTTTTGGGGGCTTCGGAGATAGCCTGGGGAAAGACAAAAAAGCTCTGTTTTTAGGCTGGCTTTGGCAAAGAAAAAGCCTTTGATGAATCCCCATCAAAGGCTTTAATTTTCTAATTAGTGAGCGTGAGTTAGGCGTTTACTTGCAATGCCTTATCAGCTGCTTCGTGTAATCTCACAAGTTTCTTTCCACCAAATAAGAGCGTCTGTGAAACTGTATGATCGTCACGTTTTTTAATCCATTCTGCAAGCTCATCTCCTGAGAGCCGTGGATCGAGAGTAAGGGATTTGATAACTGAATACAATCCTATGCGTACCGAATCTTCACACGCATCAATGATCTCAATTAACCAATCAACTCCTTCAATACGTGCACCGCATGAATCTTCTTGATTCACAGACACACTCATTGCCTGAATCGTTTTAATACACTCAATGAAATCAGCGTGCGCTAATGTAAATTTTACATCCCATATCGTGGGAAGCGCGGGCAACATAGGCAAACATTTCATTGCTAACAGAAAGTTTTTTCGATAGCACAGTACATTAAAAACAGTTTTCACTGTGATTGTTTTACTGTCATCAGGTATTGTTCCACCAGTAAGAAAATTGAAAAGGAAGGTGTCTGATGGTTCAAGTAAACTTCGAGGCGTCTTCCCAAGATGAGCGAGTGCCTCGAGGCGACTGGAAAACAAAAGTTCTGTTTTCTGCATGCATCTCGTGAGCAGTTCTGGAGATAGAAGCAGGTAGTGGAAAGTGTCATTCATGCTCAGAATATTCTGCAACAACTGAGAATGTATTTTATCAACTTCCTGTACATCTATAATTTCTTCAAATAAAGAATTACAGACGTCCAACACTTTTTTTCTAAGCTCTCCTCGCATCTCTTGTTCATACCGTATAGCCTGCTCAAGAAGCTCAATCGTATCCTGCTGGGGTCCCGAAGACTCTCGCGGATGCAAACCATGGAACGCTAAGTTGTGAGGGAATAATTCTACGGGAGGAAGCGCTTTATGCACGTGTTCAGCATGGATTGCCGGAAAGATACAGTACAGTATCATCTCTCGAAGTTCATCAAAACTGAGTGATTCAAAAATCGGCACCGAATCCATGTTCTCAGTTGTTTTTTCGTTAATCTTTGCCAGCGCGGACTGCGCAATTGCACTATTTTGTTGTATCATGTCAATTTTTTTCTTTTAGTTGTACTCTCCCCAACCAGCAATGTCAACCAATCAAAAAACCGCCGAAGCGGTTTTTTGATTGAGAGAAATTTTTGAGAGACTAGTTGTTTCGTCCCATTTCTCCGCGGATGCGTTCGATGCTGCGAGCTGCGGCATCGCGGCCACCAAGACCGAATGAAAGACCAAACGCGAGAGCGCCAGTCACTACGATTCCAGCGAAGAGAATTTGTCCAAAGTATTGGAAGATTCCGAGCTTGTCGAGAGCGACAACGATTGCGAAGATCCATACAGCATAGCGTGCGATAGCACCGAGCGTCTGTGCCGATGAAACTCCTGCTGCTTGTGCTGAACTCTTCACAACGCGGTCGATCGCCTGAGCGACAACCGATGCGATTACGAGCACAAGTGCTGCGATGATCACACGTGGAAGATATGAAACGATGACTTCTTCGAGGAAGTCGTTGACCTGTGTGAGGCCGACGATTTCAAGAGATGTCATGAGGAAGACGATAACGATAAACCACTTCACAAGCGCTCCGATGAAACCACCTACGTGAAGGCGGAGTCCTGCGCGCTTCATGACATCGTCGAGTCCTGCACTTGCGAAGACGCGATCGAGTTTAAGCGCATCGAGAAGTTGTGTGATAGCACGTCCGACGATACCGGCAAGCATCCATCCGATAATGAAAATAATGATCGCTCCGATGAGACTTGGTACAAAACTGATAAATCCAAGCCAGAGATTCTGGAGAGATACGGTGAAGATTTCTCCCCATGTATTGATAAACATAATCGTTGATTCTGCACCCGAAGGTGCGCTGAAAATTGCTAATACCTCTAAAGTTCGACCTTCTGAAAGTACTACCCCTATTATACCAGTCTATAAAAAAGAAGAGCCCGGCGTGTGGATAACGCGCCGGGCTCATTTTTGTGCTGTTTTGTTTACGCGATATTCTTTGGCACCTGGGTAAGGAGCCCGAGGTCAATGATGCGGTCGTGTGGAAAGTCGATAACATCGCGAATGAGCTTGTCGTACATGTTGGCTCGATAAAGGAATTCGGGAGTTTCAAAGACAGCATATGAAAGTTCTTTTCCAATTTCAGCTTCAAGAACACGCACGGTCTTCTCTACTACCCCGCGCTTCAAGTTGTCGCCAACAAGCAAGATATCGAGGCGGCTGTCTTCTTCTTTTCGGAAGACTCCAGACGCAAGAAGGAGTTTGATCTTCCCTGCTCTTCGAAAACGTTTTGCAAGATCACTCGGTGTAAGGAATTCTGTATCGAGCAAAAGATTCTGAAGTGCTTCGCGGTATTCGAATCCTTCATCGAACACCCATCCTGTTGTTTTTTTTGTAACATGAACAAGCACTTTTTTCTTACCGCGCTTTCGCATGACATCGCTGTGCTTCACATAATTCTTAGTCTTCACGAAACCTGCTTTTACAAGATCTCGCATTTCACTTCGACAGGCTGAAGGAGTGACACGTGCACGAAGCGAGATATCAGCAACATCAAATGGATGCGCTTGGTTGAGCAAAAAGAGGCGCATGATTTTTACCTTTGCTTCCGATCCAAAGAGTTGTCCGAGTTTTTCTACCATAGGCAGGATTATACCCCCTCCCGGGGAAACATAAAAGGGGTAAAGAAAAAGCCGGCTCTGCGAGCCGGCTTTGAGTTATATACCCTGAGATATATTAATTAGAAAGATACGTAAGCTCCATTCGTTCGGTAAGCTGCTTACGCTTAGCTACACAAGCTAGGCGTGCTGCCTCCAAGACTTCTGGTAGTCGCTTTACGACTTCCGTGTACAGTGAGTACTTTCTTTCGCCAATCATAATGGTAGGAGCCTTTTTAATACACTGTGAGAATGTACCTACAAAAAGAGCTCGTGAGCATACCATAGCAAGCACAAGACCTGTCTCAGACTGGGCTATATACATAGTCACCGTATCCCCTTTAAGCAAAGGAGTGAAAATTGTGTTCCGAGAAAAAGGAATACTTTCATCAGAATCGAACGTATCTACCTCACTTTTTCCTAACTTTTCAAATGTCATGGAACCTTCCAGAAAATGCAACAACGGCTCAACAGGAAACATTGATCTTTGCAATTCATTCCAAACCACGTCAGGGTTACGAGTCTTGTTTGAAAAACTCTTTACCTTTCGCAAAATTCTCAAATACTCTTCAGGTCCCTCTGTTTCCATAAAAAACTCCTCGACAGAACGTGAGGATTCCAATAAAAGTTCTTCAAAAACTTGCTCAAGAGAGCGCCCTGGCTTCGCTAAAAGTTGTTTCATAATAAATCAATGTATTTTTAAATGTTTGAATATTCAAAAACACAATGACATAATACTCATAAAAAGTCAAACACCGCCTTGTGGGCGGTGTTTGAGTAAGAGCTTTTGAAATTATTACTTAAGCGTAACTTTTCCTCCGGCTTCTTCGATAGCCTTCTTGAGGGCTTCTGCTTCTTCTTTCTTCATGTTGTCTTTCAAGACAGCAGGTGCGCCGTCGACGAGGTCTTTTGCTTCCTTAAGACCAAGACCGAGAGCTTCCTTAATCACCTTCATGACAGGGATCTTGTTTTCACCTGCAGCTGTGAGCTCTACAGTGAAGCTGTCCTTTTCTTCTGCGCCGCCTTCTGAGCCTGCGCCTGGAGCTGCTGCTACAGCAACTGCTGCTGCAGAAACACCGAATTTTTCTTCAAGCACTTTCACGAGCTCGTGGAGATCAAGAACCGACATAGTGTCGATCTTTTCTACGAGATCCTTGAACTTTGCAGGAATTTCAACTGATTTTGTTTCTTCCATAAATGTTTTAGATTACGCACCAGCTTCCTTCGACTTTGCGATCTGGTCGACGACCATAGCAAAACGCTGGATTGGTGAATTGATAAGATTGAGGAACTGACCGATGAGCACCTGACGTGATGGGATCGTTGCGATTGCCATCATGCTTGCTGCATCTTTGTAGTTTCCTTCAAACACGCCACCAACAATCTGAAGATTGTCTTTGTGTGTTTTTGCAAAAGCCTGCACTTCGCGGGCAACCGCGAGAGCATCATCTCCCCAAGCAACACCAAGCTCACCAGGAAGGTCAGGAAGTTCTCCTGTATACCCTTTATCTGCGAGAGCGCGGCGAAGAAGAGTTTTCTTTGCAACACGATATGAGACCCCTTCTTTGCGAAGATCACGACGAAAATCGGTAGCATCCTTAACAGTTAGTTTTCGGAATGCCACAAAAACGATCGATGATGCTCCTGCAACAGAGTTAAGCTCATTCAATACTTCTTGCTTCTGTGTTTTTGTAAGTGCCATATGTTTGTACTGTACAAAATAAAAATCGACCCTAAATGGGCCGTAGAATGCATATGTCGTATTTCGAAATTCTGAACGAATCCAGAACCAAGAAACCTGATATGCGCCTCAGTCGGTCTTCTTCCCAAAAGGGATGCCAACGGTCTACGGCGACAGGTATAAAATAGCATAGGGGCGAGGAAAGTCAATATTCATTGACAAAAGAGAGAAATACGCTATTCTTAGAGACATCAAGTTTTTTGATACATGTTCTTTGCTAGATTGTATTTGCGTCCGTGTTCCTTCGCAGTGCTTCGCACAGTCAGAAAAGCGCGCTGAGAAGTGCCCTATCACCTGCACGGACAAGCGTCAGTTTAAATCAGAACAATTTTGATTCTGCCACATAAGGCACCTGTCAGCCCGTTAGCAACGGCTGCAACAAAAAAAAGAAGACCGGCCGGAGAAGATTTTCTCCCGCCGGCTTTTTGTTTGGAAAACTTTTTATTCGAGCTTCACATCCAATATCCTTGTCCGTGATCATACCTGCATTCTATATAACTTGCTCAAAACCCGCGCAACTTATTTCTTTAGAAAATCTTTATCGATTTTGCGGGATCGTGACCGCGCCTGACGCATCTACGCTACCGCCCGTATTCTTCTGATACATATTGATAGCGAAAAGCG
>CAYMIO010000008.1:6509-34375 GCA_964390875.1 uncultured Candidatus Saccharibacteria bacterium
GACGCATCTACGCTACCGCCCGTATTCTTCTGATACATATTGATAGCGAAAAGCGCGAGGATACCGAGCCCAATGATAAGTACGAAGCTGATGACACGTTTGAGGAAATGCTTGAAGTACATATGTGTGGAGTATACCACGAAAAAAGAAGTCTCTGTTTACAATAAGTGACAAAACGAGATGTGTGTGGTATTGTAAAAGTACCTATGAATTCTTCGCGCATATTCCTTCTTCTGCTCGGCGACACACTCTGCTTTATTGGAGCATTGATCTTGATGCTTGCTGTTGATACCCAAGGGCCCATCAAACCAGATATCCTTTCTTCATTTTTTATCGCATTTAGTATTCCCTTCCTCCTTGCTCTACTTTCTTTCTACCTCACCGACCTCTACGATATACGTCGTTCCATCCCCACCCCTCGAACCATAGGACGATTCGTCCTTGCTGCCGCTCTTTTCGGAGGACTGGCCGCACTCTTTTTCTACCTCTTCCCTGGTTTTGGTATTACACCAAAACTAAACCTTGCGATCATCGCCGGATCACTTCTTGTGTTCATGATAGTGTGGCGCCGACTATTCTTTTTCCTCTTCGCACGAACATTCGCTCGCACGATTCTTTTCATCGGAGAAGACAAAGAAATCCACGAACTCGAACGCGCACTTGTTGAACACAGTCACATAGGAAAAAGTGTTGGCACACTCACCACCATCCTCCAATACAACCCAGAGGTGCATATCGCCGACCTTATTGTCATTTCACGCGAAGTGGGCACGCGCGATGTGGAAGGAGTATCAAAAATACAAACACCCATCATGACAGTGCGCACCGCCTTCGAAGAAATGTTCGGCAAGACGCCACTTTCGCTCCTTTCACAAGAAGAAGTATTTACACTTCTTGAACAAAAAACACGACACAATGAACATATCATGTATCGCATCTTTGAAGTATTCGTGGGTGTATTCATACTCATTATCACCTCACCATTTCTCCTGCTCTCTGCGCTAGCAATCCTCATTGAAAGCGGAAGACCAATTCTCTATACACACACTCGCACAGGAAAAAATGGAACACCGTTTGAAATATACAAATTGCGCAGCATGATCAAAAATTCAGAAAAAGAAGGAGCTCAGTGGGCAGAGAAAAAAGATTCTCGAGTAACCGCGGTAGGACGAATCATCAGAAAAACACACATTGATGAGATCCCTCAAATGTGGAACCTTATCAAAGGAGATATTGCTCTTGTAGGGCCACGCCCAGAACGACCTGAATTTGTCGCTACGCTTGAAAAAGAAATCCCCTACTACGCTATCCGTCACAACATCAAACCCGGCTTCACTGGCTGGGCGCAAGTGCGCTATCGCTATGCCCGCACCGTGGACGATTCACGAGAGAAGTTTGAATATGATTTGTATTATATAAAGAACAAAAGTTTGATTCTAGACATCGGTATCTTAGCAAAAACAGTACAGATCATCTTTACACACGACTAAGATTCTTTTTTGTAAACACTTTCCAAAATATCAATATCTTTGGAGCTTTTTTCTAGAAGTTCTCTGTTTTTCTGCTCAAGTGCTTTTAAAACAGCAATGCCTTTTTCATCGGTTCCGCATTTTCCTTCGTAGAGATCTATAAGAGCCTTGAAATCTTTTATGAAGCAGTGACCCCCCGCTCCTCGCCCAGGAATTTCTCCGTGTCCGCTCTTATCTATCGGATTCATATGAGAACTTCCTATGCGCGGATCCGCAGCGACACCTTTTTTAACAACTTCCCAGCTTGCTCCTATATTTTCAGAAAGATCGTACATGAGGTTAGAAAAAATAACTTTGGAAAAAAGAAACGCATTACTAAAGTATTTAATGAGCTCCGCTTCCTTCGCGGTACACACAAACGAAACCTCAGCCCCCGGAAGAACAGATAAAACTTCTTCCGCACAGTTCTTATACTCGTCACTGAGAATGGGAATACCCACAATATTGCGACTCGGATGAGCAGCATCATGCGCTGCAGTCTTTTCCTGTAAAAACTCAGGACTGTGCATCACAAACCGGTCTGGAAAAAGCAATTGAATTCTTTCAGTCGTACCGGGAATGATGGTTGATTTTATGACAGCAATCTTTCCAACACCGACCGAACCAATGGTTGCTTCAACGATACTTGAATCAAACCCGGAAAAAGTGGTGGGGGTTGGAACTGCTATAAATACGATGTCGCATTCTTTCAAAAGCTCCTTATTCTCACGAAACTTTTCTTCCAGTCCATAGCGAACAACATCAAAACCGCGGAGCTCAAAGTCATCCGCGTAATGCTTCCCTATCCAACCCTGTCCAATAAAACCAATTTTCTTCATAGAATATACATATGCCGTTCGTATACTAACAATATCATGGAGGGAACTTTTTAGCACTTGTGCGAGTTTGTTTTATACCACAGGCTATGTTAGCGTTTGAGTATAACCATGGTTGCAATAAAAAACTTTCTATTCAAAAACACTTCACTTCGTCAGATGATATTGAAGAATACCTTCTGGCTCGCCGGCGGCACGATTATAAGCAGAGTTACGCGAAGTATCGTGGTTATTTTTGCTGCCCGTATTCTTGGTACCGAAAACTACGGAATATTTACCTATGCCCTGAGTCTAGCAGCCCTCTTTACTATTTTTTCTGATATTGGCCTCTCACAAATCCTGACTCGTGAAATAGTAAAGCGATCTGAAAAAGAACAGCTCAGCTATGCTTCAACATCTCTTTTTATAAAACTCGGACTGGTATGTGCGGTAACTCTTCTTATAAGTGCAGTCGGTCCACACATCGCAAAGTTTGAAGAAGCGAAATCACTGATGATCACGGTAGCTTGTCTCGTAGCCTTCGACAGCCTTCGCAGTTTTCTCTATGCAGTCATCCGCGCTAGGAATGAAATGCAAAAAGAAACAGTGCTTGAGCTCGTAACTGAAGTGGCTGTAACTACATTATGCCTCCTTGCCCTTTTCCGTTTCCCTTCTGCGCACAACCTTGCCACGAGCTATATGCTCGGAAGCGGCATCGGATTCCTTCTCACTTTCTACGTAGTGAGGAAATATTTCAAGAATCCTTTCACACACGCTAACCGCGCACTCATCAGTCCTATACTAAAGTCTTCGTGGCCCTTTGCAGTTGTTGGAGTATTCGGCGTCTTCATGACCAACATCGACTCAGTGATCATTGCCATGTTTAAACCAGCAAGTGATCTTGGTCTTTATGCTGCAGCGCAAAAAATGATCAGTTTACTCTACCTTCTTCCTGGTTTTCTCTACACCAGCCTTTCTCCTATTATGAGCAAACTCTACGCTGAAAAAGATGAAAAACGAATGAACGCACTTATACAAAAAGCACTGCTGATTACGATAGGTATGGTTGTGCCAATAGTCGTCGGAGGGATCCTTCTTGCAGGACCACTCATGAACGTGCTGTATGGGTATGCATACATCGAAAGCACGGTTACCTTCAAAGTATTACTCCTTACGCTTATCCCTATCTTCCCTGGCATGATACTCTCCAGTGTTCTTTTTGCTGAAGACAGGCGTAGAGTATTCATCACAGCGACTGCAGTAGGCGCCGCGGTAAATGTGGGATTGGATTTCCTGCTTATCCCCTCATATGGTGTTGCGGGTTCCGCATTCGCCACCCTTGCAGCACAACTAGCACTCAACGGAATATTTCTCAATGCAGTACGGAAAACCCACAGCTTTGTCATATTAAAGCGGTCGTGGAAAATCCTCATAGCTGTTATACCTATGGCACTTTTAGTATTTGGGATGAAGTCTCTCCTGTGGCCTCTGTTTATCATCATTCCCTCAGCCGGAATAGTGTTCTTCGGTTTTCTCTATCTTATGAAGGAGGAACTCATCAGCGATGTTATGCAAGGTTTTCGCGAATAGCGCTTTCATACACCTTCTTTGTTTCTTCTAAAAAGCGATTCAGTGAAAATTGAGTTTCAGCTTTTTTCCGCCCCGCATCCCCCATCGATCGGCAAAGTTCGGCATTTTCAATAAGTTGCGTGAGTGCATTCGTGATTGATTCTTTTGTGTTTGAAACAAGTATTCCAGTGGAAGCATCCACCTCTTCAGGTATACCACCAACATGTGATGCAACCACAGGAAGGCCCATGCTCATTGCTTCAAGAATAGTAAGTGGCATACCTTCGTGTTTTGAAATAAGTACAAAAATATTAGCACTCTGGAGAAACGGGATAACATCTTTATGATCAGCTTCTGTTATCAGATGAACAGATCCACTCATTTTCGAACGAATAGCATATTCATCACTACCACTCCCCATAATTATCAACTCACTCTTCTCAAGAAGACTTTTGGAAAGATCCTGGTAACTCTCGATAAGCAGCTGGTGATTTTTAGGATACGCTAAACGACCAACACTCACCAAACGTATCTTTTCATCGTTCTTCGTAAGCCTCTTAGGAGTCTCCAGATTAATTCCGTTATGAATTGTTATGAGTTTTTTCTCACCAGCAATGTTGTATGAAAGTGCTGTCTGCCTATCAAACTCCGAAACACATATTATTTTTGATGCAAAAGGAGATGCTATTTTTTCTGCTATACGCGCAACTACTTTTCTAAAAAGTGGAGCTCCCTCAGTGAAAGCCCAACTATGTGCAGTAAACACAGTAGGGGTGCGTCCGCGATCAAACATACGCCACAAAAAACCAGCTGCTGAGCTATGACATGCGACAAGATCAGGTTTAAAAGCACCCGCAGTTAAAGACATAGCTCGTACTGCACGAAAAGCATTGAGTGGATTATACGAATTTGAAAAATAGTTATTGGGATAAAATACTGCTCCAGCTTCGATCGCTTCTTTTTCAAGCCATCCCCCAGGGAAGCTCATAAGCGCCACTTCATTCCCTTCTTTAACCATAAAACGAACAAGGTCTCGCACATGTACTTGCGCTCCCCCGATTTCCGACTTTGTGATGAGATAGAGAATCCTCATGCAAAGGATTGTACCTTAAACCAGCTTTTTGAGAAGCTTTTTCACTTTTACCGGTAGAAGCCAGCTGATGTACGAACGGAGTAAATGTACATAATTCCATTTAGAATACTGTCCTTCGCGAATCGCTTTTTTCTTTGCCTTAAGCACAAAGCCAACTTGGAGCTTATTCTTACTGCCAGTAATGGAACCACTTGTCTCTCGGTATTTCAAAAGTATCATAGGAATATTCGCCAACTCGTATTTCTTCGCGATACGGAAATAGAGCTCATAATCCTGAGCGAACCGCCAGCTTTCATCATAAAAGCCTACGTCCTCAATCACCTTTTTTCGCATCATGATGCCAGGATGGAAGAACGGATTGTAGCTGATAAGAGCACGCTTGAGATCTGCATCAGTTGTCGGATACTTGATATCGCGAAGGTGCGTGCCATGGTCGTTGATAACTTCTCCCCACACACCCACGAGTCCGCATTTTGGATTGGTATCGAGAAGCTGCACTTGCATTTCAAAACGCTGCGGCAACGAAACATCGTCGCAATCAAAGCGCGCAAGATATTCCCCTTTCGCTTCTTTGATCATTTTGTTGAGACTCTTTGTGAGACCAAGATTAAATTCGTTGGTGATGATACGAACACGGGAATCTTTTTCTGCATATCCCTTAAGTATTGCGGGAGAGTTGTCGCTTGAGAAGTCGTCAACAATAAGAAATTCAAAATCAGTAAAGGTTTGAGAAAGAACACTATCTACGGCTTCTTTCAAGTAGCGCGCACCGTTATGCACGGACATAAGGACTGAGACTTTAGGATTCATGCTTTGTATCATACTGGCATTTGCTTTTAATATCAACGGAAAACTAATGGTTGACTTAATAGTCAAAATGTGCTATTATACAAACAAATTCTAAAACAACTTAATACCCCAAAAATATGAAGCAATTCGCAATCGGAACCCGTTACTGGAATAGTAAGAACGGTTCAGGCCATGACAAAATCATAGCATTCATTACCACTGCTCTTGGTCTTGCTAAAACAGTGATCGTTGCGATCAATGCAAAGGAAGACAAAAACAACACGGCTGAGTACCTTACTGGACTCAATCAACCCGGACTTATCGTAGTCCGCGTGCAGCCGTGGGGCTTTACATTCGCGATGAATGTTCTTGTGTTTCAAGCAGCCGCACTCAAGCAGGAATACCTTCTTTCAGTTTCGACTGAAGTAGTTCTAAGTCAATCGACTGTTACAGCTCTGTTTGCGCACATGGATAACGACACGCTTTGCGTCGGTGCAGCTATGGAGGGACACGATTTCAAACCGGGCACTCACACCGCAGACGGATTAACAATTCCATGGAATACCTGCAAGCTCTTGAATCTGACCTACTACGGTGACTTTGGTTTTCCTCTGATTGGCGATGCTGCATTTGACGCAACACAATCCGGTGTGGAAGAATTGAGCGCTGATTCCTTAATCCAGAACACAGTTAAGACTAGCACTGGAGTTGAACTCGGTGTAAAACTCGTTGCTGTGAATGACATGCAGTGGAAAACTGATTTTGATGGTGATGAAGATCGCCTCAAAAATCATGAAAGCAAAATGGCTTCAAAAATCCAAAGGCCACAAGCTCAGCTTAGGAGGCTCAGAATACCACCAGCTGAAGTTTTGCACATTTCGGCATAACTATGCCAAAACATTTAAAAGCCGCCAGTTTTTACTGGCGGCTTTTTATTCCTTTTATTTCAGTTCAAAAAACGTTTCCCAGTAGCCGACCTCGAGAAGGGGGTGCGCAAGTTGATCCTCCATATTAGTAACCATGTGTGTAGTACTTCCGCGCCAGAAACTTTTTTTCACTTCATATCCGTACTTGCCGAGAAATTCAAAAATTTCACGTCCTGAGCTGTTTTTCTTGTGCAGTAATTCTGAATGCACTTCGATAAAGAAATATTTCGGCTTCTTGTCTCCTGAGAGCGCTTTCTCTCCCCCACGAAGAATTTCACGTTCGTATCCTTCCACGTCCATTCGGATAAAATCAACGACATCTTTATTGAGCAAAAAATCATCAAGCGTCAATATATCCACTTCTACTTCTTCCACTTTCATTCCCATGTCTTCACGCTTTATAAAGCTTGAGAGGTTGCTTCTGTCATATACATAAAAAACTGCCTTATCACGCTTCTCGCCGAATGCCGCCTGGTGAAGGTAGGCGTTTTTTACACCATTGAGTTCAAGATTTTTCTTAAGGCTCTCAAAGTTGTGAGGTGCAGGTTCGATAGCATAAAGCTTTCCCGATGGACCAGCAAGGCGTGTTTCAAGAAGGGCGTAGTAGCCGATATTGGCACCAACTTCAAGAATTTTCATGCCTGGCTTAATGACGTTCTTCACTTCTTCTGTGCTGTTCTTTTCATGCACACCGTAGAGAGCGAGTTCCCGCGAAATACCAAGATCGTTGAGATCGAGTATCATACGGCTTCCCTGAACCTTCTTCATTATCTTTCCATCTTTAAAGAAAAGATACAGGAATTTGAGTGGAATATATTCGCGGAAAAAGCGATATATCATTTTGAAAATAACTGTCACTGTTTTTTTTATGAACTGCAAAGGGCCGCGATCGCGGAGCGTTTTCATCCCTTTAGCGAAAAGGCTGTCATTGGTTTTTATAATTGTATTTTTGAGATTTGCGAATCGTTTCATGGTATCTATTTCTTACTAAGGATAGTGATAAGTATTTCTTCAAGTGAACGCCGATATGAATCCTGTGTGTATTTGAAAGATTCAAGGTAGGTCTTCATTGATTTTTCAACAAGCTCTTCCTTGGTGCCTGCGGAAATCCGATCGATTGTTTCAGTGAGAGAGTCTATCGTCCCCTCTGACACCAAGTAACCGAAGGATTCCAAAGCCTCAATACCGCTCTCGTTAGTCACCACAGGCACAAGGCCTCGTCTCATACAGGTAGTGACAGACGTCGCGCAACCTTCTGAGGACGATGGGAGTATAACATACCCGCACTCGGCAGTAATATTGGTAAATGTGCTTCCAGTAACATCAATAAAACCAAGACGTCGGATGTTTGGAGAAGAAGCAATGATCGGATTTGCAAAAGCATTGAAGTCTTCCTCCCCGCTCGGAGCCCCAATATACAATATGAGATCTGGCCGCTTCGCAAACACTTCAAGCACAAGATCGAGTCCTTTGGTAATATTGCCACTTCCGCCGAAATAGAGAAACTTTTTATGGTCTTTTTTTGAAAAATCAGCAAATGACATTCGAAGACCGGGATAACTTGAAAGATATATTTTATACAGATCTTTTCCAAGATGGCGATACGACCCCAAAGAAAATTCGTTCCCGAGTGCAATAATAGCATTAGTGTTTTTATAAAGCCGCTTTGTGTCGACATTTAAAATAAGACGGCGATCCTGTACTGGAATCTCAGGGTGGCGTTGGCGAAAGTAATTGTGGCGCGCCTTGGTAATTGCGTTACTCAAATCCGGCTCAGGTCCCATTGCATAGAGTACTTTTATGGCGCGCGGTACTCGCTCAGCAATGTCAGCAAAATACTGTCCCGAATCCCCTACGCCAAGCCCAATAAAAATATCATACTGATCTTCAATTTTCTTTACATCATCAAGATCCGCCGTGCGGTCGATAATGTCGACGATATACCCAAGCTGATTAAGAACTTTTGCCATCTCATAGCTTTCCCAATTATTGGGATGAGAAAAATCTTGGAACATTCCGCGGAGAAGAAATTCTTCTGTCTTATAATATATAAGCGCACGACCGTTCTTTTCCGTGCAGTACCTATCAAAACCCCGCACGAATTTTCGGCGGGCAAGCTTGTATGCGATTCGCTTCACAAGAGAGGCCATGTATAGAAAACAATAGCATTCCCGAGTAGTAAAAACAATAAAAAAGCCCCGCGTTAATCCGCGGAGCTTGGAGTAATACCTATATGTATGTACTACTAAATAATCCCTTTGCTTTCCATAGCCAGTATTGCCTGGGCAATAGGAGGATCGAATGTCATAACACCGTCAGCAATCAATGCTTTCACCCTATGCGGTTTATGAAGGACAACGCGCAATTGAACAAGCTGTTCAACCAGATCAAGATTAGGCTCGCTAACCTTCTCACAGTCTTCACCGAGCATAATCAGAAATTGTTGGTTGGACTTGCCGTTCCATAAAAACCCTCCACACAACTTGCTGACCCTGGCTGGCTGATACCCTGTTTCTTCTGTGAATTCGCGAATAACAGCGGCTTCATTAGACTCACCTAATTCCACAGTTCCCCCTGGGAGTTCAGTGCAAAATTCACTCACAGGAAATCTGAACAGATTGACGAGAACAAGTTCTTTGTTCTTTGTAAGTCCGCACAAAAGTACTGTCGGTACATCACTTCCTTTGATAGATTCCCATTGTCCAGGACTACCGTCTGACTTGTTAAATATGTGAATACACGCAGTTTTCATCCAACGAGTACCAAGAATGGTGATTTCCTTGGTTTCAAACAAGGGTTTTTGCTCACCCATTTTGACCTCCTTTTTTAAATTTTTAGTGTGTTATATATCAAAAACAATATATCACAATATTACAAAAAGTCAACTAGCCGAAGATAAGCTTTGACAGCTCGTCTTTTGTAAACGCTTCCGCATTCTGCGTTGAAAACGCCTGTGGTGGATTAGGGTTAAGCACACCCGGCTTTACTACATAATAATTGCCGCTGTCGAAGGTGAAGTAGCGTTCGCTTTCCCCTATGAGATCTTCGTGAATTTTTTCTCCGGGAGAAATCCCGACGATCTCGAATGAATCTTTTTTAAATATCGTCTTCAGAATATTTAAAATCGTTGCCTGCTTCATTTTCGGAATATAGATTTCTCCACCTTCAGCCATTTCGATTGTAGAAAGAACAGTCTCCACAGCATCTTTAACAGAGAAGAAAAATCGACTCATTTCATCGTGATGAAGTTTTGGTTCCATATCTGGATGTTCCTTCCAGAAGGTAATTACGCTTCCATTGGAATCAATGATATTACCAAAGCGCGAACAGGCAAAAGTGGTGTCAGAATTATTGTTTGCTTCGATAAACAAACGCTCCATGATGTATTTCGTCATGCCATATGCGTTTGAAGGCGAAGCTGCCTTATCGGTGCTGATGCCGATCGCTTTTTGAACTGAAGGCGTTGCAAGCACTGCATCGATGAATGATTTTGATCCAATGATGTTGTTGAGGTAGCCTTGTGTCGGTTGCTCTTCCACCATAATGAGATCTTTCATGGCTGCCGCATGGATCGCCAGATCGCATCCGCGAAGCGCGTACTTGAGGGTGTCGGTATCGCGCACATCACCGATGCGGAACATGAGATTGGGATTATTGAATTCCTTTTTCATCTCATACTGACGCTCTTCATTTCGGCTGTAAATAACAACCTGGTTTTCTTTTCCAAGTTCACGAACAAGCGCTTTTCCGAGCGATCCTGTGCCTCCTGTAATGAGAATCTTTTTATTCTTGATCATATGATGTGATTTACTTATAAAGCGAACATACTTTTTGGATAGTTGCGTCAGTGTCCTTGGTGTACGTTTCAATTATTGTCAGCCCTTCTTCTTTTGGAAGAAGCCCGCCCTTTCCATCGCAAACGCCGTAGATTCGGGCAGGATTTTCTACATCATCCACCAATATATCACCTTTTGCGCCGAGCACCCCAGGAACTATGAGGGGTATACCTTCGATGGAGCGCACTCGCTTTTTTTCCAAAAAAGAGCGCTGGAAAAGCCAGTTTTCGATCATGCCCGTATAACCACCGATGCTTGAGAGAGACAGCATTTCTATTCCCCGCACATGAGCAGCCGCAACGGCACCTTCTTCAACAGTTCCATTGCCGACATCGATGCATTTTCCTTCTGCGTTCATTTCTTGAATTATTTGCTTCGTAATAATCGGAATACCTGGCGTACAACCAAGAATAAGGTCGCATCCTGAAGCGCTTAGAACGGAACCAGCTTCAATATCGCTTTTGCTTCGTTTTATCAGATTAAGTCCTTCTGTTATAGTTTTTATTTTTTCATATTCTTTTCCATAAAGAACAACATGAGCTCCTCGTTCGCAGAGTTTAAGAGCGATTTTTGAACCAATATTCCCTGCGCCAAGAATGAGCACTTTCTTATCATGAAATGTCGGAAACAAGAGTGCCGCAAACATGTCGAGGGACTCAACAGTAAAGTCGTTGGGTTTGTAGACAAGGACTTTGCTTTTGTGTATTTTCTCGCGCGCCAGCAATTCAAGAGTACCGGCTTCATTCTTCACTTCGCAGTCGATAAGGAAGTAATTCGCAACGCCATCAAACGTAGCGATTATTTCATCAAGGAAAGAAACATCTCGAATGATGATTGTCGCACACACCGTGGTCGCTGTTTCTCTGAAAGAACCAAAAATAAAAGGCGGATTATGAATGAAAGCCGTTGTTGCAATTCCGACTAGTTTTTCTTTAGAAGAAGAGAGGAGTTTCTTTTTTGTGTCTTCAAGTTGAGTAGATAGATTTTCCATATATTACAGTGAGCGCGGATTGTCTACGAGTGTGAATTTTCTGGCAGTGCCAAGAATATGATCGAGGCTTTCAGGACCGTGATTAGAGTATAAGTCTATTATTGAAAGATGAGAAACAAATTTGTCAGTATTTTTCTGCGGATACGAGGGGTGAGCAAAATCTTGAAAAACAACAGCAATGCCTTCCTTTTTATACTGACTAACATCAAGATAGGCTTTCGCGCCTGATCCGCTCAGATATGTTTTCGCGCCGAGTAGTTTACATATTTCCAACGTCACTTCTGTGCCACCCTGAGCTGTTCCTGATAGAGGAAGTTCTGAAGCGCGCATAATCTTAGTAGTAATCCCAAGTTTTTCTTTTAAATACAGAATAACTTCAGAGTTAAAATCGGCAAGATTATCATGTCTTTTACTATATACTTCCTCAATCGCGGTATTAACATCGTTGAAATGAGGATGTTTTCCATAAGCATGCCGAAGTGTTGCGAGGTGTTTTTTAAAAACAACACCATCATCCCAATGGATCTTCACATCTTTTATCTTCGTACCAAGGCCTGTGTCGACGACGGGGATCGTAAGCCATGTGGATTTGCCATTTACAAGAATCTTATTTCGATTTTGTACATTATTCTTTTCAAATTGGACTGTATCAAGAAGCACGAACACGTCCGCTAAATGCATCTTATGAAAAAAACCAAGCCACGGAAATGCCTCAGGTTGGTGAATAGCTACGATCATAACTTCATACTTACGCGTACAGCTTCAAACGCCTCGGCGTATTTGCATCCGTTTTCAAAACCTCGAAGCTTTGCACGTCCTTCTATTGCTTCAATCCACTGTTCGCCGTATTTGGCATGCTGGCTTTTATGTTCCTTAAGTGATGCAAGTTTGTCTTCAATCGTTTCTGAAATATCAAAATATGCCTGCGCGCGGAATGGAGAATATGAACGACCTGACGGCGGAATCGGCTCATACATGAAGATGTTGTACATATAGCGAGCTGCGGAAATAGTAGCCTGGGCAGTATTCTTGTGATCCTGATGCGTATCAAAAACCCAGTGCGTAAAAATATAATCAGGGCGGAATTCTGACATAATCTTGTCGAGCGCTTCGACCGTTGAACCATTATATGGCACATTCTTATTGGGAAAATCGAGAATAACAAGATCTGTCACACCAAGACGAGCCACGGCTGCTCGGCCTTCGCGCTGCGCTTCCTCAACAGTACGGAGGACTGTGCCATCAAAGTTAGCATATGAGGAATCGGTCATAACGACCATTTTTACAGTATGACCATTTTTAACCGCTTTGGCGATTACGCCTCCGCATGCAAGCTCTATATCGTCTAAATGCGCCCCTACTGCCATGATTTTCATAATACTCGGAGTGTAACACTATTAGCCCAAAAATCAATCCAGAGCGCTATTTTCAAGCGCCCAGGAATATACAGCGTCGATGCCTTTTTTAAGAGGAAACTCAGGCTGCCAGCCGAGTGATGAAAGCTTGGAAACATCCAGCACTTTACGCGGAGTACCGTCAGGTTTCGATGAATCCCACACGACTTCCCCTTCATAACCAACTACTGCTTTCACCGTTTCAGCAAGATCCTTGATGGAAATATCATCACCACTGCCGATATTCACAATATCGCCTTCGCTATAGTTCTCCATAAGAAAAAGGGATGCGCGAGCAAGGTCATCAACATGCAGAAAATCACGCTTCGGTGTACCAGTTCCCCATAAGACCACTTCTTTCGCACCTTCTTTTTTTGCTGTATGGAATTTATAAATCATCGCGGGAAGTACGTGTGAAGTTTCAGGATTGAAGTTGTCATTCTGCCCGTAGAGATTTGTAGGCATAAGGCTGATGAAGTCTGCGCCATACTGCTCCCTATATGCCTGGCACATATACACACCAGCAATCTTTGCAACAGCATAAGGAGCATTCGTAGCTTCAAGCGCACCTGTCATTAAGTAGTCTTCTTTGATAGGCTGCGCAGCGAACTTGGGATAAATACATGAGCTGCCAAGGAACAACAGCTTTTTCACACCTGACTGATACGCAGAATGAATAATGTTCGTTTCAATTACCAGATTTTCATAAATAAACTCAGCAGGATAGAGATCATTGGCAATGATACCTCCCACCTTCGCTGCCGCAAGAAAGACATACTCCGGCTTCTCGCGCTGAAAAAAGTCGGCAACAGCTTTCTGGTCGAGAAGATCTAACTCTTGGCGTGTCTTCAAAAGAAGGTTGTTGAAACCCTCCTTTTGAAGCACACGTACAAGCGCGCTTCCGACGAGCCCGCGATGTCCCGCAACATATATTTTCGCATTCTTATCCATTGATGTAATCGCTCGCCTTCAATCCTTTTTCTTCAAATTCCGCTTCGAGCATTATCTTTACTAAGTCTTTGAATGTAACGGTAGGCTCCCACCCGAGCTTCTGTTTCGCTTTTGAGGCGTCACCCAGAAGAATGTCAACTTCAGCTGGCCGAAAATACTTTTCATCAATCGCAACAAGCAGTCCCCCTGAAGCATTAACCCCTTGCTCATTCATTCCTTCCCCTTTCCATGAAAGATCAAAACCAAGAAGTATCGCTGCTTCTTCCACAAATTCACGGACGGAATGAGTCTCACCGGTAGCGATCACATAATCATCTGGGGTAGGCTGCTGAAGCATCTGCCACATCGCTTCCACATATTCTTTTGCATATCCCCAATCGCGCTTCGCATCAAGATTGCCGAGAAAAAGCGTATCCTGCTTCCCAAGTCTGATGTTTACAAGCGCTTCGGTAATTTTTTTGGTAACAAAGGTGCGTCCTCTCCTTGGTGATTCATGATTGAAAAGTATACCGTTACAGATGAACATATCGTAGGCTTCGCGATAATTCACACACAAATGATGCGCAAACACTTTCGCACATCCATACGGACTTCGCGGATAGAACGGTGTTGTTTCTTTCTGGGGAGTTTCAGCTACTTTTCCAAACATTTCACTTGATCCTGCTTGATAGAACTTTGCCTGAAGCCCGCTTGCGCGCAGAGCATCAAGAATACGAAGTGTGCCAAGTGCGTCCACATCCGCAGTATATTCAGGAATTTCAAAACTCACTTTCACATGGCTTTGCGCTCCGAGATTATAGATCTCATCAGGTTTTATTTCTGAAAGAAGACGGCTAAGGTTGCTCGAATCTGAAAGGTCGCCATAGTGCAGAAAAAGTTTCCGCGCTTCAGAGTGAGGGTCTTGATACAGCGCTTCAATACGCCCTGTATTAAAACTTGAGGAACGGCGAATAATCCCGTGAACTTCATATCCTTTCGAAATAAGAAACTCAGCAAGGTATGATCCATCTTGGCCGGTAATGCCGGTTATAAGGGCTTTTTTAGTAGTAGGCATGATTAATTTTCTTTCTTAAATACATACACTATATAGGGAAAATAGAACTTAGCAAAGAACATAGATTTTGCAAAAAGTTTGTCGAGTTTGGTTCGTAAATCAAATACATAGCCGGCAAATGCAAACCCGATAAGATTTTTAGTGCTCGAAACGATGAACCCCGGACTACCTTTGAAAATCACTCCCCCACCAACAACACTTTCAGGAATAAAATCATACTTACCAAACAGTGAAGAAAGCTTCCTGTCTTTCATTTGAATTTTAGGAGAAAGAAGATACGCACGGTTGTTATGTGATGAATATGCCAAAATACCTCCCTTTTTTACTTTCGATGCCGCTTCTTTTATCGCCCTCTCGCGAAGAGAGTACTCATCGATATAATCGAGTGTATTCATAGCGAAGAAGACAACATCAAAACTCTCATTCGGAATATGAGAAAGATCAATCGCGTCAGCCTCCTTAAATGAAAGATCTGTAAATTTTGTCTGAGGGAAACTCCTGTTTGCAGCCTCAGTGAGCTTTTTTGAACGATCTATACCGAGCACTCGATTGCCGTAGAGTAAAAGATTCGCAGGCACTCTTCCAGCACCACTTCCGATCACGAGCACATCTTTATTTTTGACATCAAAGCGATCGATAAAAATCTTTTCCGCGTTATTAAGCGAGCGCACGCGCGTGGTATTGGCGGTATACTTCCCTACCACTTCATCGGTCTCATAGAGCTCCCTATTGTCTGGCATGGAGCGACTCAATTGAAGAAAGAAGTTTAGTAAAATTGTGATCGATCGAACACGTGGTATCGATGTGCTTTTTGAGCTCGGTGCTATATGTATTGCGGAGCGTGTGGCTCACAATGAGCGCGCGAAGAGCCTCTTTCCATCCTTCTTTCGTACCTACAAGCGCACCTGATTTACCATCAACGATAAGTTGACAAAGTGATGGGGTGAAGTCGGTAACAACAGGGATACCGAGCACTGCAAAGACATAGGCTCGACCCGGGTTATTAGAATATTTAAAACGTTGCACGTAGTCGTTATGATGATATCCTTCGCGATTGAATGGAAAGAGGAACGTGCGAAGCGGACGTCCGAACAATCGCGCAAATCGCGATGTAGGCGTTATGGAAGGTACAATGCCGATATCAGTATCCATAAGACTCACAGCAACCCGCGATTCCTCCCACTGAACATGAGCCACAGGACACCTTTTGGGAGCCCCGTGTGTCCACACACCAAGCTTCTTGATATTATAGATAGCACGAAACTCAATAGTGTATTCTTTAGCAAGCTCGTCAAGCGCCCAGGACACATCTTTCATTGCACAAAGGTGCTGTTTGTTACCGTGGTAACCAATGATGATTTTCTTTTTTTCTGAATGTAGTTTGGGGACAGCTTGTATGTCAGGAAACATATAGTAAATAAAAACATTTTTGTTGTACTTCAAAAAAAGCTCGCGCTGTTCGATTGAACTCACAATAAGAAAGTCAGCAACTCGCGCTTCTTCTAGTTGCCAACGCTTTGATGTCTTCGGATCAAAAATACCAGCACGCAGTTTAGGGTTTTTAGCTTTTGCCGTACGAACTTTTGAATCAGGTGCAGTAAACAGCGCCACGTCATACTGTTCGTAATGACCCCAATCGTTCTTCACCACTTCGTGAGAAGTCTTTTCAAGGCGCGAAATAACGCCTTCTAATATAACAATCCCAGCGGCATCTTTATAATTGGTGTTGATAACAAACTTCATATTATGGTTTTACCACTGCCCAGATTTCACCAAACTGTACCGACAAACTCTCGATCGTATAGCCCGCAGCAGTCATTTCTCCTTCAAACATTGTTGCTGTGTATTCGCGATAGTGGGTAAGGTCTAGTCGCCACTCTATCCCCATTTCTTTTTTAAGCAACGGAACCCAATCGCGATCAATCATTGGCACACGCATAAGATACGTAGACGCAAGACCTTTAATACTTTTCATAAACCCTACCGAATCTTCGATATGTTCAAGGACATTTGAAAGTATAATGACATCAAACTTTTCATCACTCAAATCTTTGGTTGCATCCCCTGCTATAAAACGCATGTTCGGCGCCGAATGTTTCCTTTTTGCCTTTTCAATATTCTTCGTTTCAATATCAATACCCGTGACAAACTTCGCTTTCTTCGCCACATCAAACGCAAGCGCGCCGTTGCCACAACCGATATCAAGCACTGTGTCAGATTCTTTCACATTATTCGCGAAGAAGACATGGTAGCCAATCAGGCGATGTTTCGGGTGGAGACCGTCTTCACTTTTAATAGCCAAGACGCTTATAACCTTATAGAGAAAATTGCTCAATTTAAGTGCAACTTTTAAAAACCACTTGTATATCTTTTTTTTCATAAATTTAGAGTGAAGAATAAATTGCTAGTTCGCGCTCAAGTATTTTTTCAAAACTGTACGTATCAAGAATTGTCTTTCGGGCGGACGTGCCAAGACGAGCGCGAAGGTCAGCATTCTCTGCAAGTCGCGCAAGCGCATGGCGTATTGATTCTACATCAGTCTCACAAATAATTCCATCCACTCCGTCGGTAATCGTATCGTTAATTCCGGAAGTATTAGAACCAACCACAGCAACCCCGCACGACATAGCTTCCAAGAGTGTTTTCGGGTGACCCTCATAAAGTGACGGGAGCGCATAAATGCTCGTTTTTGAAAGCTCATCTATTATCTCCGCTTGCGGTATCGCCCCCATGAATTCCACCTGAACACCACACTTCTTTGCTGTGGCTTCAAGCTCTTCCTTAAGCGAACCCTTCCCGATCAGTACGAGCCGGAGCGGTAAACCTTTCATTGCTTCAATAAGATTAAAAAGGTTTTTCTGAGGTTCAAGACGACCGACAGCCGTCACTCGTCCTTCTTCTTTTGGAAGAGGCTTTGGTTCGAAGAAATCGGTATTCACATAATTTGGAATAAGAACTATTTTTTCGAGCGGAATACCGAAACGGCTTACAACAAAATCCCGCGCACCCGTCGAAGTTTGGATAATGACATCGGCGTTTGTATACGCATATCGCTCAACAAAAAATGCCCACCATCGTTTTACAAAAGAACGTTTCGCTATTTCTATGAAATGCAGCCATTCGTATCCGCAGCGCACGACAAGTTTTGCGCCAAACATTTTCTTCGTGAGCACCGCAGCCCAGCTCCCGTCCATCTGATTGGTTTTCGCAACATCGACAGTGCGCAGTATCTTTACACGCATGATCGGCAAAAAGAAACTATAGAGCAGCGCCGGCATCCACCGCGGCTTTGAAATAATGCGTACATTACTAGGAAAAAGGCTTGCGTATTTTTCTGCTTCATTATGCCCGTACGTAAAAAGATAGAGCATCTTCATTGACCGCGCGAGAGATTGATACATCTTTATCTCACGAGAAAGCATACCGAGGTTATCCCACTTGGTAAGCGAAAGGCCACGAGTGAAAAAAAGTGCAAATGTTATTTCGTTAGGATTTTTCATAATACTTCTTGTACCACGCTACGAATTCTTTCACACCTTCTTCAATGCTGGTCTTTGGTTCCCACCCGAGGAGCTCCTGGGCCTTTTTGATGCTCGCATATGTTTCCACCACATCCCCTGGCTGGATAGGCAAGAACTCTTTTATCACCGGCTTGCCGATTTCTTTTTCCAACGTTTCTATGAAATACAGAAGCTCTACTGGTTCGTGATTTCCAAGGTTAATAATTTCATACGGAAGCGGATGCTCAATACTTTTAACAATGCCTTCAACAATGTCATCAATATACGTGAAGTCGCGCCTCATATGGCCGTCATTAAAAACCTGGATCGGCTGACCATCATAGATAGCACTCGTAAATGAAAAGATTGCCATGTCAGGCCGGCCAAAAGGACCGTACACAGTAAAGAATCTCAGTCCTGTACAATTCATTCCATAGAGATGATGGTACGTATACGCAATAAGCTCATTAGACTTTTTTGTCGCTGCGTAGAGAGATATAGGGTTGTTAGTTTCAAACTCTTCAGTAAACGGAGTTTTCTCTTGGTCACCATACACAGAACTTGAAGAAGCAAACGTAAAATTCAGTACACCGGCATTCTTTGCTTCGTTAATAACATTCGTGAATCCTACTAAATTCGATTCAATATATTTATATGGTTCTTTTAAACTGTACCGAACCCCCGCTTGCGCGCCCAGATGGCACACGCTATCAATCACGAATTCTTGGAAAATATCATGGACGAACTGTGTATCGCCTATCGTTCCTCGACGAAGAGTGAAGTTGGGATATGTTTCCAAAATTGTATTACGGGCTTCTTTCAGTGACACATCATAATAATCGTTGAAGTTATCAACACCAACCACACACCACCCTTTTTCAAGCAGTTTTTTTGCTGTATGAAAGCCGATAAATCCGGCAGAGCCTGTAAGTAAACATGTTGGGGCAGACGATGTCATAAAATCTATATTTGAGAAAAAGTAAAGAAATTAATATCAGGAAAAGTTTGTATCGACTCTTCAATATAATCAATAATTTTCTGACTTTGTTCTACCTCAGGATTAAGGTCGTAGGCTTTTTTTGCCCACTCACGAGCAAGGTTAAATTGACGCTGGTATAAATACGCCACTGATTTCATCCAATATGCCTGTGGAATATCTGGATTCATTGTAATGGCATCATCAAGCACCACATGAGCCTCATTGAGATGGTCGACATCTAACAACCGTTCATACAAATACGCTCCTGCAAGACTAACCCTTACACGATAATCGTGAGGATGAGCATTCGCATACTTTCTATATTCTTCGGTAAAAAATGAAAGCTCCCGAGCAAAGTTCGCTCTTTTTTCTGGATCTTGGAGTAATTGAGGTTTTTGAGCAACCCCCTTCTGAAAATCATACAAGGTGCGCCACAAAAAAGTAGGTGTATCAAGCGGCGAGGCAAACATCCGAGGATAGAGCAATAACCGTTTCTCACTAGAACCAGCACGGTGAGCTGCACCACTTGCATTTTGTGCACGCACGATAGGGATAGTGCCCACAATCAGAAGTACTGAGAAAACAGCCAAAACCACACAGGCACTCACACGCTGAAGCCAAAGAGGAAGAGTATACGATTTACTACCATGTGATGCACGCTCTTCTCTTGTCTTATAGAACAGCATTGTTGCAGACGCCAACATAACCGCTAACGAAATATAAGAAATAGTTGTATCAAAACCAGTCTGTAGCTCGATTAAGTGCCCACCAAAGTAAACACTGAGAAGAACAGCAAGAGACTGATTGTTCCACTGAGTGGAGGTTGCGGTAACATACACCAAACAGGCAATGACAATAACATACACCAACAAATACGCCACCAGTCCCAAATACCCAGTTTCAACAGTTTGGTCAATAAAAATATTATGTGCGCGGTCAAACCATGCCTCAGCACCATTCTTTTCCTCTAAAATCCTATTGTCATAATTCTTTTCAAAAGAACGATCGAAGTTATCTAACCCCCATCCGATTACTGGTTTTTCTCTTATAGATTTTTTTGAAAGCTCCCATACAATAGGTCGAGCACTTGAGGCTTGACGAAGATATATCTCACGAAGATACCCATCTGTAGAAAGAAGCGAACGAACAGCAAAAACTCCCACAACAACACTACTGACCACAACAAACCAAATCAAACCCTTTCTTATAGAGGCTTTTTTGATAAAAGAAAAACCCCAAAAAATACACAGAGCTATCACTGAAAAAAGAGTAGCAAATGATGATGCTTGAGCTTCACCAATAATAGCAGCTGGGTTTACAAAAATATTAATCTTCCCTAAAAAAAGATCTGTATTAATCAAATAAGGGTTTATAAGAAAAAGAAGAGGAATACCGTATTGCCACCACTTTTTCGATGAACCTGTCTTCCGAACCACAAAGTAAATACTCAAAATAAATGCTGCATACAAATACATAGCAGCAAAGGATGAGTTACCAAATGTAAAGCCGCTCCAAGTTTGGTTTGTAAACAATAAGCCAAGTCCGTCCTTACTCAAAAATGAACCAACAGAGAAAAGTCCTGCTGAAATTAAAAACGCAGTAACAATACGATTAAATCTTTTCTCTTCACTAAAAAGACTCGCGAGTAATAGGTAGAAAAATCCAATATGAATAAAATAGAACAAGCCAGTTGTACGAGTCGCCTTAGACCAGAATGATGTTTGAAAATCTATCCCATGTAGAGCTGAAATAAAAGAAACAGCAAACAAACATAAAAGTGCGAAGGTTATTGGAGATTTTACAACAGACACTTTAGTTTTTCTGTAAAACAGAAAAATGGCAACAACCAGAGCCAGAATCTCAACAAATAGTATGAGGTGTGCAGATCGACTTGCTGTCCCGTAAAAAAAGTAGTCTCGATCGAACAAGAATGGAAAAAGTGTCAAAAAAAGACAAAAAGACCATTCTAGAGCAGACAATAAATACCTGTAACCTGTAATAAAAAACATGACGTTAGTATATATACTTTTAGCCATAATACAAACAAAAAACCACCCTAAAGGGTGGTTTTTTGTTTGTATTATACTTATACAATTAGACTTTGACTAGTCAAGAGCGATGTAAGACGTCTTGAACTCATCGAGATCTGTAGTGTAAGTATTGTCTGGTGTTGAGTCTTCATCAGTATCCCACTTGATGTTTGTCAATGAGAGACGGTAGAGACCATCTGTTGTAGAAGCATTGCGTACTACTGTCATTTCAAATGTCTCTGATTCACCATCTTCGATCATGTACACACCGCCAGTAAGTGTTGCATCTGTAAGGTTTACAAAAGCAGCAGACTGGTCTGTGGTTGTTGCTGTACCAGAGTAATCAAGAGTGTAGGCATTAGCCATAGCTCCGTCTGGAGAAGCAACTGATGCGACGTAAACGTCATCACCGAGAGCAGTAACCTTGAACTTGATTGTGAAGAGTCCAGTATCACCATTGTCAGCATCTACTGCTGATTTAACAGCATCTGCATCGAGGAGTTCTACTGAGATTCCAGTTTCACGGAATTCCTGTGCTTCACCACCTGCTGTACCTGAGCGTTCGCCAGCAGTAAGTTGATCACCTTCTTCATTTTCAATATCCATAGCACCACGGTTTGTTGCAGTAACCGAAGCGGTTACAGTTGAACCTGCTGTGAAGTCATCAGCATCAGCAACGTCAACTTCGATTGAGAAGTCGATAGTATCACCTGCTTCAACCTCAAGAGAAAGGTTGTCGAAAGTGATAGATGCTGTTGCACCAGCTGCGATAGATGGTACAGCTTCTGAGTATTCTTCACCGTTAATCATAAGACGAACTTCGTCAATGATTGTGTTGAAGTTTGATGTTGTTGCACCGAAAGTTACAGGGAATTCATCGATAGTTACGTTTGAATCTCCTTCAACTTCGAGTTCTCCTTTAAGAAGAACAACGTTTGGAGTGTCTCCAGCGTCAGAAACAACAACGATTCCAGCTTCAGGGTTGTCTGAGTGAGTTGAAATCTTTACTTCTGTGTTAGCTGCATCAGAGAAAGTTACAAACGAGAGAGGAACACCGTCACCTGCTGTGCCGTTTGTACCAATGTTTGAACCTGTGTCTCCAAGATCACCTGTTGTTGTATCAGTTGTTACAACACCTGAGCCATCTTCAAAACGGATGCTTTCAACAGCAACAGTCCATGAGTCAGAATCAATATCTCCTGAATCAAAAGTACCTGCGCCGTCTACAGCGATGTAGAATTGTTCTGTTTCATCAGAATCAACAGATGCACCTGAAAGGGTAACTGTGCGTGAGAAAGTGTCATCACTGTTTTCAGTGAAATCTTCTACGTCAGCTGAACCGATCTGAGTGTCACCCATCCATACAGAGACAGCATCGATGTAATCATCGAGGTTGTCAGAGTCACCTGCACCGTTTCCAGTCTGGTCGAATGAGATCTTGATTGACTTGATAGCGATGTCTCCATCGTTTGAAGCTTCAATTTCAAATCCAGCAACCTTAACGTCTTCTTCACCTTCACCTACTTCTTCTGAAGAGTACTGTGAAAGAGTGTTAACGTCGTTGATTGTTCCATCTGTTCCTTCAAGACCAGTAGTTGATCCTGTTGAACCTGGAGCTGCTGTACAGTTACTTGCGAGTGTCATGCCATTTGGGCAGAGCGCGCCAGTAGATGTTGAACCACCGGTTGTACCAGTAGTCATGTTGAGCTTAGCGCGTGTAATTGGACCTACGTAGCCAGAAACAGGAGAAATCATGTTCTTAGCCTGGTAAGCCATAACTGCAGCCTTGGTCTTTGAACCAAAGTACATTGTTTCCATACCCATTGAACCAGCACCGGTTGAAGCAACCATAGTGTCTGCGCTCATGTTAAGAACTTTCTGAAGTTCCATAACATCAGGGTGTGACATACCCATAGAAAGGTTGTTGTTGAACATGAATGCAGCATTGGCCTTTCCAACACCTACAAACGCGAGAGCAACAAACGCACCGAGGGCGATTTTTGCGAATTTATTCATAAAGTAATTTTTAGTTGATAATCGGATTAGGTAAACCTTCCCCTCTTAATCGAACTAATATAATAAATGCACTTATTTGATTGTGTTCGACAACACAAAGATGTGCATGTGAATCATTTTTGAATGGGAATGATTCAAAACCCATGATCCCTCAAAGCACGAATGCTTTGAGATATCTGCCTTGTCGACAGGGCCGATATCCAAGACTCCACCTATCGGAGTCTCTACCGCGGGATAACGCGGAAACGGAACAGGGCCAATCGAAAACAAAAGTATCTTTCCTGTACATAAAGAAGACAAGTAATCTTTTTTGAATACAGAAAAGCAACGCATCTGAGTATTATTCGGTATCAAACAATACACAAACTATTTTGTTTTCAATGATCGTTCCGTTTGGAACCCGGTTGTGAAAACTCTGAGAATGAAGGAACCTATCTCCTTCATAAAAAGCGAATCACTTCCGGCTACAGCAATTTAAGAAGACCGAGCGGTCTTCAAAAACGCATGTGTTTCAATTATACGCTTCAACCCCGTAAGGATTAAAACGTATATGTGGATAACCGTACGATTTCTCACACGATTCCCCAAGCCGGCATCATCGCATATTTTTAATGAAAAATCAATGACTTGATCCATTTCGCTTCGCGATGACGCCTACAAGATGAGACGGTGGAAGTGGAGGTTTCTTACAAGAAAATCCTTATACCAGCGCGTACTGACTCCAGCGCCTCTCCCCGATCCGTTTGAGGACACCTTCATCTACGAGAGTTCCAAGTTCACGCTGGATTGTCTTTTCGCTGCAGTCGGATATGACAGAACAAATGTCTTTTATAGAGACCATTCTTTTGTCCTTTATGAGTTTAAGGATTGTCGTTCTTCGGTTGTTTTTAATAGCAATATCAAAGCTTGTTCGAGAAGTCTTTTTGAATGCGTCGTCTTCCTTTTGAATGTCGGGCTGTGCGTTTCGTGGTGTAAAAGACATCGGAGAAAGCTGTGGTTTTTGTTGTCCTTTATCGAACGAAGACGGCTCTGTCTTTTGTGTTGGTGTCTGTTCTTGAAAGAGTTCGTCGCCGAGAAGGAAGTGGCCAGACACCGCGTTCTTCGCGACCCCGCTGTACACCGGCACGAGAGCTGCGCGGAGATCTTCTTCGAGCCTGCGGAGTTCGCGCATAAGGATACTTGCGTTCATTTCCGAGATGCTTCCTACCGCTCCTGCGAGACGTGTGAAGGTGGCAATTTCCTGGATAGCGCGAATCGCGTCTTCGACTAAAAATCCACGATCAAGTGTTGTGTGGTGAGAAAAGTCGGTGGTGAGAGAAAGAAGATCAACACCGAGCGTACGGAGTTTTTCGCGGAGGGGTTCTTCGTATTCAAGGCAATCAGTGACCAAGTAGAGAGCGGTCACTATCTTCTCTGTCCTTTTAGAAAGACTTGAAAAAGAAGGCTCAGTTGCCTTTTCAGTAATATCCTGTCCCTCGCTGTTGTGCATGTCTTTATTCATGAAATATAGCTGTCTTTTACGTGCTGTCCGAAACAATTCTTTAGTCAGTATAGGACGTAGTAATGTGTCTTATTATAGGGAAAGCGAGCGAAGAGTCAAGAAAAAAGAATATTCCGCATTTCCATTGCAAAATATACGATTCCTGTGATGTCTCATGATACAATGCATACGTATTTTCAATAGATGTTCGAAAGAAACACAATCCCCCATGGCAACCACAAAAGACAAGAACCAGTCGAAGAAACCTGCAAAGAAGCCCCTAAAGCCAGCACCTGAAAAACGCGCAAGTACAAAGAGCACAGAGAGTACTATGTCTAAAGAGAAATCAGGCAACCGACGTATAAAAGATGAAACGAGGCACACAGTCTTTGCTGTTGTCTTTTTCGTTCTTGCCGTCTTTTTTGTGATGGCGGGGTTTAAGGGAGCCGGACCCGCAGGGTCCGGCGTATTCCGTGCTCTTTCCGCACTCTTTGGTATCGGCTACGCCCTCGCACCTATTCTCTGTGTGCTCCTTGGAATGTCATTCGCACGATCAGTCCGGCCCAATGTTGGATTCACCAACACACTCGGCTCAGCACTTTTTTTGATCGGAAGCCTTGGTCTGGTAGATGTCGCTACAGGCGCATCACACCGCGGTGGCATCATCGGACAGTTCGCGGCAATGCCATTTCTTTCACTCTTTGGGACCTACGGTTCAATCCTCTTTTTGGGAGGAATCCTTGTTATCGGTATTGTTGTTCTCTTTGATACGAAACCAAACATCATGAGCTTCGGTGCGCGCATTCGTGCATTCTTCACTCGCTCTCAAACTGAAGGAGTAGAAGATGATGACGAAGAAGAATACGAAGAGGAGGAAATCGCTGAAGAAGAGGAAGAAGACGAACCAGCTCCAGCACCCGCACCGGTCCTCGCAAAAAAATCCGCTCCCGAAGAAGAGGAAGAATTCAAACCAAAAAAAGAAGTGAAGCACGCAAGCTCATACGTACCGCCTCCCCTTTCACTGCTCGCAGGCGACCGCGGCAAACCACAGGTCGGCGACGTGAAAGCCAATTTAAATATCATCCGCCGCACGCTCATGAACTTCGGTATCGAAGTTGAAATGGACGAAGTCACCATCGGCCCGACTGTCACTCGCTACGCGCTCAAGCCCGCAGAAGGCGTGAAGCTTTCACGTATCGTCGCCCTCCAGAGCGATCTCGCACTTGCACTTGCCGCACACCCTATCCGTATCGAAGCACCGATCCCCGGCAAGTCGCTCGTTGGTATTGAAATCCCCAACAAAGCAAAATCAATCGTCGGTCTCGCTTCCCTTCTCGCTGATGAGAAATTCACTCACGCAGAAAAGGCGCTTACCGTGGCGCTTGGAAGAAACGTCGCCGGAAAAGCAATTCTTGCCAACTTTGCCAAGATGCCTCACGTGCTTGTGGCTGGAGCAACTGGCTCGGGTAAGTCGGTGACCATCCATGCTATTGTCTCTTCTCTTTTATATAGAAACGGGCCTGAAGCGCTTCGTTTCATTATGATCGACCCAAAGCGCGTCGAACTCACTCTCTATAATAGAATCCCCCACCTTCTCACTCCTGTCATCACCGATCCTAAAAAAGCTATCCTCGCGCTCAAATGGGCAGCAAAGGAAATGGAACGAAGATACGACCTCCTCGAACGCTACCAAGTGCGCGATATCGAGTCGTACCACAACAACGTGCTCGGCAAGATCAAGAAGAAAGAGAGTGAGGATATGGAACAGGATCGCATGCCATACATCGTCATCATCATCGACGAACTTGCTGATATCATGCAGAGCTACCCTCGCGAACTCGAAGCGGCTATCGTGCGCCTCGCGCAGATGTCGCGTGCTGTGGGTATTCACCTTCTTCTTTCAACACAGCGCCCTAGTGTGAACGTCATTACTGGTCTTATCAAGGCCAATGTCCCCGCTCGTGTCGCCCTCCAGGTGGCATCGCAGATCGACTCACGTACTATTCTCGACAGCGCAGGTGCTGAAAAGCTTCTCGGTGCTGGAGATATGCTCTATTCTGCCGGAGACATGGGAAGTCCCGAGCGTTTGCAATCGGCATTTATTTCAGAAGATGAAGTGAAGAAAATGGTGGACTTCATTGCGCAGCACAACGGCGAAGTGATGGAAGGAGAAATAGCTCTCACCGGCAACAACCTTTCACGCGAAAGCGGTATATTTGATGCCACAATAGGCGACGACGCAGACGACGATATGTACGAAGAAGCGCGCGAAACGGTCATTCAAGCAGGCAAGGCATCGACGTCATTCCTTCAAAGAAAACTCGGGGTTGGGTATGCCCGCGCTGCTCGGCTTATCGACATGCTTGAAGAAAGAGGTGTTGTTGGCCCGGGTTCTGGTGCAAAACCCCGTGACGTATTAGAAAAATCGGCAGATTCGACGCGCGATGATGCTGGTAATAACTCTCTTTCAAGCCTATGAGCAAGAAAAGCCCCGCACAGCGAGTGAAATTCTTTGCGATCATCGCCTTCGTGATGGTTATAGTGGGATACACTCTTTTTGAAATGAGGGGTGCTATTTTGGGGGTGAATATTGTGCTTGATGAGGCAACTGAGTCGGTTGCGAGCGTGCGTGATCCTCTCTTCCCCCTCCATGGGTTGGCCTCTCATGCGGAAATCTTGACAGTTAATGGCCGTGTTGTTCCAATCGATCAATCGGGTCGTTTTGAGGACGCAATTGTGCTCTCTGAGGGGTATAATAGGATAGAGCTCGCCGCGAAAGATAAGTTCGGCAAGGAAGACACGGTTGAGCTCTCGGTAGTTTTTATTCGGTAACTCCTTACAAGAGAGAAGCGGTATTGAAACGTAATCGCCCCAACGCGCGGCAATTCTTTTTTGAAGATTTGCAAAACTCGCGCACGGATTTTTTACGGATCGT
>CAYMIO010000009.1:0-12041 GCA_964390875.1 uncultured Candidatus Saccharibacteria bacterium
ACAAGACCTTTCTGGCCTTCTGAAAGCGCGCCAATTTTCGTGTGCATGAATTCGCCTGTGATAAGGAAGCTTGCAGCCACCGAGCGCATGTGATGTTCGTCGAGAATAGGCATGACGGCCGCGAGTGATTTGTAAACAGTGTCGTCGAAGTTGAGTGTTGAGAAATCCTGTCGGTAGTAGCCCACACGCACTCCTTCTGCGATATGGGTGCCTTTTGCTGTACCTGTTGCCATGCTTTCAAGCAGCGTGCTTTTTCCGATGCCATTTGGTCCTTGGATAAGCAAATGCTTGTTGCGGCGCATTTTGATCGCCGCTTTCTTTTCCACGATCTTTCCCGCACGAAGTGTTGTGAACGAATCGATAGTAACGATGTCCCCAATGAAATCCGGCTGAGAGGGGATCACGAACGGACGGATCGTCCTGTCTTCTTTTCGGATGTCCACCATTTCTTCTTCGAGTTCTTCAGCTTTGTCGCGCATGCGTTTTGCCACAAGACGCATCTGGCCTCCTTTATATGCAAACATATTCGCTTTGTCTTTCTTCGCCTGTATCTCTTTCGCAAGCTGGGCGTTCTTCATGTTTTCTTTTTCAACGCGCGCAGAAATTTCTTTCACTACATTTTTGTAGTTGCCCACATACTGCTCGATCTTTCGTGTGTAGATATCAAGATACAGCACGCCGTCCGAAAAGCTGTTCAAGAAGTCGGCATCGTGGGAAATAACCATCACTGTTTTTGTATAGTTTTTCAAAAAGTCGGTGAGATGTTGGATGCCGGCTTTGTCGAGGTTGTTGGTTGGCTCGTCGAGAAGGAGAAGGTCGGGGTCCTGGATGAGCGCCGATGCGAGAAGAAGGCGAGCTTGCTGTCCGCCTGAAAACGTCTTGATGATGCGCTCATGCATTTTTTCATGTCCCTTCAGGTTCACCACTTCAAGCACTTCGTCGATCTTCGGGTCGATATCATATACTTTTTTTGCAAACTGTTTTTCGAAAAATTCTCTCACGGTGATTTCCATGTATTCGCGCGGGATCACCTGTTTGGCGATAGCTACACTTACACCACCTGAAATGATGACATCACCCGATTCTGGTTTTGCTGTCTTTGTGATGAGGGAAAAGATAGTACTTTTGCCGGCGCCGTTTTGGCCCATGAGGGTTATCTTTGATCCGCGGCGTAGGGTAAAATCCACCGTGTCGAGGATCGGCTTGTTGTGTCCGTATTCAAATGAAACTTCGTCGAAACGAAGGATGGTATCGTTTTTACTCATATTTCTTCAATAAAAAATGGCGGCGCCTGCCGTCGAATGCAGAATACCACAGATTTGGCATTTAGGCGAGTTTCATTATTGCTCTTGCGAGTTTCAAGTCCTCATACGAATACTTATACTTCAACGCACTTCGCACGGGTGACAATTTCTCAAGTCCCAGCTTTTCGAACGCCGCTTTGATTTCGGGAAATGCTTTTTGAAGAGCGGGGGAAATAATGTGCTCGATAGTTACTCTGTCGAGCTGGCCTTTTTCTGCAAGTAAATCAATATGCCCATAAATAGTACTTTCCACCATGTTGCGCGCTTCGGCTATTTCAGCAATATTCTTTCCATCCTGAAGAAGCTCGAGTGTTTTGAGCTCACTCGCTGCTTTGATCTTCTTTTCTTTTTTTCTCGGCACCAGTTTTTCGCTTCCGCCGATCGCGCGGATGAACTGCGCGTGCATTTCAGCGAGCTTTTCTTCAGGGATAACAGCAAATCCTGCTTGCGCTTTTTCTGAAAGTTCTTGGAAACTTTCGTCTACCTCTCTCACTTGTGGGTGTACCTCGAGCGCCGTTTCGTTGAGACTGAGGAGTTGTATGCCTTGCAGTGTGCGCACGCGAGAGAGCGCGACGTATCCTTGGCCGAAGGTGAATGCGCTGCCAAGGTCGATCACCGCCGCGTCCATACTCATGCCTTGGCTTTTGTGTATGGTGATAGCCCACGCGAGACGAAGGGGAATTTGCGTGATCTTCGCGCGAACTTTTCCATTTTCTTCGATCATCCATTCTTGTGGCTCGATAGTGAGGCGATACCCGCCGAGTGTTTCGATTACCGGATATCCTGAGTCTTTCATAAATGCCACAACCGTGCCGAGTGTGCCGTTTACGTATCCTTCCCGAGAGTTATTTTTCGTGCACATCACTCGCGCGCCTATTTTCAGCGGCAACACTTCCGGCGAAATACACCCGCGAATGAGGGCTGCCACAAGCGCTTTTGACCCCGCGCTTTCCATGACGAACGTGCGCGTTTCTCCGGGAGTGGATTGGAGAGCTTCGTCGTTCAATCTATCTACATCAGCATTGTGCGTGAAGAGGCGAGTGGTTTCTGTTCCTTCGGCTTCTTCGTTGATACGTGAAGCGATAGCGTTGGTGTGTTCTTGCTCTATTTCTCCTTTTCGAATAGCGCTCAGTATTGAAAGAAACATCGGATCTTCTTGGCGATGCTGTTCTTCGAGATAGCATACAAGTGGTTTCAAATCTTTCCACGCGGCCGACGAAAATGCGAATTCAGGCTCTCTGCCTTCGTCGCCGATAGGTGGAAGCTGAAAGAAATCGCCGACAAGGACGACCTGTAGTCCTCCGAAAGGTTCGCTGTTTTTCCGCACTTCTTTACACACGGCGTTTACCATGTCGAGTGTCTTTCCTGAGAGCATGGAGATTTCGTCGATGATCAGCACGCGCGCAGTGTTCACGCGCTTCACGACGTATTCATTGCTCGTGATCTGGTCGAGATCCCAGTCGGTGAGCGTTCGGCGAATGCCGATACCACTCCACGCGTGGATCGTCATCCCGTGAATATGCGTAGCAGCGATGCCGGTAGAAGCGGTGATAGCCGGATCTACGCCGCGATCCTGCAGATAGTTCACATATTCGCGGATCGTATGTGTCTTTCCAGAGCCAGGTTCACCGGTCAAAAACACATTCGCTCCGCTTTTCAAGATGTTCAACGCTTCCTGCTGGGTCATGGGAAGAGTGTAGCATAGGGGAGATAAAGAAAGATAAAAGAAAAAACCCCTCATATATAAATGAGGGTTTTTAATATGGCTATGTGTGGAATGAAAGGGAATTGCAGCAAGCTATCTTTGTGTAAAATATTGTATTGTCATTATAAAGATAACTACCAGGAAAAATAACAGCAGTCTACTAAACCAACGGGTTACGCGTTTTACGGTGTTTCCAGCGTGTTGTTCAATATACGTCTTTACTGAGTTGTTGAGACTTTCCGGTGTGTATAGAAGATGGGGATAGGATTTTGCGCCTATTGGTATCATGTAACTCCATACAACGAAGGGCTTCACATCGTTTTTCTCAGCCTCAGACTGCCATAAGCCTATACTTGGACCTAACTGTAACTGATATGACAAACTTTTCTCTGTTATGGGGCATTCGTATTTAGTAATACTTTTCCAAGATAAACGGCTGGTTAATGTTCTATTCAAGCTCTTCTGGATGGTTATTATTCCATGTTCTGAAAGAGTATAGGAGAAATCAATACTTTTTGTTTTTCCCTTCGGCCAAATAAAAGTTGAATATATAAGGAATAGTACAAATTGTAGAGCAGCTGTAACTAGTATTATGGGAAGTAAGAATGTCAGTTTGTTTTCAAATGAGTCAGTAGGAGATCCGTAAATAATGTTTCCAATAACTGCTACACCAAAGATGACGATTAAAAATATAAGAAATAATTTCCAAGTTATCCGACGGTCGTGGGATGTGACTGGTAAGTTTTTAAAAGAAACGTTCCAGGAGATCTCCTGGGGTTGTGTTTGTTCCATATATGCAAATGATAACAGTATTTACCAAAAACAAAAGCCGCCTCTTGGCGACTTGTTTAAAAGTGTGTGGACCCTACAGGACTCGAACCTGCCACCCCCTCATTGCAAATGAGGTGCTCTACCAGATGAGCTAAGGGCCCGAAAACTCGGCTCTTATATATTACACAATATCCCGTAGTTTGCAACACCCCTAAAAAGTACTTGCCCGTGGATAAATATGGTATTCTTGTATCTACGACTCTTACAAGTTTAAGTAAAAAAGTATGAACAAACCCACCAGTATCCGTTCGTTCATGGACGAACACTATCTCCATTTTAACTCAGCCACCGTTGTGGACGCGGCAAAAGGCTACGAAGCGCATCTTGCCAAAGGCGGCAAAATGATGATCACGCTTGCCGGCGCAATGTCGACAGCCGAGCTTGGTATTTCTCTTGCCGAAATGATTCGCGCAGGAAAAGTAGATATCATTTCATGTACCGGTGCAAACCTCGAAGAAGACCTCATGAACCTCGTCGCGCACGACCACTACGAACGCGTGCCGCACTACCGCGACCTCACCGCTGAACAGGAGCGCGATCTTCTCGACCGCGGACTCAACCGCGTCACTGACACGTGTATTCCTGAAGAAGAAGCATTTCGCCGCTTGCAGAAACATATCGTAGAAATTTGGAAGGATGCTGAAGCAAAAGGTGAGCGCTATCTTCCGCACGAATACATGTACAAGATGATTCTTTCCGGTGTGCTCGATCAATACCACCAGATCGATCCAAAAAATTCATGGATGATCGCGGCTGCTGAAAAGAATCTTCCGATTATCGTTCCAGGGTGGGAAGACTCAACGATGGGAAATATTTTTGCGTCATACTGTATCAAAGGCGAACTCAAAGCACAGACAATGAAAAGCGGAATCGAATACATGCAGATGCTTGCCGATTGGTATACAAAAAATTCAGGTGGCCAAGGTGTGGGATTCTTCCAGATCGGTGGTGGTATCGCCGGAGACTTTCCGATCTGCGTTGTGCCGATGCTTTACCAAGATATGGAAATGCATGACATTCCGTTTTGGAGCTACTTCTGCCAGATTTCGGATTCGACAACCAGTTACGGTTCGTACTCGGGAGCTGTGCCCAATGAAAAGATCACGTGGGGTAAGCTCGACATTCACACACCGAAATACATTATCGAAAGCGACGCTACTATCGTTGCGCCGCTCATGTTCGCATACATCTTGAACTATTAATTAAAAAAATACATTCATGTCTTCAATCAATCCATTCGAAAACGCGCTCGCTCAACTTTCTCGCGCAACCGCTATCAAAAGTTTTCCTGCAGAGTTTCTCGCGCAGCTTGAAGCGCCCAACCGTGAAGTGCATGTATCTATTCCCGTGAAAATGGACGACGGCACACTTCGCGTTTTTCATGGCTACCGCGTGGAATACAACAATGCGCGTGGTCCATACAAGGGTGGAATCCGCTACCACCAGGATACTGATATCAGCGAAGTGAAAGCGCTCGCATTTTGGATGGCGCTCAAGTGTGCCGTTGCGAATATTCCGATGGGTGGAGGAAAGGGTGGTATTACACTTGATCCAAAACCGCTTTCAAAAGGAGAACTCGAACATCTTTCACGCGGATACATGCGCAGTCTTGTTGATATCTTTGGTCCAGAAAAAGATGTGCCAGCTCCGGATGTGAACACTACTCCGGAAATGATGGATTGGATGAACGATGAATTCGGGAAAATTACAGGCGATACACGCGGCGCGGTGATCACAGGGAAGCCGGTTGATAAAGGTGGTTCAGAAGGACGTGGTCCAGCGACAGGTCTTGGAGGTTTCTATGTCTTCGATGCACTTCGCGAGAAAGCAGGTCTTCCTGAAAAAGTAACCGTTGCTATTCAAGGTATGGGAAACGTGGGTGGCAATGCTGCAGAAATTTTTGCGCAGCATGGACACACTGTGGTGGCACTTTCGGACTCGAAAGGTGGTATCTACAAAGCAGACGGACTTTCATACAAAGAAGTTGAAGAATACAAAAAGCAGAATGGAACACTTGCGGGATTCCCAGGAGCGACAGTTGTGACGCAAGAAGAACTTCTCGCGCTTCCCGTGGATGTACTCATCCCAGCTGCGCTTGAAAACCAAATCACTGAAAAAAATGCAAATGATATTAAAGCAAAGTTTATTCTTGAACTTGCAAACGGCCCAACAACTACAGCGGCTGATGACATTCTTTTTGGACGCGGAATTCATGTCGTGCCAGATATTCTCGCCAACTCTGGCGGTGTGACTGTTTCTACCTACGAATGGGAACAAAACATGAAAGGGGAGCGATGGACGGAGGAAGATGTGTTTGCAAAATTGAAAGAAGCGATGAATCGTGAATCAACAGCGATCTTCGATACGTCAGTGGAACACAAGACTGATATGCGTCGCGCGGCATTTATTGTAGCGCTTGAAAGAATTGCGAAGGCGATGGGGTACTAGGTTGCCACACGGAGCCCGCAGGATGTGCATACAAAAGAATTTCAAAAAATAACTTGCCGATGAAATATTCCGTATCGTGAAATTTTTCACGATCTGTGAGAGCGGTAGATTCCAACAGTTGAAATTCTTTTGTATGCACATCCTGCGGGCTCCTTTTCGTTCTTTGTTTTTCCTTGTATACTATCTCCATATGTTCCTCAGTCCAGAAGCTATTCTTTCGTCGATTGAAATAAAACCCGGAATGAAAATCGCCGATCTTGGTGCGGGTGCGGGCGTGTACACCATGAACGCAGCGCGGATGGTTTCGCCTGGTGGAAAAGTGTATGCCATTGAAGTGCAGAAAGATATTGTGACGCGTCTTAAAAATGATGTCCCTCTTTCTCTTCGTGATGTCGTGGAGTGCATCTGGGGTGATATCGAAAAGCCAGGCGGCACAAAGCTTTCCAATGAGTCAGTCGATCTTGCACTTGTTTCTAACGTCTTTTTTCAAGTAGAACACAAAGACGATTTCATCCGCGAACTTGCGCGCATTGTGAAGCGCGGCGGACGGGTGCTTTTTATTGATTGGACTGAAGCCTTTGGTGGAATGGGACCTGATGCGAAATCAGTGGTTACGAAAGAAAAAGCCACCGAAGCATTTCAAAAATACGGATTCTCGATACAAAAAGAAATTCCCGCTGGAGATCATCACTTCGGCCTATTATTCGTTCGCGGCGTCGCTGCTTCATAACCTTTATGCAAAAATCTAAATTCCAAATCATTATTCTCGTCGTCTTTGTGTTCGCGGCTGTTGTTGCGCTCATTATGTTTTCCAAAAAGAAAGGGGGAAGTTCCGCTGAAGGTACCGGAATGGTCGTCGTGTGGGGAACCTTTCGTCAGGATCTTATAGAACCCATCTTCACCAATTTCAATAACACGAGCAAGACATTTCAGTTGCGATACATACAGCGTTCGCCTGAGACCTTTGAATCTGACCTTTCTGAAAGTATCGCATCGGGTGTGGGACCTGATATCATTTTCCTCACAGAAGATCGCGTTGTGCGCCTCGAGAACAAGCTCTATCCTATTCCATATGAAAGTCTCAGTGAGCGTGCATTTCGTGATGCATATATAGAAGAAGGGAGACTCTTTCTCACCCCAACAGGCGTTGTCGCTCTTCCTATTTTAGTGGATCCGATGGTTCTCTTCTACAACCAAAACCTCTTGCAAGACGGAGGTATCACCAAAGCGCCTGCAACGTGGGAAGAATTGAAAAGCATGGTGCCACTTTTCACCAAAAAAGAGGGAACGACTATTCTTAAAAGTGGCGTTGCGCTCGGTTCACCTCGCAATGTGACACACTCAAAGGATATTTTTTCTCTCATGCTTCTCCAGCTTGGAAATCCGATCGTGGCACGGACGACTATGGGCGGTTATAAATCTACCTTTTCAGGTTCCGCTCCTAGTGGTGTGAATCCTGCGGTAGAGTCGCTCCGTTTCCAATCGCAGTTCACTGATCCTCTTGGCGCATTCTATACATGGAATCGTGCAAAAGATTCTTCACTTGAAGCATTCATTGCTGAAGATCTCGCGTTCTATTTTGGGTATGCTAGTGAAATACCGTCTATTTCAGCTCGCAATCCCAATCTCAATTTCGATGTTGCGCGCGTGCCGCAGATCAGCGGTACGGCTGAGCAAACAACCATTGGTCGCCTTACGGGTGTCGCCATCGTGAAGACTAGCAAGAATTTCAACACTGCGTTTACTGCAGCCACAACGGTGCTTTCAGGAAAAGATTTCGTGCAGAAAATAGTGAATGGACTTATTGATAAAAACCCCGTAGCTCCTGCTCGCCTTGAGCTTCTTGGTCGCGCCAACTATCCGCAGAATCTCTATGGTCAATTACTCTATACTTCCGCGCTCATTTCTAAAGGCTGGCTTGATCCGAGTGATACTGGTACTAATCCAATTTTTGAAAATCTATTTGATACAGTTATCTCTGGCGCCAAGACTCCCGAACAAGCCGTTTCAGAAGCGCAGAATGCGTTTTCACGACTTATCAGCGGCTAAAAGAAATGTATGCGGTATACTAAGTACATGATGATGTTTTTGAAAAAAGGAATTATCCCCGCTCTTCTTCTAGTGTGCGCGTTTTTCGCTCCGAGTGATTCTCTTCGCGCGCAGGTTTCTTCAGGTATCATGCTCGATAGTGTTTCTCTTTCAGGAAATTCCATCGCGGTTGAAGCGCGCATTAGCCCCAATTTTTTTCAAGCCACAGTAACCACCGATCCGGGTGGCGTAGCCTATGCCACGATTCCGTTTTCAAAAACGATTTATGTTGATGCGAGCACCGGCCAGTATTTTGATGGTCAAATAACCACACAAAGCTACGACATTCCAGCAGGGCAGGTGCCTGTGACTAATAACGGCATGATATCAGAAGCGCTTGCGTTTCCGACAAATATTCTCTTGCCGGGCACATCTTACTATTTTCGTGTTCGCATCGGTGGAAATTATTCGACACCTCTTTTGTATAGTTCAGCCAATACTGAATACGGCACTGTTCCTGCACAAGATAACTCCGATGATGGATACTTTGAAGTACAGTGTTCTGTCTTTCCTGCTGATGGGTTTACTTCTACAACAACAAGCGTGCAGATTCCATGCTCTATTACAGCCTCTTCTGATAACGAAAATCCGAACATGAAAATAGCTTATGGCTTGGCATCGGAAGGAGTGACGACGCTTGGTCCTGTGGTACTCAACACCATCATGAATGTGTTTCAGGAAGTGACGTTTACCGCCAGCCTTTCGAACCTTACCGCAGGTGAAGAATACATATTCAAACTGGTAAAATCTTCCAACCCGCTTATTGCATACACACCAGGTCAAACCTTTGTTGTGACTGCAAGTTCGTCAGATACTGGCGGAGGTAGTGGCGGAAATACAGCAACCGATACTCCCGGTGGCCCCATGTACGGCGCAGCCGACGACACCGATTTTGACAGTGAAGAATATGCGAATAGTTTGGTAAAATGTAATGGTACGCCTACTGACCCGTGTCGCTTTCAGGACTTTATGGAGCTCGTGCAGCGTATTCTCGGCTTCATTTTAGTGCTCATGCTTCCGCTTTCGGCTATTATATTCGCATACGTGGGTTTTCTTTTCCTCACGAGTGGAGGAAACGCAGAGACGAAAGAAAAAGCGAAAAAGGTGCTTTGGAAGGCATTGTGGGGTGTGATCCTTGTCCTTGCCGCATGGCTCATAGTGAAGACCATCACTTCCTCGCTCGAACTCGATCCGGAAGCAAGTTTATTAGATAGTACACCGCTCTAATTTTTGAATATGAAAACCTACATCAAGAAATTTTTTATACTGATCATCGCGCTTGGATTTGTTTCTTTTAGCGCTGCTTCGTTTGCTGTTGCGCAGACAGGTGGTGGAGCAGATGAAATGATCAGTACAGGTGGTGGTTCTAATGAAGGATTCAGTACAGGTGGTGGTTCTAATGAAGGATTCAGTAGTGGTGGAAGTGGAACACCCTCAGAAACGTCTGGCCTCCAAAACCCCATCAAAGTAAACAGCATCGGTGGTCTCGTCGAAGAGCTTCTCAACATCGTCCTCATCATCGGTGTGCCTATCGTGGCGTTCTTCATCATCTATTCCGGTTTCCTTTTTGTGACCGCACTCGGCAACCCCGAAGGTCTTGAAAAAGCAAAAAACACGTTCATTTACACACTCATTGGTGGCGCCTTGCTGCTCGGTGCATGGGTGCTGGCTCAGGGTATTGCAAGCACTATCGATTCGCTCAAATCATAAGTATGAAAAAAAGGAATTCAGTATTCATAGGAGCCGCTTTCATCTTCACAATAACGCTTTTCTCTTTGCCTGCTGTAACATTTGCACAAGGAGGAAAGGGTACTGGTACTTCGACTTTTACTGCTGGTTCTTCTAGTGGCGCGTCTACCACAGGTCAGGCTCCCACTATATTTGATAATGGCGATGGCTATGATTCCAACGCATTCTTGCAAGGAAGCACTGGTGATTCCGACAACCTACAAGGAGGTCAAGTAGAACTGAATGGAGATCTTGTTCAGAGCGATAGCACTGTTGTGGGTAACAGTGAAAATTACGGTGAAAATGCAGGACTTGTTGGCAACAATGATGTAACGCTTGCCACTTCTCCTCAACTCGTGAGCCTCGGTACGTGCCCCGAGATCAGTTATTCTTCACTCAAGAACCTCGTAGCCTTCCTTGTGTGTCTTATCAATAAATTCTTCGTACCTATTCTCGCCACTCTCGCGCTCATCTTCTTCATCTGGGGTATTATCCAGTACGTGATCAACGCCGACAACGAAGAAGCTCGTGCTGAGGGAAGAAAGGTGATCATTTGGGGTATTGTCGGACTTTTTGCAATGGTCGGCATTTGGGGCTTGGTCAACCTCCTTATTTCAACCCTTGGAGTTAACTAATGGAAAGCGGCAACCTCTACGGTCTTCTCACGGTTATCAAGACCACTCTCAATTACATCATTCCGATCCTCATTACTCTCGCCCTCATCTATTTCATTTCTGGCGTTATCAAGTTTGTGATCTCGCAGAATGAAGAAGAGCGTAAGAACTCACGCGACCACATCATCAACGGTATTATCGGCATCTTTGTGATAGTGGCAGCGTGGACTCTTGTGCGCTTTGTGGGTACCACGCTCGGTGTTGATGTTGATAACAACAGAGAGGGCGATGTTCCACAGCTCAAGTAGCGCTTTCTGTTTCTTTTAATGGTAGAATATAAGCATCGCTGCTTCCCTTGCGAGGGGAGAGTCGTGCGCATAGTCGTTTATTTATTCGTTATTAATAATTATTTTTTATAAAAAGTATGAAAAAATATCTAGGCCTTCTCGCAGTCCTCGCCGTTCCGGCTGTGGCGTTTGCGCAAGATGCCACGCAGCTTTTCAGTCTTATCAACATCACGAAGACTGTCCTCAACTACATTATCCCGATCCTCATTACCTTCGCTGTTATCTACTTCATCTGGGGTGTTATCAGCTACGTGATCTCTAAAGACGAAGAAGCTCGCGCAGAATCTCGCGACAAGATCATCTACGGTGTCATCGGTATCTTCGTTATCGTGGCTATCTGGGGTCTTGTAGGCTTCCTCTCTACTACTCTTGGTGTGGGTGTCGGTGGTACAGCAGGTCTTCCTTGTGTCGACCAGAACCCTCTCACTCCTGCCTGCGACTAACGCTCCACTATGCTTTCTTTCTTTTTCGAGTATGAAATAGCTCATGCAGGCATCGCGGAGCTCATGTCCAAGATTAATGATGCGATCATCAATCCCATCATTACCTTCATGTTCGCTGTGGCGCTTCTCTACTTCGTCTTTGGTATCGTACAGTTCCTCGCCAATCCGGCACAAGAGGAACTCCGCGACAAGGGCAAGAAGCACATCATGTGGGGTATCGTCGGTATGGCGATCATGGTTTCGGTTTTCGGCATCATGCGCTTTGTCATCAACTCCTTGGGCTTTAAAGGCCCCAATGGTGCCACGATTACGCTTCCTGAGAAATAGAAAGAACAAAAAACTCCCCGAGCAATCGGGGAGTTTTTATTTTGGGAAAAGAAAAAGCGTCGTAGTAATACGACGCTTTTGTTTTTTGTGCAAAATTTTCGTTTGCATTTATTTTTTACTCTTTAGTGCTGCAGCTATTGCTGAAATGAGGGCTGCTTGTGTTGCAGTATCGAGTTTTACCCCGTTGTTTAGAAGGCCAGAAAGAA
>CAYMIO010000009.1:12051-28813 GCA_964390875.1 uncultured Candidatus Saccharibacteria bacterium
TTAAATTGTTTGATTTTACCCCCAGCGAGCTGAACGAGATCCATGGGTTCTGGCACTACAGTAAAGAGCGGATTGGGAAAGTCTTTAGGAGCCGAGACTCGGACCTTTTGTAAATACTCAATTACACGAGGATCAAGGTTTGCAGAAACGTTGAAGTTTCGATCTTCAACTGTTACATCGATTACATCCCGTTCCGCTTGGAAGCGATCGAGAAGAGTTTTAGGATCAAGGTGAATACCTTTCTTCTTCATTTTATCTGCAAACTTTCCAAGAAGTTTAATGACAGTATTAATATTCGCTTCTTCACTTATCCTTTCGATGGCTTCATCATCAACTTTTGACCACTTTTTCTTGAAGTCTTCCCCAGGATCTACTTGTTCAATAACAAGGTGTACACGATCTTGAGCTAAGTGCTCAATTATCAAGTCGTCATGTTTGTAACGGTTGTTTTTTGCAATAAACTTTTCCACCTGCTCCTCAAGAGATCTTTTTGTTATTACTCCGCTCCATAAGTCGACAGCTTTCTGGTCTTTTACAAATGGACGCAGTGAGCTTTCTATAACGATTTTCATATAATCGTCTACGGCAGTAGCTCCTCCTTCCATAAAGTCATAAGCTGCAGGATGATAAAGTTTGGTCTCGTACTCTCCCTTAATGGTGATTTCTCGTTTTTCAAGTGTTGCGTACTTCTCACTGAAATGTTTTACTCGATTCGCCATTGATCGTGGTGTACCGTAGACAAGAATACTTTTTGCGAACCAAAAAGGATTCCATGAAATTCCATCCATGTAGTAGTTGAGTACCAGCTTGTTGAAAAGAGTAATACTGTTTCCAAAAAGCGCACCCGGGTTTTCGTATCCCCAGATAAAGTAGTTCACTACTATAACAAAGGATGCGTACCAAGGTAACCAGATCTTGAAAAGAAAGAAAAGTCCGATACAAAATAAAATTCCTGCAATAACTGATGTCCATCCTAAGCCTACCGGCCTAGGAAAGACGTGTCCGTGTGAGTGTGACATTTTGGTTTATTTTTATTTTATTTTTTCATACCAAAATTTCGCAGTTATTTCTTCCCCATGGATTGTTCGTCCGTAAAGAGTTTCTCCATAGTAGATGTTCCTGTTTTCTTTTTCAGGATTCCACGTTTTTTTTGGATTCGCAGGATCGGTGGAAAGTTCAATTTCTACCCTATGTCCTATAACCCAGATCCAGTCCGCGTTCTTCGTGTAGTAGATTATTTTGGAGAACTCTCCAGTAAGATCTACAAAGAGTGGATTGTCATCTGTTGGTTCGGCCGGAAAAGAGCTTGCGTTTTCAGACTTTTTGTTTTTCTTGGTACCCTCCTTAGCGCCACTGCACTTTTCCATACCAAACATTATTAGTAAGAAAATAAGGCTGAGTGCGAAAATCCAAACTTTCGCTGCTGTGCCTGATCGTGGTTTTGGTGCTTCAGATTGTACTTGGTCTCCAGAATGAGTGGTGTGTGCGTGTTCTGACATCTTTATTTATTTTTTTTGTTAATATTATTTTTCCTATATATTATACACGAAAACACAAAAAAGTCAAGCTATTTGGGTTTGGTTTATAAGGGTGAAAAGGGGAATTGATGGTGTGCCCAGGGAGGGGATCGAACCCTCGCTCCTTTCGGAACCCGATCTTAAGTCGAGCGCGTCTACCAATTCCGCCACCCGGGCAAATCTTTATGAGGCCGCGGCGGGAATCGAACCCGCGTATAAAGGTTTTGCAGACCTACGCCTTACCACTTGGCCACGCGGCCTTACCTCAAAAGACTAGGCCATTCTAGCATTTTATAGGAAATATAAAAGCGTAGTTATTTTTTCTGGTGCCGGGGAGAGGACTTGAACCTCCATGGGTCACCCCGTCTGCTCCTAAGGCAGGTGCGTCTACCAATTTCGCCACCCCGGCATGAAATATATTATACAAAAAAAAAGAGGAGTCGCCCTCGGCTCGATGCTTCGCTCGGCCTGGGCACCGCCTCGCCTGCCTATCGGCATGGCTCCGGCGTTCGACTCCTAACGCGAGCAAAGCAGTTTGCTCGCTCTGGGCGCACATACTTCGCTTTGCTCGTTGTGCGCCCAGTAGGAGTCGAACCTACGACCATCTCCTTAAGAGGGAGCTGCTCTACCAACTGAGCTATGGGCGCAAAAATATAACTAGCGTAGTTTACTGCGAAATGTCGATCCGGTCAATAATCTGTCTGTTCTTTTCACCGCGATCGATTTCCACGTTGAGATATGGAAGCACACGGCTCGGCGCATTTTTCTTGATGTGCGTGCGGATGTCGGTGAGCTGGCGCTTCATGAAGTTGAGCGCCGCGTCTTCTTTTGATTCAGGAAGAACAGAAATGTAGATTGTGGCGTATTTGAGGCTTTCGTTTACATCCACGTGAGTGACAGAAATAAGCGCGTCACGGTTGGATTCGCGTTCTATGAAGGTCGCCACGAGCCGGCGGAGGAGTTCGTTCCAGCGTTCTTGTCTGTGTGCCATGTTATTTAGTGACCAAGATAAACGCTTCTAATACGTCACCGCCGGCGATTTCTGTTTTTGATTCTACGAGTACGCCGCATTCAAGACCTTCGGCAACTTCTTTTGTACGCATTTTACTTTGTTCGATACCGACGATTTCTCCGCGTCCTACTTCAAAATCACGGCGCATGATTTTTACCTTCGCGCCGTCGCTCAATTTGCCAGTTGTTACCTTTCCACCCACGACTTGTTTGTCTTTTGTCTTACTGAATACACGGATCACTTTGAGTGTGCCTTCGATCTCCATAGTTTCAACGCGTGGACGGCGAGCCTCTTTGACGCCTTCGAGGTATTCGTTGATCTTGTAGATGATATCGAAAAGTTCTACCGTGACACCTCCTTTCTGGCGCATGTCTTCAGCGCGAGCATCAAGCTTCACGGTGAATCCGATGATGATAGTGTCGGGATGAGCCATCGCTTTTTTCATGTCACCTTCACCGATACTTCCAACACCTTTTTCGATGATCTTGAATTTCACGGTGTCGTCATCGAGTTTTTTGATTTCTTTTACCACAGCGTCTCCTGTGCCCGCAGCATCGGTCTTCACGATGAGAGGGATTACTTTTACTGAAGAAGCATACACTTCGTCGGCTACTGCTGCGCCTTCATTGGAAGTGAGCTCAGCCTGTGCTTTTTCTGCATCTTTCTTTGAACTGAATGAGCGGAATGAGCTACCAACCACAGGAAGAACATCGAAACCGGTGAGTTTGATAGGTGAAGAGAAGGTCGCAGAATCCACGGGTTTTCCAAGGAAGTTTTCCATGATGCGAGTAGGCACGAGGGAAGTACCAGCGAGAATCCATTCTCCTTTCTTCACTGTGCCGTTTTTAACGAGAAGCGTTGCTGAAATACCGCGCTTTGGGTCGAGGTTGCTTTCGATCACGAGACCTTCAGCGGGGAGTGTTGCATCGCCAGTGAGTTCTGCGAGGTCGGCCACGAGAAGGATCATACTGAGAAGGTCGTCAACACCAGTTCCGACTTTTGCAGAGATAGGTACGAATGGCACAGAGCCGCCGTATCCTTCCACGTAAACTTCGTGTTCAGCAAGGTCCATTTTTACTTTTTCAATATTCGCGCCTGGCTTGTCTATCTTGTTGATAGCTACGATGAATGGCGCGCCGCTTGCTTTGATAGAGTTGAGCGCTTCGATTGTCTGTGCTTTCACACTGTCTTCTGCTGAAACCATGAGAATAGCGATGTCAGCAACTTTTGCGCCGCGGTTTCGCATATCTGAAAAGGCTTCGTGGCCGGGCGTGTCGAGGAAGGTGATCTTGCGGTCAGCGCCTGTTTCATCTTTGTGTACGAGTTCGTATGCAGAAAGATGCTGAGTGATACCACCCGCTTCTTTGTCGACGATATTTGTTTTTCGGATGTAATCGAGGAGAGTTGATTTGCCATGGTCAATATGCCCGACGACTACGACGACAGGAGGGCGAGGCACACGTGTTTTTGGTGTGGTTGTTTCCATGGATTTCTAACTAAAAATAAAACAGCTTACGAACGTTTGAGGGATTTGCTGAGAACATCGGCTTCTTCTTCTGAAAGTTCGTATGTCGATGTGCCTTTTTGAATGGGCTTTGCAAAAACACTGACGCGGTCGCGAGAGTAGAGGCTTGAAACCACTACACCATCTCCTTCATCGTTGATGAGAGAAATAGCAAAGCTTTGGTTGCTGCCCTGATCTGCAAACGGATTGAAACGTGCGACTTCGATACTTCGCACTGTTTTCTTGAGGCGAGCATCGAGGGTTTTGGCGTGTTCAATGATCTTTTGTTCGTTCTGTTCAAGGATGGCGACGTCGCGCGAGATCTCGGCGTACAGTCCTTCGAGGGTTTTCGCATCCTTTCCACGGAAAAGACGGCGGAGCCTAAGCTCCATCCGGATCACGAGGATAAGGACGATTATCGAAATAACGATAGGAACGATACTGAGAATCACGTTTGTCTCCATACAGTGCCCCAGTATATACTAGAGGACATGCTTCTGCAACGTATATTTAAGAAAAAGTCAAAAAAAAATAAGGCCGGCGGGCGAGTGGTATATTTGGATTCTGCAGCTGCGACACCTATAGATAGCGAGGTGGCTGCTTTCATGCGGGAAGCGGATAAGGAGTATTTTGCGAATTCGAGTGCGATTCACAGAGATGGCGCGAGCGCAGCGAGCGCCATCCTGAAATCTCGAAAACAGCTTGCAGAAATGCTTGATGTTCATGCTGATGAGATCGTTTTTACGAGCGGGGGAACGGAGGCTGATAATCTTGCGGTGTTCGGAGTCGCGCGCTTTGCGCGCGACTCCGGTATTGTTCCTCACATCATTGTCAGCGCTATCGAACACAGCGCTGTGTATGAAGCCGCAATGGCACTTAAAAACGAAGGAGTGGATGTTTCTGTAGTACCTGTCGATGAACATGGCGTGGTGATGGTGAGCGAACTCGCTGCGCTCGTTCGCTCCGAAACCGTTCTCATTTCCATTATGTACGCCAACAACGAAACCGGCGTTATCCAACCCATCCGTGAAATCGCGCGCATCATCCGCTCGTGGAAAAAAGAAAATAAAAGTGTCCTCTATCCACTTTTCCATACTGATGCGATCCAAGCCTTTTCATTTCTTCCAATGCGTATTCCACCTCTTGGTGTAGACATGTGCACTCTTTCTCCTGCGAAAACCTATGGCCCGAAAGGAATTGGAATGCTGTATGTGCGTCGTGGTGTCGAACTTTCGCCGGTGCAAGTTGGTGGCGGACATGAAGCAGGTCGTCGTTCCGGCACGCTCGCAACTCCGCTCATTCTCGGTGGTGTCGCTGCACTCGCAAAAGCTGATGCAATGCGGGAAAAAGAAAGCGAGCGACTCACCGCACTTCGCGATTTTCTCGCGGAAGAAATTATAAAAAACATTCCTGACGCGGTCATCACAGCGGCGCACGCTGCGCGTGCGCCGCACATTCTCCACATCCAAATCCCTCGCGCCGACAGCGACGCCCTCGTCCTCTACCTCGACGCCTCCGGCATCCGCGTCTCTGCCCAAAGCGCCTGCGATTCCAAAACAGGCGAGCGCTCTCGCGTTCTCTCTGTCATGAATATTCCCGAAACTCACGGCGCCATCCGCTTCAGCCTCACACGCACCACAACCAAAGAAGATATCAAGTACACCGTTGCTTCTCTAAAAAAAATCCTACCGCTCATCAAAAAGCACTAGAAAGGTAACTAGGCCCGCATGCCGCATGTGCAAAAAAAGTTTGTTGACCGTCTTTAGACTTCAACAAACTTTTTTTGCACATGCGGCATGCGGGCCAAACCGTATCATTGACCGATGGCAAAAATACATGTACAATAATCCCATTCTTGACCAATACTGTATAATTAAAGAGTAAAAACATATGCCACCATTCAACCACTTCACAACCAAAGCAAAAGAAGCCATTCAAAAGTCGCACGAGCTCGCCATAGAACGCGGACAGAACCACGTCAGCAGTGTGCATCTTCTCGCCGCACTTCTCCTCCAAGACGAATCCATGGTCCTTTCAATACTCGACCGCCTCGAAGTCGACACCGTGCTTCTCACCGACTCCATTCTCGATGCCATCGAAAGCCCCGAACAACGCAACACCGTTTCACCTTCATACCAGATCTACCTCACTCCCGACCTCGCGCAGGTGATCGAGCAGTCGAGCAAAGTTTCCGCTGCGATGAAAGACGAATTCGTTTCAACCGAACATCTTTTCCTCTCACTGTTCGACGTCGCATCTCCCGCTCGCGAAACACTCTTCCGATTCCGCATCGCGCGCGATCAGATTCTTTCTGTTATCGATGAATTCAAGAATCAAGATATTTCTGATGCGCCCGGCAACAAAAAATACCGCGTGCTTCCAAAATACACACGCAATCTCACCAAGCTCGCGCTCGAAGACAAGCTCGACCCCGTGATCGGCCGCGACCAAGAAGTATCTCGCATCATGCAGATCCTTTCTCGCCGCACAAAAAACAACCCCATCCTCATCGGTGAACCAGGCACAGGAAAGACAGCCGTTGTTGAAGGTCTCGCTCAGCGCATTGCAAAAGGAGATGTTCCCGAATCGCTCAAAGAAAAAGAACTCGTGTCTCTCGACATTGGTCTTCTTGTTGCTGGTACAAAGTATCGCGGTGAATTCGAAGATCGATTGAAAGCGCTCATGAAGGAGATAGAAAAGAGTGATGGAAAGATCATTCTTTTTGTGGACGAAATCCACACCATCGTCGGTGCCGGAGCCTCTGAAGGATCGCTCGACGCATCCAATATGCTCAAGCCCGCTCTCGCGCGTGGTGAACTTCGTGCCATCGGTGCGACAACGCTCAAGGAATATCAGAAGCATATCGAAAAAGATCCCGCGCTTGCTCGCCGATTTCAGCCTGTGTATGTAGATGAGCCATCAATCGAAGATGCTGTTGCTATCCTCCGTGGTCTCAAAGAAAAATACGAAGTCTTCCACGGCGTTCACATCACTGATGATGCTATTGTTTCCGCCGTCTCCCTTTCTTCACGATATATCACCAACCGCTATCTTCCGGATAAAGCCGTCGACCTCATCGACGAAGCCTCTTCCGCTCTCCGTATCGCGCTTGAAAACAAGCCACAGCCACTTGAAGAAGCGCATCGCAAGATCACTCGTCTTGAGATAGAAAAAGAAGCACTCAAGAAAGAAGTGGAAACCAACGATTCCAAAGACACCCGCGCTCGCATCAAAGAAATTGACCGCGAGATAGCCAACCTTCGCGAAAAAACGGAAGAACTTGAACTCAAATGGAAAAACGAAAAAGAACTCGTGACGGATATTCGCGCTATCAAAAAAGAACTTGAAGAAAAACGCACCGAAGCTGCCAACGCTGAAGCGCGTGTTGACCTTGGTCGCGCCGCAGAAATCCGCTACGGAAAAATCCCAAGTCTCAACAAAGAACTTGAAACCAAAATGGTGCGTCTCAAGAAACTCCAGAAATCTCGCCGCATTTTGAAAGAAGAAATCACCACAGAAGATATCGCAGAAGTCGTGGCGCGCTGGACAGGCATTCCTCTCATGAAAATGCTTGAAGAAGAACGTGAGAAGCTCGAACGTCTCGGTGATGAACTCAGGAAGCGTGTGGTGGGCCAAGACGAAGCTATCAACCGCATTGCCGATGTTGTGCGTCGAAGTCGTGCGGGAATCTCAGATCCCAATCGCCCTATTGGCTCATTTATTTTCCTTGGTCCAACCGGTGTTGGTAAGACAGAACTCACCAAAGCGCTTGCACAATTTCTTTTCAACGACGACAAATCTCTCATCCGCGTTGACATGAGCGAATATATGGAACGTCACAGTGTTTCAAAACTTGTGGGTTCTCCACCTGGCTATGTCGGTCACGATGATTCAGGTCAACTCACCGAAGCAGTGCGTCATCGTCCGTATTCTGTGGTGCTCTTCGATGAGATAGAAAAAGCACATCCCGAAGTATTCAACATTCTTCTCCAGGTGCTCGATGACGGTCGCCTCACCGATGCAAAAGGCCGTGTGGTGAATTTCAAAAATACTGTCATCATCATGACATCCAACCTCGGTTCACAGTTCATCGAAAAAATGGAAAGCATGGGGTTTGGCGGAGGCGAGCGCGCATATGAAGGCGTGAAAGACAAGGTGCTTGAAGCGCTCAAAGATCATTTCCGACCAGAATTCTTGAACCGCGTGGATGAGACTATCGTCTTTGATGTACTCTCTCCTGAGGTGCTCGAAAAGATCGTCGATCTGCGCATCGCACAAGTTGCCACCCGTCTTCTTGAAAAAGGAATTCTGCTCGATGTTTCTCCTGAAGCGCTCAAACACCTTGCAAAAGTCGGTTACGATCCGCACTATGGCGCGCGTCCGCTCAACCGCTTGATCCAGACTAAAATCCTCAATCCTGTCGCGACGTTCATCATCTCCAACGGAATTGGAAAAGGAGATACCGTGAATGTTTCCGTGAAAGGGGAAGAGCTGCTTATCGAAATGAAGAAAGGAAAGAAGGTTTCCTCACGAGCAAAAACAAAAACGGCAGTGATGTAATAAGAAAAATCCCAGAAATTAAATTCCTGGGATTTTTCATTGTGCGCCGGGGAGGATTTGAACCTCCGGAGCCCGAAGGCGCTTGATTTACAGTCAAGTGCAATTGACCACTCTGCCACCGACGCATCTATTTCGAACATGGGTAATATACACAATTCTTTCAAATTTTGCTACCCTTTGCCTAGTCTGGCTCTCGTAGTTGAATGGATACAATATCTCCCTCCGAAGGAGAAGCTGCAGGTTCGATTCCTGCCGAGAGCACAAGCGTAGCGCCGTGATCGAGGCAGGAATCGAACCGTAGGCGCCCATTTTTAAGGAGCGGAGCGACTATAAAAATGGAGTGTTTCGACCGAAGGGAGAAGCGATTCCTGCCTCACCAGAGAATTTTTAAAATAATATAATTCCAGAATTTCTGGTATAGTACTCGTTATGAAAAAGCCGCAGCGCACCTGGGTAGAGATCAGCAAGAGCGCTCTCCAGAGTAATATCAAAGAACTGAATCGGGTGATTCCGAAAGATACTGAATTCGTAGCGATTATCAAAGGTAATGCGTATGGCCATGGCTTGCTTGAAACGGCAGGTATTCTTTCAAAGATGAAGGAAGTAGACCGCTTCGCTGTTTTTACAACAGAAGAGGGAATGAGGCTTCGTAAAAGCGGTATCACACAGCCCATCATAATCCTTAAAAATATTTCTAAAGAAGAAGTAAAGGATGTAGAAAAATATAGACTCGAAGCATGTGTTTCTTCACTTCCTGCACTTCGTATGCTTCTCAAAGCTGCAACAAAAAAGAGCGCTATTCATATCTGTGTCGACACGGGTCTTGGTCGCGATGGATTTTCTCTTGAAGAAAGCGAAAAAGTGATCGCGCTTCTTCATGGAACAAAAAAGATAACACTCGCCGGACTTTTCACGCATTTCTCTGGAGCTGAAAGTCGTGAGTTCGACAGCTACACCGTGACTCAGCTTTCGAAATTGCACGAATGGCGACGCCGATTTGCCGATGTTGGAATGCATCCAAAACTTCACTCGAGCGCTACCAGTGGTGCCTTTCTTGGTCCTGATTTTCATCTTTCGATGGTTCGTTTTGGTATCGGCATCTATGGCCTCTGGCCAAGTGAAGAAACGCAGGCGCTCAATAGAAATGGTGTGCGGCTTATCCCCGTGCTTTCGTGGCGCGCACAGGTGAGCGAAGTGAAAATGCTCCCGAAAGGAAGTTTTGTGGCGTACGACTGTACATACAAAACAAAAGCAGATTCAGTCCTTGCTATTATCCCAGTCGGCTACTTCGACGGCTACTCTCGTGCGCTTTCTGGAAAATCTGCAGTGCTTGTAAAAGGGAAGCGAGCGCCTGTTGTTGGTCGTGTGATGATGAATATGTTCGTGGTAGATGTCACGCATATTCCGGGTGTGAAGGAAGGTGATACTGCCACGCTCATAGGAAGAGACGGTGGAGAAGAGATGGGAATCAGTGTAGAAGAAATTGCCGACTATCGCAGTACCATCAACTACGAAATCGTCACTCGGATCAACCCCGAGATTCCAAGAATCATTGCAAAATAGCCACCCTTGCGGAAATGCCGTATCTCTGCTAGAATGCGCGGGTCAGATAATATAAACATCTATGTCACAGGATAAACTCATCAAGCTCACGAATAAGGAAACAGGCGAGGTCTATCACACGCGAAAGAACAAGAAGACTGTTACTCGCAAGATTGAACTCAAGAAGTTCTCAAAAAAGCTCCGAAAGCACGTGACTTTCAAGGAATCGAAGAAATAAGAAAAAACCCGCAGATGCGGGTTTTTTCTTTGGATGCGGGCCCAACAGGAATCGAACCTGTAGTCACGGTTTTGGAGACCGTTGGTTTACCAATTAACCGATGGACCCAGCCAAAATGATACTAGCATATTTTGTGTTTTTTGCACGGAGCGCTTAGATGTTCGAAAGCAGATTTTTTATCGCTAAAATATCTTTCGGATCAATCCACTGTATCTTTTTATTCCTCTTAAACCACGTCCTCTGTCTCTTCGCATACTGCAGAATCTTCAGCGCGAGTTCTTGTTCGAATTGCTCGCGGGTTATTTCTTTCTTGAGGAGTTGTGCGAGGTACCGATATTCAAGGCCGAGTGCGTCCATGCGTTTCCAGGAAAGGCCTTCGGTGTGAAGTTTTTCTGCTTCTTTCAGCATACCCGCTTTCATTCGTTTCTTGAGGCGGATTTCGATTCGTTCCTTCAATATTTCAGTGTCGGTATCAAGCCCGATCCATGTCACATCATATGGCGAGTCGGCAGGTGAGAGGGCGGGCACTTTTCCCAGTGTTTCGGCTATCTCGATAGCGCGGATGAGACGCACAGGATTTTTCTGGTCGATCGTTTCAAGACGTTGTGGATCAAGTGCGCGAAGGCGCTTCACGAGTGTTTCGATCGGTTCTTTTTCAAGAATTTTACGAAGCGCTTTATTCGGCTTCACTTCAGGAAATGTGTGATTGAATACAAGCGCATCGATGTAGAGGCCTGTGCCGCCGCAGATGATGGGCGTTTTTCCTCGTTTTAGAATATCTTTGATAATTTTCTTCGCTTCTTTTGTATATCGAGCCACAGAGTATTCGCGCTTCGGATCGGCGACATCGAGCATGTGATGTGGCACACCCCTCTTTTCTTTTTTTGTGATCTTTCCCGTGCCAAGATCGAGGCCTGTATACACTTGCCGCGAATCAGCAGAAATAACTTCACCACCCACTTTTTTCGCAATGGAAACAGCTAGGTCGCTTTTGCCTGTGGCGGTGGGTCCGAGGATGACGATGATGTTTGGTTTTTCCATGGTGGGCACGGGGAGAATCGAACTCCCATGGGTCGCCCCATACGCTTCTGAGACGTACGCGTCTACCAATTCCGCCACGCGCCCTTCTATTTAATTCTGTGCCCGAGGTGGGAATCGAACCCACATGCCTTTCGACACACGATTTTGAGTCGTGCGCGTCTACCAATTCCGCCACTCGGGCAAGCATTGGCATTCTATGCGAATATTCGCTCTTTTGCAATTATGCTACAATGCACTTCATGTCAGAAACTATTTCCAACTCAGTCTTTTGGATCGATGTCGACAAGATCCGACCCAATCCATATCAGCCACGTCGCGAGTTCGATGAAGGCCCACTTCGTGATCTTTCAGAATCGATCCGCCAGTACGGCGTGCTTCAGCCGCTCACTGTTTCGCGTGTGGAGCGTGTAAAAGAAGACGGAGGTATTGTGAGTGAATATGAACTCATTGCAGGTGAACGCCGCCTTCGCGCGTCCAAGCTCGCAGGTCTCACGCAGGTGCCGGCTCTCATCCGTACCGGCGACAACGCCATGATGAAGCTCGAGCTTGCTATCATTGAAAACCTTCAGCGTGAAGATTTGAATGCGGTGGAGCGCGCTCGCGCATTCATCCGCCTTTCCGACGAGTTTAAATTCACGCATGCGCAGATCGGACAGAAGGTGGGGAAGAGCCGCGAGTATGTTTCAAACACCCTTCGTCTCCTCACACTTCCAGAAGAAATCCTGAACGCGCTTTCCGAAGGCCGCATCAGCGAAGGTCACGCGCGTCCTATCATGATGCTTGTGGATCGCCCCGAAGAACAGCTTGTGCTCTTTAAAGAAATTCTTTTCAAGAAAATTTCAGTGCGCGAAGCGGAGCGCATTGCTCGCCGCGTGGCATTTGAACGCGCTCGCAAGAAAGAACTTCTTCCTGACCCTGAGATTATGGAAATCGAAGAAAAAATGCAGGAAGCACTCGGTACGCGCGTGCATATCGAAAAGAAAGACGTGGGTGGTCGCGTGATGATCGACTTTTTCTCAAGCGACGACCTTCACCAGATTCTTGAAATGATAAAGAACAAGGAAATAAAATCGAGCGATTCGATGATGAATGCATTTATTCAAAAACAAGCCGATGTTCCCACAGCTCCGGAGATCACCGTGGAAGACGCGGTGCGTTCTGAGCTTGGAGAAGAATTGAACGAGGAATCAAAAGAGATAGCAGTAGCGCCTATCGATGACCGCAGTCCCGATGAAAAGCGCCAAGACGAAAGCGACGCCGATCTCTACAACATCAAACACTTTACGCTTTAGTTTCTATAACCAAAAGAAAGAGCTAAATCATGTTCGGCTCTAAAAATGCCAGGCTCTTTCTTTTGGCTCTAGCTACGAAAGATATTTCTTGAATTTGTCCATCAAGCTTTCTTTCTTGAAGTGCTTCTGGATTTTGTTTTTGGCCATTACTGTTTTCGCGTAGTCGAGCCATTTCTGTGAAGGTTTGCCTTGTTTGTTGATGGTGACTTCACAAATGTCGCCATTGTGAAGAACAGTACCAAGCGACGAGAATTTGCCGTTGATCTTTCCTCCTTGTGCCGTGTCGCCGATGTCGGTGTGTACGTGGTAGGCGAAGTCGATGACTGTGGCTCCCTCAGGAAGGTCGATGACATCCCCTTTGGGAGTAAAGACGAATACACGGTTTTTGAAAAAGTCACTTTTTATATGTTCAAGAAACGACTTTGAGTTGTACGTTGATTCAACATCTTGTATTTGCGTGAGCCACTCGTATTCTTTTTTCAAGTTTTTCTTTTCTATTTTTATATTTTCTTTGTAGGCGAAGTGCGCTGCAATACCGTACTCGGCTTCGATGTGCATTTCTTCTGTGCGGATTTGTATTTCAATAATGCCGCCAGTACCCGTGAGAATAGTCGTGTGGAGCGAGCGGTAGCCGTTGGGTTTTGGAAGAGCAATGTAGTCTTTGATGCGGCCAGGGAGTGGTTTCCATGTGCTATGAATAACTCCCAGCACTCCGTAGCAGTCTTCCACACTTTTTACGATGATACGGATAGCCATGATGTCATAGATACGAGAAATATCACCATTGTATTTTTCAAGTTTTCTCCAAAGGGAATAGAGGTGTTTGGTACGATGGTCTATTCGTACACCTGTGATGCGTGCATCGGCAAGTTTATTGGCAAGCATCTTCTGAAATTCTTGGAGATTTTTTTCGTCTGTTTCCCGGCGAGACTCCATGAGTTCTTTTGTGGCTTTGTATTCTTTGGGGTAGACGTAGGGAAATGCCGCGTCTTCAAGACGTCCGCGAAGTTTTCCGAGCGACAGGCGGTTGGCGAGTGGCGCGTAGATTTCGAGTGTTTCAAGTGCAATACGGCGTTGTTTGTCGGGGCGCACGTACTGGAGCGTTTCGGCGTTGTGGAGTCTGTCGGCAAGTTTGATGATGATCACACGGAAATCGTCGGCGATCGAAACAAAAAACTTGCGAAGATTCTCGACGTTGCGTTCAACACCTTTGTATTTCACGGTACCGAGTTTGGTGACGCCCTTCACAAGACCAACTATTTCTTCACCAAACTCTTTGCGCATTTCTTCTTCCGTCACTTCGGTATCTTCAAGCACGTCGTGCATAAAACCCGCAGCTATCATCGTGGGGCTCATGCCGAGCTCTGCAAGATATTTGGCTGTGGTGAAGACGTGGACGAAATATGGCTCGCCACTTTTGCGTTCTTGACCTTCATGGGCCTTCTTGGCGAAGGTGTAGGCACGGACAATGAGATCGATATCTTTTTTGGGAGGTGATGGAAGGATATCAATGATGTCTTGTACCGTATACATTTCTTCAGTATGCCATTAAGAGGGGTATTTGCAAAGGTAGCACGTATAGGGTAGAGTGCTCGGTAGGGGTTCTTATTTATGCAAGGTATCCCCTAGAGGAAAGTTGAATTTACAATGCCCTCGAAATAGAATCCAAACGTGGATTTTATAAGGGATTTGTGTGTATGTTGGTGTCAGTCAATATTTCAGGTTAGGCGACTAACAGCATGCAAGTCCCTCCTTTCTTTTACATTAAAAAAGAGTCACTCTCGAGTAACCTAACGGGTGGTTTTGTTCTTCATGAGAGGGTGGCTCTTTTTATACATACAAGATGAGACGTTTGTACGTGGATGCAATTTTAGTCATCTACGACGATTCATTTGAAATTGAAAAATCTTTTCTCCGTTTGTGAGTGGAGAATTGTTTTGGTTGCTAGTTTTCAATCTTGAGTGTTAAACATGAGGTTTAGGCACCTCATGTTACGTCCATCTTTCATTCGTGATGCCCTAGCGTTCGTAGCTTTTGGGTATCACCATAAACAGGGTTTCTGGGTGGGGCCCTGTTTTTTTATTTCCCCTTTTCTATTTTATGAGGATTGTGCATTTTGCAGGCTTTGTTGCTGCATCGTTCAGGGATGGTTTTGGTACCTTCCATCATGAGGCTTCCGCAGAGTTCGCAGATGCGACCCGTTGGTTTTGCTTTGATCGCATTTTTACAATCTGGATAGTTTGAACACGAGTAGAAAATACCGAAGCGTCCGCGGCGTTCCATCATCTTTCCTTTACCGCAGGTAGGGCAGGTGACATCGGTCATTTTTTTCTTCATTTCTTCTTCGTCTTCTTTTATGAATTTGCATTTCGGATAGCGCGAGCAGGAAATGAACATGCCGTATTTTCCTTCACGGGTGACAAGTTTACCGCCCCCTTTTGCTGATGCTTCGCGAGGGTTTCCGTTTTCGTCTATGCCGCACAGTGGGCACATTTCGCCGGTTTCTTTTGGGCCTTCGAGTTCTTTTCCTTCAAGGTTTCGCGCACCGACACATTCGGGGAATGTTGAGCAAGAATAGAATTTACCGTTGCGGGAAAGTTTACCGATCATCGTTGCTCCACATTTTGGACAGAGCATGCCTTCTGGTGCGTCACCGAGGGTGGTTGCTTTTTCGAGCTTGTCTTTTGATTTTACGTCTTTTTGAAACGGTGTGTAAAATTCGCGCAGTGTCTTTTCGTATTCGCGCTCGCCAAGAGAGATCTCGTCGAGTTTGTCTTCCATTTCGGCGGTAAACGTGTCCCCGATGTATGTTGGAAAATGCGTTTCAAGGAAACTTGAAACCACGTCGCCAGTATCGGTGGGGTAGAGTGTACGTCCTTGCTTGGTTACGTAGCCGCGGTCTTCGAGTGTGCGCATGATGGATGCGTAGGTAGAAGGTCGTCCGATGCCACGCGCTTCGAGTTCTTTCACGAGTCCTGCTTCAGTGTAGCGGTTTGGTGGTTCTGTTTGTTTTTCAGTATCGAGAAGATCGACGAGTGTGAGTGGTTCACCTTTTTCAACTTCCGGGAGTTCCACATCTTCGCCGCGTGCGCCGGTGTCGACGCGAAGCCAGCCGTCGAAAAGAATGCGCGATCCGTTTGCTGAGAAATCAGGAAAATCGTTCACTGATGGAATGTTTGTGGTGATCTTTGTGCGGAGCACTTTCGCATCTACCATTTGTGAAGACACGGTACGTTCCCAAATGAGTTGGTAGAGTTTCTTCTGTTCTTCTGTTGATCCGGCGCCGAGCTTTTCAAAATGAGTTGGGCGGACGGCTTCGTGCGCTTCCTGCGCATTTTTACTTTTGGTTTTATACGTGCGCGCTTCGGCGTATTCTTTTCCGTATTTCTTTTCGATTGTGGCCACTATCTGCGCCTGTGCTTCTTTTGAAAGAGTGGTCGAGTCGGTACGCATGTAAGTGATGTGTCCAGCTTCGTAGAGCTTTTGCGCGACCTGCATCGTGCGTGAAGGAGAAAAGCCAAGGCGTGTGGATGCTGTTTGCTGGAGAGTGGAGGTGGTGAATGGTGCGCGTGGTGAGCGCTTTTCTTCGCGCGCGGTGAGGTCAGTGATCTCCCAGGCACCTTTCTTTCCTTCGGTTAGTATAAAGTCCACACGTGCGCGCTCGCGAGGTTCTTCGCTGCAGGTAACTCGTAGTTCATTTTTCTTTTTCGTTTTTACGAGTGCTTCAAGTGCCCAGTACGTTTCAGGAATGAATGCGCGGATTTCACGCTCGCGTTCCATGAGAATACGAAGCGCAGGGGACTGCACGCGGCCAGCTGAAAGGCCGTAGCGTACTTTCTTCCAGATGAGACCAGAAAGGTCGTAGCCGACGAGACGGTCGAGTACGCGGCGTGCTTCTTGTGCTTTCACGAGATTGGTGTCGATGTCGCGTGGTTCTTTGAGCGCTTCTTCGATAGCGTTCTTGGTGATCTCGTGGAAGGTAATACGCTTGATCGGTGCTTTGATTTTGTTCTTCTTGAGCAATTCTTCGAGGTGCCAAGAAATAGCTTCGCCTTC
>CAYMIO010000010.1:0-26163 GCA_964390875.1 uncultured Candidatus Saccharibacteria bacterium
TTTTTCCTCGCCGACGCCGGTAAGGCGCACGATGGTCGTCTCGCCCGCTTCGCGCCACAAACGTTCGAATTTCAAGGAGTCGATGGCGATGGGCGTCGTCTTTTCTTTCGGGCCGTAGCCTCCGTCGCCGTTGGGATAGAGTGGGTTCACGAATGGATTCTTTCCACTTTCGCGCGAACGCTGTGGACCTCCCGTGAAATACCACAGCGCAAAAAGCCCAAGGATTGCGAGGAAAATCCACATAAGATCTTTCATTGCTGGCGACGCTTCGCCTCCGTGTCCTGACATATGCCTCTAGTGTAAGACATTTGTGGCGTATCTCCAAAAAGCCGAAGGCTTGCAGAACGGGCAAGAAAGGAGTAGGCTTTCTTTAATTTATCTTTTAAAAAACCAAATACTCTACCCAATGAACAGGATTATTAATGCCGATCGTCTTTCCGCAAACGAACTTCAAGAGCTTTTTTCAGCACCGCTATCAAAAGCCCGGTATCTCATTGCAAAAGATGAGCTACGATCTGTGTGTGTCGATGGTACCCAAATGACACGTAACCAATACCACAACTTATGTCTTATTGCGAACGGTACGTCTAACACGCTTGTCGTTTGTGACAACAACAACGTTTGTGTATACTTTTTTGATCAAACAATTAACCAAAATACGATTGAATATGATTCTTGTACGGTTCAAAGAAGTTCTTTTTTTGAAGGAGAAGAGGCAATAAACGATATGTTAAAATTTACTCTTGAAAAGACTGATGATTTTCGTGAAAAACTTCTTTCCCTCACAGCCGAGTTAGTTAGTTAAAAAATAAGGCCCCCTTAGAGGGCCTTTTTTATTTCCCCAAATTTTTAAGTGCCGCCTTGATCTTTGCGTTTGTTTCGGTGATATCTGGGTCGATTTCTTGGATCGCTTTTCGTGCTTCGCTTTGTGAGTAGCCGAGCGCTTGAAGTGCTTCCACTGCATCACTGTCGCCACGAAGTGTTCGCGCACTTTCTGTGGTGCCGCTACTGCGACCGATCATTTTGTCGCGAAGTTCGATGACGATTTTTTCTGCCGTCTTTCTTCCAATACCTGAAACTTTGGTGAGGTATGAGGTGTCGCCGGTACCTATCGCTGTGGCAAGTGTTGCTGTCGGCGCGAGAGAAAGAATAGAAAGCGCTGAGCGTGGACCGATGCCGGAAACAGAAAGAAGCATTTCGAAGAAGTCGAGGGTGTCGCGTGTGCGGAAGCCGAAGAGGTCGAGCGCGTCTTCGCGCACCGAGGTGTAGATCCACAGTGCGATTTCATTCTCGAGCACGAGTCCGCGAAGTTCTTCTTCGGGGAGATTCACTTTGTATCCGACGCCGCCCACGAGAACAACCGCGTGTCGCTCAGCGATATCGATACATTTTCCTTCAAGGTAGCCGATCATACGATAGAGTATAGCAGGAAGGAGGGAATCCTTTCTAACCTTGCTAATATTTAAAATTTCAGTATAGTAGGGATATTCAATGCAAACAGTGTCTCGTTTGGAATTGATCGAAGCCATTACTATAGACTATTTTCTATGCCAATCACCAAATCAGCAAAAAAAGCCCTTCGCGCATCATTTCGCAAGAAGGCAGTGAATGACCAAAGCAAGAAGCTTTTGAAAGAATCAACTAAAGCCGTTGAGCGTCTCGTCAAAGAAGGAAAGAAAGACGAAGCCAAGAAGGCTGTTGTTAAAGCTCAGAAGACTATCGACAAGGCAGCAAAGCGCGGCGTGATCATGAAGAACACCGCTTCACGCAAGAAAGCTCGCCTCTCACGTATCACTAAATAGCGAGACCTCGAAAAACAATCCACCGCAAGTGGATTGTTTTTTATTTTCCCTGTACACTCGGAGCATGAATCACCTACTTCATTTTTACGGAAAGGAATGCCCTCACTGCGACAATGCGCGCCCGGCTATTGATGCATTTGAGAAAAAGAGTGGCCAGTCGGTTGAGCGTCTTGAGGTGTGGCACGATAAGGAAAATGAAAAGCTGCTGCTTTCGTATGATGTTGGCGAAGAATGCGGCGGCGTGCCTTTTTTTGTGAACACCAAAAACAACAAGACGATCTGTGGGGAAGCGAGCGTAGAAGAATTGGAAGAATGGGCAAAAGACTAAAACGCTTTACTTTTAAGCGTTTTTAAGTTATAAATTGCTCTGCGACGACAGTCGCTCTGGTCCCGTCGTTCAATGGATAGGACGTAACTTTGCGGAAGTTATGATGCAGGTTCGATTCCTGCCGGGATCACCAGAAGATTTATGAAAAAACTTATCATATTTGATTTCGATGGAGTAATTATAGATAGTTGGAAACACTCTTACGAAATGAATGTGCGCGATTGGCCGGCTTTGAAGCCGGAACAGCACAAGGTTCTTTTTAATGGAAATATCCATGAAGAAATAAAAAAGTTAGGGCGTTCTGTCCAAACCAAAGAAGAAAGGGACCGATGGATAAGGGAGGTCTATCTTCCGACAAAAAACGACTTGCCGATTTTTGCAGGAATAGATGCGCTCATCAAGAAACTATATCCTCTATACACTTTAGTCATAAACACCTCTGCTAGCGCAGAATCAACAAAACAATTTTTGGTTAAAAATGACATTGACCATTTTGACAGCGTATACGGCACAGAGGTGTCGAAAGATAAGAAAATAAAATTTGAAAAAATACTACACGATTACGAAGTAGAGTCCACCGATGTTCTTTTTATAACTGATACGGTCGGAGATGTATTGGATGCAAAACAGTTCGACATGCGTGTCCTGCTTGTGACCTATGGGTATCAAGACAGATCTTATTTTTCCGACATCGAGGAGTTGGTGGACGGTTTTATAGACAGCCCAGAACAAATCCTTTCTTATGTAACTTGACGCACGACAAGGTCGAAACGGCACGGGAGCCTTTGCGGGGAAATAAACAGAGGGTTCCTTCTTTGTTGGGGTATACTTATCCTATGTCAAAAATTATTCTCGTACTCCTGTTGTGTTTTTCTTTTAAAACAGCCGCTCTCGCTCACGGTGACTTTATCACCCAACAGAAAGAAGTGGGGAAGTATATTGTCGAATTTGAATACAAGGAAGCGAATATTCTTGCGGGCAATCCGCATCAGTATGTTTTTTACCTTTTGGATAAAGATACAAAAGAAACGATTCCTGTCGATGCACTCTTTGTGCGGTTTAAAGATGCCGCCGGAGAATTGGCGCTTGGTGCAAAATTGAAAACAACACTTGGTGAATCGGGAACGGGGCGCGTCACCGCTGTGATGCCAACAACTGGTTCGTATACGGCAGCACTCGAGTTTTTGAAAGGCGATGAACGAATCGCTGCTGCTGACTTTGCATTTGATGTTGTGCCTTCGACTGGTACACAGAGCAGCACAAAGGCCTGCTCGCTTACGCTCGCCGGTCTTATTGGCCTTGCCCTTGGTTTTGGCGCCGCCACTCTTTTCTTCAGAAAAAAATAATCACAACCCAAATCGTTCAAGTATTTTGTGCGAGCGAGATTCTTCCATTTCTTTTTCTTCAAGATGCGGGAGAAGATATTCGCGGATGATATCAGGATCGGAGCCTTCGAGCGGCACGCTTGCCATCGGGATGAAGAATCGGTCTGTCATAAGAAGGAGGGAAGGAGAGGCAGAATCTTTTGCTACATAGAAATGTTTGAGCTTTTTGTAGGGAAGAAAGTTTTCGCCGATGAGGATTCCTTTTTCATTTACCACCACGGTGATGATCTCGGGTTTTCGAATACTGAGATAGGCGATAAGACCAAGACCGAGCGCAAGGAGGATGCCAAACAAAGTGTCGCCTAAAAGAACAGCGCCCACGAGTACGGCAATAGCGATAAGACCAATAGTCCAAAACCAGTCTACGCTGCGCTCTTTCCATTCATATTCGTGCGCCGACCACGAAAGCGATGTCTGTTCGTTTTCCATCTTGAATATATAGTATCACGAAGAGGCTTGTGTTTGTAGTGAAAGAAGGGTTTAATAGCAGAAAATACCTTCTATTATGAATGTACGTGATATACGACCTCAAAAAAAACTTAAGGAAGCTACGCTTATCTATGTTCTTGATGGCGAATCGGTGGAACTTGCAAAGAAGTATCCCGGGAAGGACAAACACAAACCCGGTGAAGGATGTTGGAATGGAGCAGGTGGCGGCCGTGAGTATGGTGAAAGCTGGGAAGAATGTGCTTTACGTGAGCTGTGGGAAGAGTTCGGTTTTTATGTTCTTCCTGAGTACCTTACCTACGCAGGTATTCTCTACCTTCATAATACACCAGACACAGATGAACCATTCACAATAACCGCACGAGTATATACCGTGCCTCGGTCTTGTGTTATGAAACTGTATTGGTGGCGTGTGCTTACTTCCTGGTTTACTCGAGAAAAGCTCACTAACGGTCGACCGAAACGCTTTAGTGTCGATGCTCTTCCTCAGAAAGAAATGATGCCAGCAGATCCACATTTCCTTCCACATCTTATTGCGGGTGAAAAGATTATCGCTACCGTGTGGTATGGACCACGACAACAATCTATGACGCGAGATCCTCAGATAGTTGTTGTTGATAGCCTGCCTGACTAACTTTAAAAGCTGTCCATCTCGGACAGCTTTTTTTATTCACTTTATTTACCGATGAATGCACCCCGCCCAACAACACGGCCTACGTTTTCCTTTTGCCAGTTCTTCAGATGTTCTTTTAATTCTGTGCTCGCGCGTTTCTTCTTTCTTGGCTGATGTAACCCAGCAGATCCATTCGTTGCGAGCGAGTGGAGTGATGTCCTGCCACGCCTCTTTTATTGCCAGAGAAGAGGAGAGTGCTTTTTCGAGATCTTTCGGGAGGGTGTGTATGGTGCCGGTCGAGAGTTTTTTCATAACGATAGTGTGTAACGAAGTAGTCGTTTTTTTATTCTACACAATCCCTTTAAGCACATACCCCACTATATACGCGATATATGCAGCGACTCCTCCGATGAGCAGAGTTTCGAGTGCGGCTTTAGTTATATTTCCTCCTGTGACTTTTCCTCGGATAGCGCCCGAAACGATAAATGCGATAGCTGTGGCAATGATGGAGTAGACGAATTGTCGGGACTCGGCGATGGTATAAAATATTCCGACAATGAAGGGGATGAGAGGTATCGTGCCCACCACCACAAACGCCACAAATGTTGCCGCCGCTGATTTTACAGGATGCACCACATTTTCTTTTTCGGTTCGTGCTGAAAGATAGTTGGATGATGCCATTGAAAATCCATCGGCGAGCACGTTGGAGACACCGAGAAGTAAAATGATTGTTGAAGGAAGGTTGGCACCCATAACTCCCGAGACGATGGCAAAGGTGGTTATTGTCCCATCTGTGGCTCCGTACACAAATTGCGAAATGTATTTCTCAGTGAGATCGGTGATTTTTTTCACTGTAGGTATTGTGCGTTTTTTACAAAGCTAAGTCAATGAGAAACAGCCGCGAGTGAACTAGAGCCCCAAGAGCTTCAGTACAAACGGTGCCAGTGGATCAGCGGAAACACCGTACACCATCACTCCACCGAGTAGTCCGGTGATTGAAATCGCCAACACTCCCAGTACCGCCAGACTCCACGTGAGTGTGCGGTTGGTAAGCATGCGCTGAAGAAGAGCAAACAATTTTAAAAACCCTTCGTGTTGTATGTGTTTCAGTACGATCGGTTTCACCACAAAAAACGCTTCACCAGCGAGGAGTATGCCGTAGATCCATGTTGAAGCGAGTGCAAAGAATGCGTGCGTCTCTACCAGATCGTGATCTGGGCGCGCAATGTGTTCGGCTATTTCTCCTGTCATGTTGGAAGCAAATGCTCCGAGTATTCCTGCCACAAGAAGAATGGGGCGCACGTGTGTCCATGATACTTTCGGAAACCAGCGATCAAACGGCAGTATACGAAGGAGTGAGTAGAGTAGCAGGAAGGCAATAGGGAAGTGAACAAGCAAGGGATGGATGTTGTATGTCATAGGTAGATTCTACCACTTTTATGAAGCGGTGAGTATGATGGTGTGACTTTAATGGTGGTATACTGGATGTTCATTACACAGGTATACTTCTGAAATATATGAAAACAATCCTTGTAGACGCAGTGAATGCTGCAATAATAAAAAGTGAATCCGGTGAATATAAAAAGTTTGAAGAGCTTTTTGATTTACTTGAAACGTATCCCAACAAAAAAGTTATTGTAACCAACGCCAACGACGAACAGTTAGTTCAGTTTGGTTTAGATGATGTTCCGTATCCAGTATTCACCATGAAGCACAGTCCAGATAAGCCTGACCCGGTGTATTTCAAAACCCTTCTTGAGCAGTACCACTGGCAACTGTCAGATGTGATTTACTTTGAACACAATCCTGAAGCAGTAGAATTAGCAAAGTCGGTTGGCATTATTTCGTACCACTACGACAAGGACAAAAAAGATTTGATAGCATTGAAACAGTTTCTTGATCAGAATATCTAATAACATAAAGAGCGGACGTCCGCTCTTTATGTTTACCTGTTTCAGATAGCGTGTCGTGCTACCTGCTTATAGCGGAGGCGGAGAGATTCGAACTCTCGGTACCTTTCGATACTCCTGTTTTCAAGACAGGTGCACTAAACCACTATGCGACGCCTCCGTTTTCTGTTGTCAGGGACAGGCGCATAGTAGCAGAGAGAGGGCAGATTTTCAAGTAATTGCTCGGGTTAGTTGAGTCTTGAGCGTCGATCAACTTCGTTTTTGTACATCCCTAGTCGTTCGTTAGCCAATCGAATAAACGCCTCACCGACTTCGCTGGGATTTGGATTGTTCTCTAAAAAATTCAATTCCTCCTCCATTGCTCCTATTTCTCGGGAGAGTTTTTCCAACGTAAATTTTCCTATCTCCCGTGTCTCTGCTTTTTCAGATGGTTGTTCGAAATTCATACACCTAGAGTATACTTTCTACATGGAAAAGCAACGTATTCTCAAAGCTCTCCGCATCATCCCGGGTGTCGGGAAAGCTGTCGCGCTCGATTTGTATGAAATAGGGGTGAGGAAGGTTTCTGACCTTAAAAATGCCGATCCGGAGAAACTGTATGCAAAACACAACAAGCGTGTTGGTCGCATTGAAGACCGCTGCCTTCTATATGTATTTCGCTGCGCGGTGTATTTTGCATCGAAAGACGAACATCACCTGGATCTTTTGAAATGGTGGAATTGGAAAGATGCTGTTCCTTTAAAGCAACGCAGGGCGCGGCAAAAAAGACTCTGAATCCCGCATCTGCTATACTCTCCACATGAAATACCTCGGCATCGACTATGGAACCAAACGTATCGGCCTCGCGCTCTCGGATGAGGGCGGCACTTTGGCGACTCCCTATGCAGTGCTCGAAAACCAAGCCGGGGTGATGGGTGGTCTTGAGCGGCTGATCCGCGCTGAAGGTGTGGAAGAGATAGTGATGGGACTTTCTGTGGGAGAAGGAGGCGAAGAGAACCCTGTCCAGAAAAAAATCCGCGAATTTGGCGATGGCCTCGAACGCCGCTTTGAACTTCCGGTGCGATTTGAAAAAGAATTCTTTTCTTCATTTGAAGCACATGGACGAATGGGGAAGGAGAGCAACAACGCGCGCAAAGCTTCTTTTGCAAAACCAGAAGACCTCGATGCTCGTGCAGCAGCAGTGATTCTTCAGCGGTATCTTGATCGAAAGCGTGCGTAAGCCTTTTCGGTGTATACTCTGTATATATGGAATACGTCAATTACGATGAATTCAAAAAAATGGATATCCGCGTCGGCACGGTGCGTGTGGTTGAGCCGGTTCCCGAGTCCGACAAACTTCTTCGTTGTGAGATAGACTTTGGAGAAAAAAATGAAGAAGGTGAATCGGTGCTTCGTCAGATTGTTTCAGGTATTCGCGAGTATGTTCCCGAGTATGAAGACCTCATCGGCAAGCAGCTTTTATATATTGTAAATCTTGAGCCACGCACGATCCGCGGAGTGGAAAGCCATGGCATGCTCATGGCGGTCGGAGAAGGCGCGCCAACATTTCTTGTGCCTGAAGTGCCAGTGGCTCCCGGATCGAGCGTTCGTTAAGTATGGAATTCCTTGAACCTGTCGCACTCATCACCAAAGGCGGGCTCGTCGGTGTTTCGCTGATCATTTTTTTTGAAAGTGGGTTTGCTTTCGGTTTCATTTTTCCTGGCGACTCACTTCTTTTTGCGGCGGGGTTTCTTTCAGCTGAAGGATTGTTTTCTCTTCCAGTACTTATCCCCGTGGTGGCGATCTCAAGCGCGCTTGGCGGTCTTGTGGGGTATTACACAGGAAAAAAACTCGGAGACAGACTGGTCACGAAACCGTCACGTTTTGTGAAGCCAGAATATATAGAAAGAACAGTTGCGTTTTTTGCGCGTCACGGAACAAAAGCGGTGATCATCGCACGATTCATTCCTATCGTTCGCACCTTCCTTCCTATCCTTGCGGGAGTGGGCAGTATGAAGGGTCGCACATTTCATTTGTACAATATCTTCGGTGCATTTCTTTGGAGTGGCAGTATCATCATGGTCGGCTATTTTTTCGGCCACCTCATTCCTGATCTTGAAAAGTTTCTCTCGCCGATTATTCTTGTTGTTATCGGCGGATCACTTCTTGTGCCCGTTATCGGCTTTTGGAAAACGCGCAAGAAAAAAGTTTAGTGATATACTAAATGCATATGCTTCACACGCGAGAGCACCATGCATTCCCAATGCCGACGCTTCTTCTGCTTCGGTCTGTTGGGATCGACATCTCCGACCGATCGGTGAAGTACGCTGAGCTGCGTTCATCTCGATCTTGGCTGACCCTGGGAAGGTACGGAAGCATTTCGATTCCTGAAGGAGTGATTGCTTCAGGAAAAGTGATTGATCCAAAACGTTTTGGGGAAATACTACGCGCGCTTCGCGTGAAAGAGAATTTGAGTTTTGTTCGCGTGTCTCTTCCTGAAGAGCAAGTGTATCTTTTTCGTGTGCGAGTGGGTCGTGTGGAATACCGTGACCTTCGAAATGCCGTGGAACTTACTCTTGAAGAACATATTCCGATTTCGCCAGCTGAAGCGGTGTTTGATTTTGATATTGTTGAAACACACGATGATGGATACGACCTTCAGGTTGTTGCTGCGAGCAAAGAATTGCTCGATGGATACCTCGAGGCGCTCTCACTCGCAGGACTTACACCTCTTTCTTTTGAACTTGAAGCACAAGCGCTCGCGCGTGCGGTGGTGAGTGAAGGGGACGGTGCGACGGTGATGGTTGTTGATTTTGGCGCGACTCGCACGGGTATTTCTATCATGCATGCTGGTACGGTGCTTTTCACCAGTACTGTCGATGTCGGAGGTCTTGGTGTGAGCCAGGCTATCCAGCGTGCGCTTGGTGTGGACTTCGAGAAAGCAGAAGCGCTCAAACATGAGATTGGTCTTTCTGAAAGTGCGGATAACCGCGAAGCTTTCAGCGCTATGGTGAGTACGCTTTCTGCTATTCGTGATGAGATTAGCCGCACGTATACGTACTGGCATACTCAGAAAGATGACGAAGGCGCTGTCCGTCCGAAAATAGAGTCGATTGTGCTTGCGGGTGGTAATGCCAACCTTCCTGGCCTTGCAGGATATTTTTCTTCGGCACTTCGGATGCCGGTGGGTCTTGCGAATCCGTGGGTGAATATTACAGACTTCACTGAATATATTCCTGAGATTAATAGAAAAGAATCACTTTCATACGCGACGGCTATTGGCCTTGCGATGGGGGACTTTGACTATGAGTAATCTTCTTCCATTTGATGAAAAGAAAAAGATTGCGCGCGCCCGAAGGGCGCGCGCGGTTGCCGTCGCCGCACTCCTTCTTTTCTACGCCGGCACCATCGCTTCCGTTGCTCTTTTCCCATCCTATCTTCTTCTTCGTGTGAAAGAGAACAATGTTGTAAGCGAGCTTGCCGACATTCGTAAAGAAGATTTCACCAAAGAAAGTGAGTCACTCGCTGCTGTTGTGCGAGATATCAACACCAAACTCCATGTATTTTCTCATGATGATGCCGTGCTCCCAGTGCAAGAATTTATCACGCCACTTCTTTTGGAAAAACACCCTGGTGTTGCTGTGACGAGTTTTCATATGGAACACAGCGACACAGGCACCGTCCTCAGTATTGAAGGTGAAGCGCGCGCTCGAGCTGATCTTATTGCCTTTGTAGATACCCTCAAACAAGACGCGCGGTTTTCTGGTGTCAATCTTCCTGTGTCCAATCTTGTGAGGGACAAGAACATTCAATTTAGTCTTCAGTTTAACAGCGCAGAGAATTAGCTATGAATACACGAAATACAACACTTCCACTGCTCCTCACACTCGTTCTTGCGGGCATAGCTCTTTCTGTCTGTACGTATTTTGCCGTTATTATAAAAAAGAAAAGTGAGTTTGTTGCTGTCTCTGAAGCTGATCTTGGGTTTCTCAGGAAGAATCGGGATGACCGTCTCACTCTCAAGAAGACACTCCAATCCACCGAAGCTGAGCGCGACACGCTCGCTTCATACTTTGTCGGAAGTGACACTATCGTAGGATTCATCGAATCGATCGAAGCATTCGCGGTACCCACTGGCACACGACTTGAAATCACCAATGCTGAAGTGAACGAAGAAAAGAAAACACTCTCACTCACCGTTATTGCTTCTGGTCAGTTTCAGAATATTCACCACCTCCTTCGTCTTCTTGAGACGATGCCGGTTGAGATTTCATTTACACGCCTTTCTCTTTCGAAGGCCGGTGCTGGTGTTGATTTTCCCGAAGGCGTACCGGTAACCACAGCACCACTGTGGAATGCCGATATGGAAATTGAACTTATTAGTTTTGGATCATAGGTATGAAATTATTTTCAATGAAACACATACTTCGCCACACTCCTGTATCGATCCAAAAACCGATACTGGAATCTCCGTATCGTCTCTGGCGATCGATGTTTTCTCTTTTTTTGATGGTGAGTATCGCGGCTGTGGCAGCAGGAGTCTTTCTCTATTACCGAGTCTCAAGCAACGTCTTTTTACAAGGAGAGGATGCTACCTTTTCTCGCGAGCCTATCAACCGCGCCAAACTCGAATCAGTCCTTGAACGATATTCAAAAAAGAAAAATGAATTTGAAACCCTGAAAACACAGCAACCGGTGGTGGGTGATCCAAGTATCTAATTACGTATGTGCCCTCGGTTGGAATCGAACCAACAATAGCGGCTTAGAAGTCCGCAGTTATATCCATTTAACTACAAGGGCGTATAGGGGAATGATACCACAATAAAAAAGAGGACTTACCCCCGGAGCAACGCTTTGCCTTTCCCTCCTTTCAAATGTGGGCGATAGAGGACTTGAACCTCTGACCTTCCCGGTGTAAACGGGTTGCTCTACCAACTGAGCTAATCGCCCTTCAAAACTACTCGGGGATTCTACAACACCTGAGTCTTTTTTTCAAGCACATGATTCAAGGTTCCATGCTAGTCTTAGACTATACCAGTATGAAGCACCTTTTTGTAAAATCTGTGGTTCTCGTATCAGGGGCTGTACTCCTTCTTTATGGTGCTACCACAAAAAGCTATGTCGGGACATTTAGCTCACTTCCGGCGGCAGAAAAAGATGTGGTGAAGTCGGTGGTGGTGCCGGTGTATGGGTCCGCGCCGGGCATAACGCTCAGTTTTGCCGGCAATACGATGCTCGGCGCGGACTTCTTTTCATATTCACGAAACAATTCTACCGCTTCACTCGACGCACTTTTTTCTGGTTCAAAAAAACTCACCCTCGCCGATGATGCGACTATCGTAAATCTTGAAACTCCTGTCTCGTACGAAACATCAAAAGCATATACCACGAAGTTTGGTATTGAGGCTCTCGACCGAGCTGGTGTAGATGCGGTGGCTCTCGGAGGAAAAGCATTTACGAGCGGTACGTACTCTTCTGTGGCCCGAACACTTTCTTCGCTGACCAGTCTTGGCATGCAGTGGACAGGTCTTGGAGAGTCGGCTGATACGGCACGCAGGCTCCTCATCTTTCAAAAAGGAGATTTGAGTTTTGGCGTGATGTCAGTGTCTGATATTTCAAACAAGGAATACGGAAAGATCGTTTCATACCCGCACGTTGCTCGTGTTCGTGATCTTGCTCTTCTTTCGACCATTAAAAAGGCGAGTCAGAGTGTGGATGCTCTGACTGTTGTGGTACATGTATCTGGGAAAAGTGCTCATACGTATCGTGATGAACTTCTCGGTCGTCTTATCATTGATGCGGGAGCTGATGCTGTTATTTTTTACGGCCCCCAAGATGTGTTTGATGTTGAACAGTATCGAGGAGGGATGATTGCCTATTCGCTCGGAGATTTCGTTTCCGGTGAAGGTGATAGCGATCCAGGGATGATCATGCAGCTTTCGCTTTCAGATCGCGGAGTGTTCACATCAAAGGCGTATGAAGTGGTGCATGCACAGTCTGGTGCGGTGACTGCTCTCATTCCTTCTCCAAACCAAAATACGCTTTCCATTGAATCTGATTACATGCGCGTGTTGGGGAGCAAGACTGCCGTGTACAACACACTCTCTGTGTATGAGCGTTCACGCACCGCAAAGGGCAAGGTTGCTATTACTATCGACGATGGGTATGACATTGATAACGTCCGTGACATGATCGCGGTCTTTGAACAGAAAAAAGCAAAAGCTACTTTTTTCCCTGCTGCTGAACAGCTTATCGCATACTCGAGTGTCTGGAAAAAAGCAGTACCGGTGGGTATTGAATTTGGGAACCACACATTCACACATCCATGGATTACGCACATTACTCCATCCGAACTCGGCACAGAACTTCAAAAGGCGAAAGCAGCTATTTTGAAGATCAATCCTTCTGCGCGTGTGGTGTGGTTTCGTCCACCCAACAAAGATGGATTCACGGAAGACAGCTGGCTTCCAGACACACACAGTGCTGTGCTCAAGCAAAATGGTCTTCAGAATATTGCGCTCTGGTCTCTTGATTCGTATGCGGATTATCACGTACTTGCCGAGGGAGTAGATGGAAAAGTTGTGGGTGAAGATCTTGCATCACGTGCCAAAGCAGGAGATATTATTATTCTCCATTTCAGTGACACTGACCTTGCTGCGCTTCCATACCTTATCGACAATCTTCGTGCAAAAGGGCTCGAACCTGTTACTATGTCAGAACTAATCGCCAACTAATATGCCACCTATTCTCTACGAAGATATCGATGTGATCGTGATCAACAAACCCGCGGGGCTCGTTGTTCATGGTGATGGGAAGTCGCCCGAGAGGACGCTTGCGGATATGATCTTTGATACCTACCCAGATATACGAAGTGTGGGCGAGCCAATGACGCTGCGTGGGGTAGAGGTGCTTCGTCCGGGGATTGTGCATCGACTCGACAAAGAAACGTCAGGGGCGATGATCATCGCGAAGAATGATGCAGCATTTCAATTTCTAAAAGAAGCATTCCAGGAACATCGAGTGCAAAAAACATATCATGCGTTTTTGTATGGGAGTTTGAAAGAAGACAAAGGCACGATTGATGTGCCGATCGGAAGAAGTGGGGGAGATGTGCGCAGGTGGGCTGCAGGAAAAGCAGCGCGAGGAGAACTTCGGGAAGCAGAGACTGATTTTCAGGTGCTCTATCGTATCGGCGTGGAAGAAAAGAAAGGAAGCACTGAAGAAGGCACGTACACGTATGTGATTGCGAAACCAAAGACGGGTCGCACACACCAACTCCGTGTTCATTTTAAATATCTTAATCATCCGATAGTGGCCGATAGTCTGTATACGCCAGGAAGAACCAATGTGCTTGGATTTACACGACTTGCCCTCCATGCGCGCTCGCTTACGCTCACGCTTCCTTCCGGAAAACCCCTTACAATCGAGGCTCCTTTCCCATCTGACTTCGAACACGCTATCCGCCTTGCAGAGAAAGGGATTCCGTGCTAAAGTTTCGCGGTATGAAAACTGCTATGAAACTCACCCCGGTAGACATGGACAGCCGCAAGACGCTCGATTTTTCATCTGGCGACACCCTTCGCGTATGGTCAAAGATTACCGATGAAAAAGGCAAGTCACGCCTCCAGGCTTTTGAAGGCATGGTTCTTGCACGCAAGCACGGCGCAGAAATCGGTGCTACCTTTACACTTCGCAAAGTTGCGAGTGGTGTTGGTGTAGAACGTATTTTCCCGCTCTTCTCACCTATTATCGACAAGATTGAAGTTGTGAAGAAGGCTCGCGCTCGCCGTTCAAAGCTCTACTACGTCCGTGAAAAAGCTGTTCGTGATGTTCGCCGCAAGATGAAGCGCGTACACGTCAGCGCAGCCGGTGACGAAGAAGTGACCGAAGAAACTGCAGAAACAACAGAAGCATAATAAAAGCCCGCACCATGCGGGCTTTTATTTTTCTTTACCACAGATTAGGTATCATCGAAGAGTATGGAATTCGATGCTGAAAAGTTCAATCATGTAAAACGCACAGCTGAAATCGCGTATGAAAATATTGTGGCTGTGCATTGCCCGTACTTCAATGAAAAAGTCCTCTTTAATTCCAAAGGCTTGGATCATCTGATATTCAAAGCATGGAACAGGACTCGTCCGCTGCAAGATCAATTCACTCGTTTTCGGCATCTCGCTCTTGCTCCGGAAGTAGTGAAGTATTCGCGCACCCTTCAAGGAGTATGGAAAACTCAGAAGTTCGAAAGAGTAAAGAAACAGAAGCGGTGGCAGAAGGTATTGAAATGGACGACCTATTATGAATTTATTGCGATCATGGAATCACACGGATCAAAAGTTCGAGTGAAAGTCGTGGTGAAAGAGATAGAGGGCGCTGAAAAGTTTTTTCTGAGCATTATTCCGTTTTGGGGAAAAGATAGGGGGACTGGCGAGCGGCGGATGCACAGTGGAGATCTTGAGAGCGATTGAATCAAAAAACCCGCCAAACGGCGGGTGCTTTGATGGTACTTGGCTGCAGTTTAATTGTAACCGCGAGAGAGCCTGAGCCCTCACAAGCACCAGATTCAATGTATCAAATCAAAATGAGCCCTGCAAGACTTAGCCCTTGAAAAAGATGGGTATTCGTGTACAATGCGAAGCGCATCAGTTTGATGCTTCGAAACACCTGCGCGGGTGGCGAAACTGGTAGACGCACTACCTTGAGGTGGTAGCGCTCGCAAGGGCGTGGAGGTTCAAGTCCTCTCTCGCGCACATCAATTAAAAAAATCGGCACCTGTGCCGATTTTTTTAATTTCCAATTTTTGTTCTCACTATTTTCCACGCGATTGCTCCTGTTTGCATTTTTTCGGCAATGTCTTGTGCGAGCATGCGCATGTAGGTGCCGCCTTCGGCCGTGATGGTTGTTTCAACGATCAGAAACTTTTTCTCAGCAAAGTCTTTTTGAAACTGCTTCCATGATGCGATACACTCACTTTGTCGGAAATCTCCGTTCACTTTTTGGATTCGCTGGATCGCTCGATCTGCGATCTCGCTTCCTGTTTCTTCACGGGAATTTTTTATTTCCACTTCATGTATTGTTACCTCATGTGTCGGCGCTTTTATTTCAGTTCCTTCTCGCGCATGCTGGAAAAGTGGCTTGCCGTTTACGGGCTTCGATGAATAGTTTGGGTACCGCTGCGCGTATGTTTTTGGGAAGGTTCGGATTGTTTCACTTGCGGTTTCTGCCGATGGCACTGTTTCATGTCCGCTGACTATTCCAAGCGCGTCACTCGTGTCGGACGAGATTCCAAAGAGCATTTCAACCTCGTATGTTTTGGGAAGTTTGAGGTAGATATCTTTTTCGTGGACAGCTTCTCCTACAAGAAGCAGCATCACTCCTTCCGCCATTGGATCGAGCCTTCCGGCGTAGGTGATAGGGGAATCTTTTTGAATATCAAACTCATTTCGGATGCGCTCCACGAGTTCAGAGAGAAGCTCGCCTTCGTTTTTCCATGCCGTTATGTTGTTTCCTTCGCGAAAGCTTTCTTGCATGTCTTGAGGCTAGCATTAAAATCCCTTCACTGAAAGAGGTGTATACTACAAGAAAAGCTCTTTTTATATGAAAAACATAATTCTTCTCTTGGTGCTCTGTGTAAGCACTGTGTCTTTTGGACAGTATCCGCCTTTTGATTACTGCGTTGTTCCAGAAGGCGACACCTCAGCGTTTGCTGGAACAATATCTCTCGGTGCTCTGTATAAAAGACAGAAGCTTGGCATTCCTGTTCAGAAAAAAGTTTCAGGGAGTGAAGTATCGGACCCTGTCGTGACTCTTGAAACGAAATTGGGTTTCTACTACCGACTGGTTCACCCGAAGATTACGCCGGCCGTTATTGATATTTTCTACGAAGGAAATTTTTCAATTAGGAAGGTTGAGTCGTTTGGTTCTATTCTTGTTGGCACAAAAAGTGTGCTCATGGGAGTGACTGCAGGGAATGATACACGTCGCACGCGAGCCACTGAAGGTGTGACATCCAAATCGGAAATAGGTTCTTTTGAAAGTAAAACGCTCGTCGGTGTGAGAACCGTCGCTCAGAACGATGTTTTGAAAATGCGCTTTGAGCTACATTTTCTCGTGGATAAGACGTTTGAAGAATACAAACGCGTGTCTCTTTCAAAATGTATTATTTCGGGTCGGCGGAGTGCGTTGTATCTTGGCGTACAGTCGGATGAGTATTTTGGGTTTACGACAACCTACATTCGTCCTGGGTGGTTTCTCCATTATGAAATCAATCCGAGCGGAAAAGCTCGAAGTGAAACTGTCATGAATATTTCATTTGCTCTCAATCTTGAGCAATGAATATGTTTTAAAAGCCTCAGATAATCTCGAGGCTTTTTTCTTGCGCATGTACTTTTCTCATGTGCTACAATACACACAGCGTATGATCAATCAAGATATTTTATTTTACATAAAAGAACAACTTCGCGCTGGTGCTTCGCGTGAGGCGATTCGAAGTGTACTCGTCGACCGCGGTGGGTGGAATCCTGTCGATGTGGATGAAGCGCTTTCGTTTATTGCAAACCCAAGCGGACGATTTGCGCCAGCGGGAGCGCCCCAGCCTGCACCTTCTTCTTCGCTCGTGCAGCAGCCACGAGAAATTTTCCAGCCACAGCAGCCAACATCTCCATGGGGAAATACACAAGCAGCGCCAAGCCAGCCGGTGTTTCAAGCGCAGCCTGTCACTCCTCCTACCGCCGCGCAGAATCCATGGCAACAGCCAGCCGCAGCTCCTGCTCCAGCGCAGCCTGCACCTTTGCCGCAGCAACCCCAGTCCTTCCAGCCTCAGCCAGTCGCAAGTCCAATGAATTACGGTGGTTACGCTGTAAACCAAGTGCAAATGCCGGCAGAGCCAAAACCAATGACTCCTATTCAACCGCTCACTCCAGTGCAACCAGTGATGTCTTCAGCGCCTCTATATCAAGCGCCACAAATGCAGCAACCAACCGCTGCGCCTATGGGTGCTCGTCCTATTTCTCAGTATCAGCCGATAGCTCGCACTGAGACACCATCTACGAATCCTGGAATATACGCACCGACGCATGTGGGAGAGATTCCTCATTTTGTCGGGATGCCCGCAGAAAGTGACGTTGTTATCCGTGAGCGTGGAGGTGGTTCAGGAAAAAGAATATTCAAAATGCTTGGTATTATCATTCTTATTCTTGCGATGCTTGCAGGAGGGTACTATGCATACGTCACTTACTTCAACCCTTCATCGGGCGCAGTTCTTGGCGCGTCGTTTGAAAAGTTTGGCGCACTCACTTCGTATCGATACAACGTGAATATCGAAGCTGAGGCAACTCTTTCTTCTTCTGGGCGCGATGAACTCAAAGATTTCGGTGTTGTGTTTCCTCCGGACTTCGGAGATGAAACTAAATTTCCTCTCAGCATCGTACTTTCAGGAGGCGTTACACAAAGTGATACTGGGGCTACCTATACCACTCGATACTCTATTGAAACCCAAGAATCAGCGGGAGCGAGCGTATCTATGCGTGGAGAAGGGGTAGTGTCTGAAAATCTTCTTCATATTAAAACAGACGAGATAGAAGGAGCAGAAGAATTGAATGAAATCTTTGCTGCTCGACAACCCTTGTGGCTTACAGTGCCTCACGATGAAGAGATAACCCAAGATCTTCCTGGAGAAATAATTGAAACACTCGACATTATCACTCGTTCTCCTGCTGTATTTGAAGCGCTCACACACAGTGGTGCTCTTTCAGTGACAAGTGAACTTCCAGAAGGGGATGATGCGGGAACACCTGTTCGTCGTTTCCAATTCTCTCTCGTTTCAAGCAACATTGATGCGGCGCTCGCTGCGCTCGCCCCTCACGACCTTCCTGCCCGCTTTGAATCCATTTTAAAAACTCTCGTCCTCACCGATGGAGAAGTATGGCTCGGTAAGCGAGATATGCTTCTGAGAAAAGTCTCATTCAAAGTACGCACTCCTGAACCAATCGGAAGTCTCAGTGCGTTTTCTGCACAGGTGACTGCGACTATTTCCGACTACAACACCACGCTCACTACTCCTATGCTTTCTTCTGCTGAGTCCTATGTTGAACACCAACAGAATGTTGCTATCGCTCGTCGCGATACCAGTGTGAAGAATACGCTTTCAACAACACGCGCTATTGCCGAAAGCTACTACAGCAAGAAAAAAAGTTACGCAGGATTCTGCACATCTCCCGATGATCTTGGAGCCAAAAGCCTCATCGTGCCACTCGAAGGACTTCTAGGAACAGGCACTGTGGTCTGCGCAAGTACCGCAAAAACATTTGTGATCGCTGCTCCTATTTCAAACAGCCAGTATTTCTGTGTCGACAACCTTGGAAGTGCGATTGCTCGCGATACCAAGCCGACTCTTTCTTGCCAAGGTGAATAATATGAAAGGGGAAATCTGTGCGACATGCAAAAAAGCAGAATGTCTGAGCGACGAAGATGTGGCGCTCAATCTTGCTGAAATGGAAGGCTGGACATTCGACGTGTCAAAAAAACAAATCACAAAAACGTATTCCTTCACAACATTTCCTGAGGCGATCGACTTCGTGGCGCGTGTTGCGGATATTGCCGAAGAAGAAGAGCATCATCCGGATATTGATATTCGCTACACGAAGGTAACACTTTCACTTTCTACGCACGAGCGTGGCTGCGTTTCTGACCGTGATGTCATAGTCGCGAAAAAACTGCTATAGTAAGGATACTTCATTATGGAAACAGCAGCGCATATCATTATTTTATTTTTGTCGTTCATCGGATTTTCGATCGCGTATCACATTTTTGAGAAGAAACGCGCGAAAAAACCACTCATCTGTCCGCTTCGTTCCAACTGTGACACTGTGGTCACTTCCGACTACTCCACATTCCTCGGTATACCGCTCGAAGCTATTGGTATGGGATATTACGCGCTCATTGCCATCCTCCACGGGGTGGTAGCTGTGACGCATGCTGGCAACCCACTTCTCTCGCTCATTATTCTCGTGCTCTCGGGTGGTGCCTTTCTTTTCTCTCTGTACCTCATTTCCATCCAAGCGTTTGTCCTCAAGCAATGGTGTATCTGGTGTCTTTCTTCAGCTGCAATCTCAACTGTCATTTTTATAGTAACCGCAGTGTTCTTCACCAGTGGTATTGGTGAACTGCTCTTGCCGCACATCAAGCTTCTCACACTCTTTCATCTCTTTGGTGTGGCGATAGGCGTCGGGGGAGCGACCATTACCGACCTTCTCTTTTTCAAATTCCTCCGCGACTACAAGATTTCCGAAGAAGAAGCGAGTGTGATGAAGACTATTTCAAACGCGATCTGGGTTGGTCTTGGTATTATTCTTCTTTCAGGATTTGGGCTCTTTATGATCAAACCTGAAATTCTTCTTGCGACTCCGAAATTCGTCGTGAAGATGATAGGTGTCTTTGTGCTTGTGGTTAATGGCTATCTTCTCAATGTGATCGTACAACCAAAACTTATTCATATTAGTTTTGGTGACTCTCATGAGCATAAGCCAGGTGAACTCGTACGTCTTCGCAAGATCGCTTTTGCGCTCGGAGCTATCTCCATTACGAGTTGGTACTTTATTTTCATTCTCGGTGCACTCCGCGGACTCATGGTGAATTTCTGGGTGCTTCTTGGTGTGTATCTACTCGTGATCCTTCTTGCTATTCTTGGAAGTCAGCTTTTCGTTCGGTATCTTCATACTAAGGCGAAATAGGCTAGCAAAAAGCCGAAATATCTGGTATAAATGCATTCGTTCGCTTGGCGGACGCAATATGGGGCTTATGGTGTAACGGTTAACACTGAGGTTTGTGGAACCTTCGATTCGGGTTCGATTCCCGATAGGCCCCCAACAATTCGACCTGTAACCTTTTCGTCTTCTTCGGGTATATACTAAGGGAGCATGGAATTAGAAGTATTGATTAGACACGCTACCTCACAAGGGCTACCGCACATTATTCGCATGTATACGAGTTAGATATATGACAGCAGCAATTATTGCACTTCTCCTTATTATCACTGGCGGTACCGTGGTGGCCGCATCCGATAGCGCAAAGCCAGGCGACACACTTTTCAGTGTTGACCTTGCTGCCGAACGTGCACGCCTCGCTCTTTCAAGCGACAAAGAATCTTTTGCAGAAAAAATCGCCAGCGAACGTTTGCGTGAGGCTGAAGAAATTTCGCAAGAACAGGCAGCGTCTCGTCAGGAGACAGCAGTCAATCTCAGTGGAGCAACCGTACTTGAAATCGAAGCTGATGTGTTTACCAACGAAACAGTGGTGAAAGTGGAAGCCGATGACAAAAAATACGGATTTACCACGACCGCAGTTACTCGCGAAACAGTTATCGCTGCTATTGCTACAAAGTACAGTCTTTCTGAAGAAGTAGTTGCTGCGCGACTTTCTTTTGAAACAGAAGATCGTGCGAGCCGTCCACAGGACAAAGATTTTATATCAGACGATGATTCTGCACGACGCGACAGTGTGCTCAGCGATGACGCTCGTGACGACTTTGTACGAGGCATCCAAACAGCCCTTGCTGCTCTTGGTACAAGTGACGCGCACGCCGACCTTGTGCGAGCACTCAGCGCACTCCTTGCTACAGGAGAAGATGGAAAGATAGAAGTTGAACGAAATGGTCAAAAAATTGAAATCATTTCTGAAAACGGAGCTATCACAAAGATCGAAATCGAGGACAAGAAGAATGACGACGATTCTCGTGGTCGTGGAAAAGATGATGATTCCAACGATGATTCAGATAGCGACTCATCAGACGATAGTGATGACTCTTCAGATGACAGCAGCGACGACTCAGACGATGATTCGAACGATGATTCAGATGACGACAATTCAGGAAGTGGAAGCGACGATGAAGACGACTCAGATGACAACGACGATGACTCAAACGACGACGATCATTCGGGAAGTGGTAAGGGTGACGACGACAACTAAACTTTATAAAAAGACAAAAGCCCCGGAAGGGGTTTTTGTCTTGCTTGTTCACACAATAGAGCTTGTTTTTAGGCAAGGATGATAACGGTAGAAACTTTGCTACAATCTCTCTCATGGAATTGAAATTGCCTGCAGAGCTTCCGGAAGAAATACAAACCGTTACCAAGCTTCATAAAGAAGGAAAGTTGCACCAAATGCTTGTCATCCGCCTTTCGCTTTTTGCCGCACTGACACTTATCACAGGGGGTATTATGTTTTTTGATACCTTGACGACAAAGCTCACGGCCGAGCTCGCACTCGTCGTCGCATTCGCCGGTTTTCTTGCAGGTGTGTTTATTTTTTCAAAAATTCAGGCTGCGCATTGGGATGAAAAAAAAGAAGTGATCAAAACAGGTCGGCTCGATATCGCGAGTCTTACCTTGATCGTGATGTACGTGGGGCTCCGCCTCGCCACTCAATGGTATCTTGAACACACCTATCACGCTGACGGAATCATGATCTCCGGCATCACGATGTCGCTCGTCTTCGGTCTTATGCTTGGTCGCCTAACCGGTGTACTTGCGGCGATTCATAGGACGCATAAGGAGGGGAAATAAAAAATCCAGCACGCGAATGCTGGATTTTTAGATTTATTTTTTTCCCATCTCATTGAGATGTTTGAAATGGGATACTATCGCTCGCCAAAAGCTGAGCGACTTGTACGGTACGTTATGCTTTTCGCATATTTTTTTCACGATAGGCGCAAGCGCAGGATAGTGATGGTGGCTGTAGAGCGTGAAGAGGTGATGCTCTATCTGATGATTGAGCCCTCCGAGAATCCAGCACACGACTTTTCCTGTCACATTGTTGCCTGAAGCAAAATTGGTTGTTTCTCTCACCTGACGTTTCCATTTGTCTGGCTCGGTTGCTGCGGTGGTAAATTCACTTCCGCTGACAGCATGCGCGGGTTGGAAGATCAGTGTCGTAACCAGTCCTGATGTTCCGATAAAAAGAAAGAAACCCTGGATTGCTTGGAGTGGAGGATAGAAGAAAAACGGCAGCACTATGAAAGTGAAGATAAAAAAAGTCTTTCCCAGCCAGAATACAAGATGTTTGTAGGGGGTGAATGATACTTTCCTGTATCTCACTTTCTTTTTTCGATAAGAATTCATATCACCAGCAAGGCTCCATGAAAAGTGGGAAAAGGTATACAAGGGAATCGCATACCATGCTTGGAATCGATGCCACCACCTTCGCGGCTGGTGAAGGGAAAGACGGAAGAAAGGATTCTGGTGGATGTCAGGGTCTTTTTCGTCGTTGACATGCTCATGGTGCTCTTTGACGTGCTGAGCCTCCCAGAGGGTGGACGATACGCCGGACCAGTCGAAGAAAAGCACCAAGGTTTTGTTGACCCAGAGTTTTTCGGAGAATGAGTAATGGGATGCATCGTGTCCGATGTTGAATCCGATGCCCGCAATAAAGAATCCGACAAGCGGCTCAAACCAGATCGATACAAACAATGTGACTAGCAGTGAACATATAAACAGTGTAAACAAGATGACTGCTTTGATGTTCATGTACGGGCTTCCACGAGGTTTCAGGTTGTTCAAAGTCAAATATTCTTCGGCAGCTCGATCAAGGTCGGCCCGAAAAGTGCGTTCTGTATTCATGTTCAGTGTTTTTAAGGGGTTTCTCTAAGGATACCATGTATTCCTTTTCTTTTTTGATATTCCTGCCATACTTCTTTTATATATGGAACTCCAAGTCGGTGTAAAAGTTTTGATAAAAAATGAAGAGGGTAAAGTACTCCTTCTTCGTCGGAGTAAAGAAAAGTATCCTGAAGTCGCGAATCGGTGGGATATTCCTGGTGGAAGGATATATCCCGGTACGAGTCTTTTGGAAAATTTGGCACGGGAGGTGAAAGAAGAAACAGGACTGATTCTTGTCGGTACACCAGTGCTTCTTGGTGCGCAGGATATTTTCCCCAGTCATGTAGAAAAACACATCGTGCGCCTCACGTATACGGGAAAGGCAGAAGGGGAAGTGGTCCTTTCAGAGGAGCATGATGAATATCGGTATGTGGAAGAAAAAGAGCTTAAAACAATGGATGGAATCGATACGTATGTGAAAAAGTTACTCTAAAAACTTTACATAAAGTGCTTTGTATGGTACTTTAAGTTAAATATTTAATAACCTAATATGGAAGTACACAGCATACAAAAGCAACAAGTGCAGGATGATGGGACACTGATCATCGATACTTTTTTTAAACAGCTCAGTTCTGTTGTGAAGAGTGCTAACGAAGGGAATGCATTGGCTAAACTGGGACTTGATCAGCATTCTGTTTGCATTATGAACGATCTTGAGGGTGTGAGGTATATAGTACGCCTACTTACTCAGTATCTTGAAAAATGCCCAACAGAAAAAAGAGAAAGTGAAGTTGTCCGTCTTAAGCGCTATTTTCAAGTACAGTCTACTCATAGTGTTTTAAGTAAAGAAGTTGTCAAAGATTTTTTGGAAACTTTAGTGTAAGTACATTTTATGAATCTAAACAAAACCAATCCTTAAGGTTGGTTTTTTTATTTTCCTCATTTTCCTGTACACTTCCTGTATTCATGGAAAATGAAAAGAAAATTATGGGCGTGCGGAAGAATGTATTTTTGCTGGGGCTTGTTTCTTTTTTCAATGACATTTCATCCGAAATGGTTCTTTCTATTTTCCCCGCGTTTTTTACTTCTGTTTTGAAATCCGGCGCGGCATCGCTCGGTATTGTAGAAGGTGCGGCTGATGCAGCTGCAGGATTTTTGCGTATTTACTCCGGTGCAAAGAGCGACCGTGACGGAAAACGAAAGATGTTCGTCATCTTCGGCTATATCTTTTCTGTGGCAACACGGCCGCTCTACGCCTTTGCAAAAACATTTCCGCTCGTGGCATTTTTGCGTATTTTTGATCGCGCAGGGAAGGGGATCCGCGAAGCTCCGCGTGATGCGCTCATTTCACTTTCTTCCGCATCAAATGAATACGGAAAGTCTTTTGGCGTACACAAGGCAATGGACCTCATGGGTGGGATCCTTGGCCCTATTGTCGCGTTCCTTCTTCTTGAGGCGTTTCCTGGAAACTTTTCAAATGTGTTTGCGGTGGCGTTCATCGCTGGGATGCTCGCGCTCGGTACCCTGTATTTTGTGAAAGACAAAGCGGCGGTGATGGCGATAGGGAAATTGAAACCGCGTACGTTTTTAAAACTTCCACCAACGATGAAGCGGTACCTCGGTTCTGTATTTTTCCTTTCTTTTGGAACAGTGCCGACAGCCTTGCTTCTGCTTCAAACAGAACAAGTGGGCCTTTCTGTTGCCATGATCCCGCTTTTGTACGCCTTTCACAATTTTGTGTCTGCGTTTTCATCTATCACGTTCGGTCGAATCTTCGACAAATTTGGAGCGCGGCTCGTACTCATCGGCGGGTACATTTCACTTCTCATTGGTTACGCGGCGATAGCGTTTGCGGCTGACCCGGCATTTCTCATACTCGGATTTTTCTTTGTTGGTCTTTTCACTGCGGCCACGGAAGGTGTTGGCCGTTCATACATTGCGTATCTCGTAGAAGCGGATTGTCGTGGTCGCGCATACGGATTCCTCCATGCCGCCAACGGTTTTGGTGCGCTCTTCTCTGGTATTGTCTTTGGTATTCTTTGGCAGGTACTTGGCGCAGCTGTCACACTTTTGGGCGCCGGCATCGCAATCTTCATCGGCCTCCTTTTCCTTCGCAGTGTCTTTCGGCATGAAGAAAAGATGATCTGCTCTACAAAATCGTGATTTCTGATACAGTGGGAATATGAAGAACATCATGAGTGTCTATGACGAATACAGGATTCTTCCACAACTCAGGCTTCACCAGCTGCGTGTTGCGGCTGTTTCGAAAATACTATGCGACAACACCACCGTGTCTGTCGATGCTGAGTATGTCGTTCGTGCGGCGCTTCTTCACGATATGGGGAATATCATAAAATTCGACCTCGGGGTATTTCCAGAGTTTTTAGAACCGGAAGGTCGAGCCTACTGGGAAGAGGTGAAAAAAGAATATATTGAAACATACGGAACAGATGAACATGAAGCGAGTTTGCGTATTGTGAAAGATGTCACAGGCAGCGAGCGTATCGTGGAGATCGTCGAGACGGTGGACTTTGGACATATTGAAGAGAGACTTGCGACAGAAGACTTTGGTATAAAAATCATTGGGTATGCGGACAACCGTGTGTACCCACAAGGAGTTGTTTCACTTGCCAAACGCCAAGAAGACGGAGAAAAAAGATACGGCGCTGCACCTGGTGGCTACCGTGAACGCTACTACGCTTCAATGGAACGTATTGAAACTGAGATTGCGCAGCATTCACACATCGATCCGAAAAGTATCGATGATGAAATGATCGCCCCTGTGATCGAAGAACTTAAAACCTGGCAGGTCTAGCTGTGCGTGCTATACTTTTTGTATGAATGAAATGCAAACACTTTCTGCGGCTATCGTAGATTCTATCCAAGCGATGGGCTATATCAAATTTGCGATCGTGATTCTCATCGTCGTGATCCTTTTTCGCGTGCATACACTCCTTGGTCTTTTGGCAGGTATCATTACCTTTGCCTATTTAGTGAATTGGATTTAGTAAACAGTCGCCCCGCCCCAGAAGGAGCTGTGTTTTCCTGAGGTTTTGACTCGGACCCGCAGCGCCGCAGGGCGCGTGAGGGCGCTTGCGTTTCAAAACCTC
>CAYMIO010000011.1:0-25646 GCA_964390875.1 uncultured Candidatus Saccharibacteria bacterium
CATGGTTTCGCCGCACCTCACCTCCATTTTTCAAAAAAGTATTCATACTAATATGACCCTCGCAAAACGACCGTATTATAAAATGTCCTCGTCACAATCACACCTTCCGTATTTCGAAACGTCACCGCAAACTTAATCGCGCTTCCATTGGTAGACGTCACCTGCGCAGCTTCAAAACTGGTAACCTCTATCGATGCAGGATTGAGATTCCCAGACAGCGTTCCATTTTCATAAAACTCAAGATTCGTCCCATTTTTTCGAATACGCACCGTACGCGCATTGCCGACTGAGTCTTCACCGGAAAGGTATATATCAGAAGTAGATGCATGAAACACACTATTCCCATCGATCGCCTGAGACCCTCTGATTTCGCGACCAAGGCGTTCCATCACGACATGCGATGCATCAAGAATGTCGCGATTCCCTTCCACTTGTGTGTACGATTTCATGATCGTAATCATCGTCTGCGTAAACGCGAGCGAAAGCACCGCGAACAGCGCGATGTACACCACCGTTTCGATGATCGTATATCCTCGTGATGTGCGCACTCCTTTCTTCATATTATTCAAAAATATTTGCTATATAAAATTCCATCGACTCACTGCGCGCACCCGAAACGCTGTTCCAAGAAACCGTTACCGTCGCACGTTTTGTATTCAGATCATTGGTACCGGTAGCCGCAATATCTGAATTCCCATCACGAGACACATTCGCAAAAACAATCGTGCGAGTGAAGATACCAATAGCACCAGGGTTTGTTGTAGAAAGCGTCCACTGTGTCCCATTGAAATTCAAGTAGTACGTCGTACCCGCAGTGAGGCCACTGATAGAGCTCCACGCACCGTCGCGAATGAGCTTCACCGACTCCGCTCCTTCTTCAAGAAGAAACGCTGCCTGTACACGCTCCACAGATTCGATAGAAATATCAACAGCGCGGCTGGTCGAAAGCACGAGCGCGATCAGCGCCACAGAAACAATCGTGGACGCAATAAGGATTTCCACCGTTGCAAACCCTCGTTTTTTTGTAAAAAAATGTATGCGCATCTTAGTTGCTATCCACGCTTCCCAGTTTTGAAATAGTAATGGTTTTAGTCACCGTCGGAGAGGAAAGGCTCAGCGTAATTGTACCATAGTGATCTGTCTCACCAGTGAGACGGTTGAAGATCACGTTGGCACCGGAACCGGCGAGGCTCCAGGAAGCGGTGATACCGGCGGGATAATACATCGTGCGGTTACTCGCGGCAGCGGCATTGTAGGATGCTCCTGAAAAGAGAACTGCGCGGTCGGTTTCAAGATGCACACCGTACTGAAGAGAGTCACGAGACGAAAGAGTGAGACTTCGCGACTCCTGAATGAACGCCGCTAGATCTTCCACTCCCCCACGAAGCGCCTGAGCTCGGCGGAAATTAGAAAGCGGATACGCAACGACCGCCGCAATAACACCAATAATGGCAACACCGATAATTATTTCAAATAAGGTAAATCCTTTTTTCATACTAAATAGCATCGAGAAGCGAATACATAGGAGTAATCATCGCCAGCGCAAAGAAGCCCACCGCCGCACCGATCACTATCATAAGCAGTGGCTCAATGATCGTCGAAAGGCTTTTTGTTTTTGTATCAACTTCTTCTTCATAGAACTCTGCAATTGAAAGCAGCATATCCGAAAGCTTTCCCGTCTCCTCACCAACAGACATCATTTCTCCCACCATCACCGGAAAAAGCTTCGGGTGCGCACGAAAGGATTCCGACATCGGCCGACCTTTCTGTACGGCAGCTTCTGTCTCTTCAAGGACGCGCTTGTAGTGCACATTCTGTACCACATCACGTGTGATAGTAATCGCTTTTGTAATATCCACTCCGGCTGCAAGAAGAGAAGAAAGTGTACGTGCAGTACGTGCAGCATTAATCTCACGCACAAGCTCACCAAGAAGTGGCATTTTTGTATAAAAAAGATCAAGCGCATCATGCACTACCGTTATGCGAGTCAGAGCATAGATCCCAAACACCGCACCACCAAGACCACCAAGCACCGCCAGTGTGTGGTTTGCAAAAAGATCACTGATCGAAATAATAAGTTGTGTTGTCGCCGGAAGATCCACACCAAGATCAATAAACGTTTTTGTAATAGTCGGCACGACGAAAATAAACATCAAAATAGCTATCAAAACAATAGCGCACAAAATGATGAGCGGATACATAAGCGCACTTTTTATTTTCTTGTTGAGCGTATAGGTGCGCTCGAGGTTCTGCCCTATCTCTGTGAGCGCCATAGGAACACTTCCCGACTCTTCACCCGCACGCACCATTGAAACAAACAGTGTTGAAAATACTTTCGGAAACTTCGCCATCGCTGCAGAAAGCGGTGTTCCTGCCGCAATATCCACAAATAGAGCGTGAAGAACATTCTGAAATGCTTTATTTTTTGTTTGCTTTTCAAGCACTTCAAGCGCACGAGAAAGCGAAAGCCCCGCTTTCAACATACCAGCCAAATTACGAGTGAAGAGAATCTTTTCCTGGAGTTTAATCTTGGTTAGATACTTCGCGAAGAATTCATCTACCGTCATAGCCTTAGTGCTCTCACGCGTAGCGATGGGAATAAGTCCCTGTTCACGGATCATCTTCGCTGCAGCAAAACGGTCGGGAGCCTCGAGCACTCCCTCTTTCTTTTCACCCGTATTGGTTTGTGCCACGTACGAATACTTCATTTCTCCCAAAAGTATAACACGAAGAACTTTAGAATTTCTTTAGAACTTTTTGAAAAACAAAAAAGACCTGAGTACTCAGATCTTTTCTCTACTTCCTATACACACCCCTATTCCGAAACCACTCGCAGTATTTCTTCTGTCGTCGTCACGCCCATCACGGCAAAATAGATACCGTCTTCGATCATCGTCATCATTCCCTCTTCTTTTGCTTGCTTTTCAATCTCGTATTCAGAACCACCACGAAGAATAATTTCTTTGATAGCCGGAGATACGCGAAGCGCTTCGTGGATTCCCACGCGGCCACGGTATCCTGTCTCACACTCAGCGCTCGGTTTTGCGCGGTAAAAAGGGATCGTTTCCCATGTAGCATTCGGTGGCACAGCGTTTTCTTTTTTCAGAAGCTCGAGCATCCGGTCAAGATCCACCACGCGGCCAATAGCAGCACGTTCTCCTGCCGAAAGAAAATACTTCTCTTTGTCACCACAGAGTTTTCGCACAAGACGCTGCGCGATCACCACTTTCAGTGTGGAAATGATCAGAAATGGTTCCACTCCCATGTCGATAAGGCGCGGAATAGCCCCGGCGGCGGAGTTGGTGTGGACTGTGGAGAGTACAAGGTGTCCGGTGAGCGACGCATTGATGCCAAGTGATGCTGTTTCTCCGTCACGAATCTCTCCCACCATCACGATATCAGGGTCCTGACGAAGAAGCGAACGAAGACCGTTGGCAAATGTCATGCCTATCTCTGGCTTCACCTGCGTCTGATTGATGCGCGGCATTTGGTATTCGATAGGATCTTCCACGGTAGAAATGTTCACTTCGGGCGTATTGAGAAGGTCGAGCATAGTGTAGAGTGTCGTTGTTTTTCCACTTCCTGTGGGGCCAGCCGCAAGAAGCATCCCCGCGCGCTGTTTCATTCCTTCATGGATCCGTTCGAGCGCTTCTCCATGAAAACCAAGCCCTTCAAGGGTAAACCCTTTTGCATTTTCACGAAGGATACGGATCACGATCTTTTCACCAAAGTAGGTCGGAAGTGTGGACACACGAAATGAAACCCGTTCTTCATCAGAAACGATCTTGAATCGGCCGTCCTGCGGCAAACGTTTTTCATCAAGCTTAAGATTCGAAAGCACTTTAATACGTGCCGTAATACCAGGCGCAGAATCTTTGGGAAGCGTCATCGCATCATGAAGGATACCGTCGATACGATATCGCACAACGAGTGATTCTTCTCCTGGCTCAATATGAATATCAGACGAACCTTGGAGAATAGCGTGGGAGATAAGCGAATCCACGATCTTCACGATCGGCAAATCTTCTGCCATCTCTTTCAATTTCTCTTCGCCAACATCTTCGCCTGCTTCTTCGGCAATGGTACGAAGTGATGCACTTTCTTTCTTGATAATCGCGTCAAAGTCTGCCTTCAGACTTTTCTTGTACAGCGTAAGTGCTGTTTTGATAGATTCACTGTCGGTGAGGCGTGGCAATATCTTGAGACCACTTTTTTTCTTAATGAAGTCGATGGCCTGAAGGTCGCCCGCGTCGAGCATCGCCACTTCAAGACCGGCTGCTGTTTTTCGGAATGCAACGATATTGTGTTTTCGAGCGATGGGTTCAGGAATGAGAGAAAGAACAGACGATTCTATTTTTTCGCTTGTAAGTGAAACGTATGGAATACCAAGCACGTAGGCTTCCACACGATGCAAATCGCCTTCTTTTATTTTTCCACTTGAAAGGATAACGTCGTGCAGACTCACGCCAGTTTCGTCTGCTTTTTTTTCAGCCGCATCGTATTCGGCGGCACTCATAAGTCCCGTTTCAAGAATAAATTTTCTAAATTGTCCTGGTTCAATGTGCATATGCTACATCTATTGTATCACGCACAAAACAAAAACCCCGAATGGGGTTTTTGTTTTGTGCGAATTAATTACGACTTAATCACAGAAGCCGTTATCATCGTTCACAGGACCAAGGATATCGTGTGCAGCAAAGATATCAGTTGCTGTCTCACCCACAGAGTCGGTTACAACAACTTTCCAGAACTTAGAATCGAGCTCACTGTTAAGGTAGTAGTTATCCACGGTCACGTATCTTATTGGTGATGTAGTAGGACCAGGCATTACTGTCCATCCAGTTGAAGCAGGTGCTGGGTTAGTCGTAATAACATTTTCTTTTATTTTTTCAGACCACTGGTATGTGAATGGTGGGACACCTCCGATTATCGGAGCAACACTATTATTAACATCAAGTTGGATCGTTACTTCACTTGGACCACCCTGTTCAACACACGTTGGTTGGATAGTCGATGTTGTCCAGACACCAACAACTGCATTGTTAGGATTGTAATCATTAACACTGAGGAAGTATGGGTTCACTTCGGTCCAACGGTGCGCAATAGTAACGTCAAGCGGAATATTTCCACCTCCGTTACCACCTCCACCTCCACCGCCATAACAGTCACCCACATCAAACGGCTGATCAGGAGCAGGTTCAAGATATCGACACACCCCAGTGATAGAGTCTACGCCACCTGTATTAAGATTCAACTTTGCAAGATACGAACCAAGGGGACAACCGTCGTCCATTCGGTCTGAGGTAAGTGAGCAGGTATTACCGTATCCAATGTTGGTGTTACCACGAAGTTCGAGAGTAAAGTCAGCGGTATCTTCTGGGTCTCCGTTGTCACCCACCTGAAGTGAGCCTGTAGTAGTACTGCCCACAACAACGAGGTCATTAGGATTGGAAGCAGTAAGAAGAGTGTTGCTTCCAAGAATCAAATTCTGCGACATACTTCCTCGGCCAGTCACCTGAAATGTGACCGGCTGTGTTGGAATCGTCATCTTTGGACCAACAGTTACGTTTCCAAAGAGGCCTGTGTTACCAAATACCGCGAGAGGACCGTATGATTTGATACCGTCTTCCGCTGTAGTGTAGGCTGTCGAAGACATACCTACTTGGAAACCGTACGGTGCAGCTGGAGCTGGATCAAGACCACCAACCGAAAGCTTCCCGTTTTTTGACTGGTCACCAAGCGTTGTCAAAATGTTCGCTGGGTTATTTTCTGTCGGGTTACCTGTAGGACCCTGCCATACTGCAGATGCGTAATTTGCAGCAAGACCGATGACGACTGTAAGGAATATCGCCATCACATTTCGCACAGACTGGGGAGAAAAATATTTTTTCATAATATATATTATAACTTATAACTTAGTAATTAAAACTCTTCGATAATCGGTTTACCTCCAATGCCGTTGTAGATGCAGGCGTCTCCTTCAGTGTTGTTGTAGTTAATCGCTGCAGGATCCTCACAACCACTACCTGGACCAAAGACACATGGAAGGAGATGTGGTGCTCCTGGACTACCTGGTCCATTAATTGCATCAGGGTCAAGACAGTAGACATCGGAGTTACAGCTTGGATTGTTCGAGTCGAGAATGGTTATGACAACCTCGTTACTCTGTTGGCCATCACATGTCACTGAGTACGTATGTTGACCGACAGTTGAAGGGTTTACTTGAACAGAACCGCCTGTACCAGGGAGGTCGAGAGTGGCATCCCATGATGCAGTACAAACACTACCGACACCACCGTCGTATTGATATGAAAGATTGACCGGCTCAAGTGCGTTTTTACACATGAGATCGGCATCACTTGAGAGAACAGGTGCATCATTATCTGAACAAGAAGGATCACTATCTGGAAGGAGTGTTACAAGAGCTGAGTTACTGGTTACTCCGTTACAGGTTACTGAGTAGAAATTGTCGCCAATATCATCTGGAATAACACCAACAGTGACTGTACCCGGTGTTGAGTATGTTTCTGTACTCCAGTTGGTGGTACATGTCATAGCATTACCAACCTGCCATGAGATAGGCACTTCGTATTCCTCGCCTTCACACATAGTTGCTCCACCTGTTACCTCAGGACATGCTCCACCACCTGAAATAGTGACAACAACGGTGTTACTTTGCACACCATCGCAGGTCACATAGTAACTTCCCGGAGAACTGATCTCAATAAATCCATCAGGAGGAAGATTGGTTGCTCCCCATGAACCGTTACACGAAAGGGCATTTGTAGAATCCCAGGTGAGTGTTGCTTGGTTAGCTGCGCAGATTTCGATAGCACCAGCATTTGGCATAAGTGTTACTGTCACAGCACCTGGGGTTGTACCCATAAACTGAACCCATCCTGCAACCTGGTTCCAGCCGTATCCTCCGATAAGATTGCCAGTGAAAGTGACTCCATAGTTGGATGAACCGGCTGCATCTTGCACACCAACGACTCCAAAGTCGTGGTCATTGTTGTTGTCGAGACTAATGTAGCCGCCCACCTGTGGGTCAAAACCACAGTTTTGACCGTTATTACCATTACAAAACGGAGTTGGGGCGAAAAAGTTTGTTATTTTTGCAAAACCACGGACTTCTGCACCATATTTGTAGGCATTACATGGCTGATTGGGCATAAAAGTAGTAGCTCCTGCTGGGCAACCGCCGTTGAACTGGATCCATCCCCAGTTGTCGCTCCATGCGTAGCCGGTGATATTTCCTGCAGCATCAAGATTGAGGCCATAGTTTGAAACGCCGCAGATGTTGGTCTGACCAGCGCCACCAGTAAGACAGTTGAGGCTGATCCATCCGATTTCATCAGCCCAGGCATATCCGTCGACAGCGCCAGGAGATTGAGCTCCCACTTTGGCGCTCCCCATACCAAGAGCAAATACCATGGCCACTGCGAGGCAGAAGATCCCGAGATATTTTTTATAGAGTGTATTCATAGGTTATTGAGCAAGATCGTTAAGTGCCGCGTCCATTGCTTGAATTCTCTCTTGCAAAACAGCAGGATCTTCTTTCACGGGAGCTGGTTGTTTTTCTTTGAGAGCGTCGAGTTTCTTTTCAGCAGCATCGATGTCAAAGAGTTCATTCTCGGTCTGACCAAGCTCTTGTGCTGCTTCGTTCTGAAGCTCGACAGCCGCTTTCGCGTTTTTCTTTGCGTCGATCGCTTTCTTGATGAAGACTGCAGCAATAACAACGACAACGATCACCAGAACAGTGACGGCAATTTTCTTGTTAGGATTATGCTCGACCGCTTCGCCAGACATACCACCTGGCATTTTTTTGTTCGTAGGTTCCATTGCTCACAATTATCTCACACTATCTTCATATGTAAAACAAAAGTTGGATGCTTTCTGTGGATTACAAAAAAGGTAAGGCCCCAAACCACACACAGCGCTTTGGGTGAGAGCTGATCCCAAATGCATGGGCGACGCAACAAACAGCTGCACCTCTCTACCCAAAGCGCTGTGTGTGGTTTGGGGCCGAAGTGGGACACGTTTTGACTTTTTTCCTTCTTTTTTGTACTCTATATATGTCAGTCGGTGCGAAAGCCCGGCTTTTTTACTAAAAAATGCAATAGCGAGTTAATTATGCTTGACATGAAAGCATTCAATGCCGCTCTCGATGAACTCGAAAGCGAGCGAAAGGTCTCAAAAGAAAAAATAATGGACGCGATCGAGCAGGCGCTGGCCGCAGCCTACAAGAAGGATTACGGAAAGCGCGGCCAGATCGTGCGCTGCCAGTTCAACCCCGAATCCGGCGAAGCCGAGTTTTCACAGGTAAAAATCGTCGTTGACGACTCAACGGTGCGTATTCTTGGCGAAGACGAAGACGATATCCCCGAAGAAGGCGATGAACGCGTACGCTATAACCCCGAACACCATATTCTCCTTGAAGATGCCAAGATCATCAAAGGCGATGCCAAGATCGAAGATGAGATCATCTTCCCTCTTGAAACAAAAGAAGATTTCGGACGCATCGCAGCCCAAACAGCCAAACAAGTTATCATCCAAAAAATCCGCGAAGCAGAACGCACATCCATCATCGATGAATATGGCGCACGTGAAGGCGAGATCGTGTCAGGTCTCGTTCAGAAATTCGAACGCGGCATGCTCTACCTCGACCTTGGACGCACGGTGGGTGTTATCCCCTACGAAGAACAGATCCCCGGCGAACGCTGGAATCGTGGCGATCGCGTAAAAGCGTATCTCTTCGCTGTCGACGAATCTCCTCGCGGCGTCACGCTTCGCCTTTCTCGCACTCATCCAAAATTCATCGAAAGTCTTTTTGCGATGGAAGCGCCTGAAGTGGCAAGTGGCACAGTCGTTCTTAAATCAATTGCCCGTGAAGCAGGCTCACGCTCAAAGATCGCCGTACATTCAGAAGACGAACATGTTGATCCCGTAGGTTCATGTGTCGGCCAGAAAGGTATCCGCGTCACAACAGTAATGAGCGAACTGGGTAATGAAAAAATTGACATCATTCCATGGTCTGAAGACCCAGCAGCATTCGTCGCAAGTTCACTCTCACCTGCTCGCGTACTCAACATCGATATCGATGACCGCGAACACAAGGCACATGTAGAAGTTGCCGACGAACAGCTTTCTCTCGCGATCGGTAAAGGTGGCCAGAACGTTCGCCTTGCTGCAAAACTCACTGGATGGAAAATCGACATCAAAGGCGTGAAGAGTGATGAAATCACTTCAAGCGACGGCGAAACCATCGAAACATTTGGTGGCGAAGAAGATGCAGCTGATGATCTTGAAGAAGAAACAACAACAGATACAGTTGAAGCAACCGATGATACAATAGCAGAAGAAGCGCCTTCAGAAGAAAAAGCTGAAGACGAAGAAGCTACAAGCTAATATTTATTTGTATGGCAAATATCAAACCAACAAAAGTAATACCAAATCTTCTTCATGTCCTTCCAACATTCGCCGACGAAGAAAAGAATGTTTTGAACGGACTTGTTGAGATCAATGCTGGAAGCATCAATAAGTATGAATTCGTAAAGGAAACAGGGCACTTGAAACTTGACCGCGTAGGATACAGCTCTCTTACATATCCTGTTGCGTATGGTGCCCTCCCACAAACATTCGACCAAGATGGAGATCTCCTTGATTTTATTATCGCGAACGTGACCGAACCACTTGTTCCAGGAACACACGCTGAGGTACGCGTTATAGGAATCATGAAATTCGAAGACGGTGGTGAGCGCGACGACAAAATCATCACCGTTCTTGCTGACGACAAGCGCATGGATCACATCACTTCGTATGAAGATCTTGGTGAACACTGGAAGAAAATTACGGAACACTATTTCGAACACTACAAAGATCTCAAGAAGCCTGGTACCTGCAAGCCACTTGGATTTTTTGGAATCGATGTAGCACTTGAAATCATCAAAGAATGCCAAGAGCGGTACAAAACTGATTACGCTCCAAAATTTGAAGAGTAGTACTCCCGAAAAAAACACCGCACGTGCGGTGTTTTTTTATTGTATGATTTTTGGGCGATACTGGATAGCTTCAAGAATATGCGGAATCTCTACATTCTCACTTCCTGAAATATCGGCGATAGTACGAGCCAGTTTCTGAGTGCGATGATACGCACGAGCAGAAAGACCGAGACGTTCGGCGCTGTCGGCAAGGACAGTGCGCACATCTTCGGCGAGCGGAACATAGCGGGCGATTTCGCGAGCGTTCATGGCACCATTGGTGGTGAGAGTGCGTTCGTTGTTTTTGAAGCGATCGTGCTGGATCTGCCGCGCGCGCAGAATGCGCGCGCGGATCGTAGCCGATGATTCCCCTTCTGCTATACCATCGAGTGCTTTGTAATCGACAGGCAAAACGGAAAGTGCGATATCGATGCGGTCGAGAATCGGTCCCGAAAGCCGGCGCTTGTAGCGAGCAAGGTCAGCCGGCCCACACTGGCAACTTTTTCCTTTTATTCCCGCATTGCCGCACGGGCATGGATTCATCGCCGCAATGAGAGAGAAACTCGAAGGAAATTGCGCGGTTCCTTTCGCACGAGAAATAGTCACGATCCTGTCTTCGAGCGGCTGGCGAAGCGACTCCACAACACGCCTGTCGAACTCAGGGAATTCGTCCAAGAAAAGCACCCCGTGATGCGCAAGCGTGACTTCTCCTGGCTTCGGAGTAGAGCCACCACCGATGACTGAAACATATGAAGCGGTGTGATGCGGTGAGCGAAACGGCGGTAATGTGACAATATCTTTTTCAAGAACTCCAGCGATGGAATGAATGCCGGTAACTTCGAGCGCTTCGTCGAGAGTGAGCGCGGGCAGGATGCTTGCGTAGGCGCGGGCCAGCATGGTCTTTCCAGTACCAGGCGGGCCAGACATGAGCACATTGTGTCCGCCGGCTGCGGCTATCTCGAGCCCGCGCTTCACGGCTTCCTGCCCGCGGATGTCCTGCATGTCGGTAGAATGCGGCGGATTGTCTTCAACAATATCCGTCTTTTCTTGGAGCGCGATGCGTCTTCCTTTTTGGATAGGAAGCGGAGCAATGTGAGCGATTATTTCTTCAAGCGTGCTCGCTCCGTAAATAGCAATGCCATCTATCAGCGCCGCCTCGCGTGCATTTTCTTTTGGAAGAAATACTTCTTTGATTCCCCTTCTCTTCGCTTCTCGTACCAGTGCAAGTGTGCCTTTGATAGGACGAAGATCTCCGCTGAGTGACAGCTCGCCAAGAAAGAGTTTCTCTTCTGGATCAAAAGAAATAGCATCGGTAGCCTCTAGGTATGCGAGTGCCACGGCAACATCGAAGAACGAACCTTCTTTGCGAAGATCAGCCGGCGAAAGTGAAACCACGATTTTCACGTTCTTTGACTTCGGCGACTCGTACCCCGAATGCTTGAGCGCCGAAGAAACGCGGTCGCGGGATTCTTCCACCGCTTTGTCTGCAAGGCCGACTATTGAAAATGAATGAAGACCGCGCGAGACGTCTACTTCTACGGTGATTATTTCGCCACGAAGAAGATGCGGCTGCGCAGTGTATACACGAGCAACTGTTTCCATAGGTATAACATGAGAACGGCCGCGCTAGCGCGGCCGTTCTATTAGACTGCATTCATGCACGCCATACATGTGCGTGCTGCCGGGTTGGCCTCAAGGCGATCTTCTTCGATAGCATTTCCACATTTCTCACACGTACCAAATGTACCGTCTTCGATCTTCGCAAGAGCATTATCGATATCACCAAGGCGAGTCTCGAGAACTCTCACCTTTGCGCTTCGCTCTTCAAAATCTTCAAACTTATCGGCAAGGTCATTTTCATCACTTTCCGTCTCCTCACCACTTTCATTCACCGGCTGAGCCTCAAAATCCCCTGTCATAGGGTCCATGATAGCGAGCGGACCGAGCTCTTCGAGTAATGTTTCGCGCTCTGTCTTGAGAGCGGCTTTGTAGCTTTCTGTATTCATGACTGTATCGTATCACGAGACCTATCAATTTTCTATGAAGAGAAAGTAGAAGAAAGCTGGAGCATAGCTGCCACAGAATGCCGAGCCCTGAGCAGGTGCTTTTCAAGACCCTTGCGCAAGCGCGACGGCGCGAGCAGAGCAATTTTTCAGCAGAAAAATATGCGTGGTCTTGAAAAGCACCTGCTCAGGGCTCGGCGCGACACCACGCATATTGTATGTTTATATCTTTCCCCCTCTTCCTGCTGTTTCAGCCTGAGCCAAATCATCTTTTGCCTTTTTGATAGCAAGAATCTGCGACGGATCAGACGTCACAATCTGCTCTTCCGTATACGAAGCCACAACCTTGATCGCCACGTGTTTAAGACCCGCAAAGAAGATTCCTTCACCAACACCCGATTCAAGAAGCAAATATTTCTCTTCATCCGTAAGATGGAACACTTCCTGAAGTTTGTCGATCGAAGACGGAGACTGTTTCAAAAGAAGCTGCATCGAAGAGTTCGTCACAATAGCAACACCATACTGACTCTTCAAAAAGTCGTCGATGTTTTGTGTGATAGTCGCAAGACCAAGGAAGTATTTACGTCCACGCTTCGCAATACCGAAAAGGAAGGAAGCCGTGTCGTCTGACTTCATCATGATCCACGCTTCGTCCACCACGAGCAATCTTTTTTTCAAATTCTTTCGAACCGCATTCCAAATGTGGTGCGTCACGATATACATCGCCACTGGTTTGAGTTCGTCTTCCATATCACGGATCGAGAACACAACCATTTTGCGGTTAATATCCACGTTTGTTGGTTGGTTGAGGAATGTCGCCCATGAACCTTTCGTATATTTCGAAAGACGCTGGATCACCGAGTCGCTCCCGACCATTCCCGCAAGTACCATTTCAAAGTCGGAAAGAAGCGGTGGCTCGATCTGACTGAAGTCGGATTCAGGAGTGATATCTTTGAGCGCGTATGTTTCAGAAATAGCGCGATCCACTATCGAATCTTCTTCAGGCGTCAGACCTCCGAGCATGATACGGAAAAGACCAACAAGACTGATGATCTGCGAACGAAGCACATCGGCAGCTGTTTCATCTTCACGCGCCACAGGAAGATCGAACGGATTGATGTGGTGGTCAGACGAAAGCGAAATATTGAAGTAACGTCCACCCACGGCTTCGGCAAGATATTCATATTCACGTTCTGGGTCGATGACGATGACTTCCGTATCGAACATCAGCGTGCGAAGAATTTCGAGTTTGATAGCAAACGACTTACCCGAACCAGACGTCGCGATAGTGACCGAGTTGTAGTTTTCAAGAGAGAAACGATCGAATAGCACAAGTGAAGAGTTGTGACGGTTGATACCGTAGAGAATTCCCTTGTCGGACGTGAGGTCGAAGGAAACGAATGGAAAAACGCTGGCAAGCGGCTCGGAGTTGAGTTTCTGAGTGACATTCAAAAGATCATCGTTGACCGGAAGCACACTCTTGAACCCTTCTTCTTGTTGAAAGAGTGCTGGCTTGATGTACACAAGCTTTGATTCAAGAATAGATTTGATTTCGTTTTCAGTTTTAAACAATTCTGTTTCGTTGTCAGCGTAGATCGTAATGTAGAGTCCAACTTCAAACATTTTCTGTTCAGCTTGCTGAAGTGAGTCGCGAAGAGATTCGAGGTCACGAAACGCGGTGTCGAGCATCGGGTCACGCACCAAACCTTTGGCTTCGCGTGAATTGATCTGACTTTGCACTTCGGCCACTTTCTTCTGGAATTCACGAAGAATTACGGTGGTTTCTATCGGATGAACAAAAATAGAAATATCAAAAATCTTGTCGAGGTTGATGATGGGTGCAAACCAACTGTCGGAAAGAAAACGAGGGTATGAAATAACAAAAAAGGTACGAGCGATCTTGTCGCCAAGGTTGAGAGATTTGGAATCGATTTTGAGCGCAGACGGCGCAATGATATCTTTGAACTCAAGCGTAGCAGCTTCGTAGATCTCGCTTGGGAGTACAGGAAGAACGTTAGTTGATTTTTTATCAACCGCGTTCTTTTTTCCAAAGAGTGAATCAAAAATTCCCATAATTACATTTCTAGTTTAATAGAGCCAGTCGTCTCCCCTGGATTGAATGTCTTGTAAAGAAGTTCGATCACTTCTTCTGTGCCAAGCTGTACCGTACGCACACCCACACGATTGAGCCCACCAACAACCACACCGACACGCTGTTCGAGCTGGGTTCTTTTTTCTTCAAACGCAGCAATATCGTCTTTTTTGGCATCACCCGTAGAGTTTCCGCCAAAAAATGTTTTGGTGAGAGATCCTTGTTTTGAAAGGGCTGCGGCCGCATATGGAACCACAACATAAAATTGTTTTTTCATGATAGCCACCGCTTCGGTGAAATTGCGTATGAATTCGATGTACTCTTTGGTCTGAATCTTGATAAGCGGCTCGGTTTGCTCTTTCATGCGGCCTTCAAGAAGGAGAAGGTACGGGCGAATATCAAGACGGCGGGACTGCACGACGATCTGCACAGAAAAGTCGAGAGAATTGAGAAATGTTTGAAATGACTGAAGTGTTGCCATTTGTTCGTCGTAACTTTTGAGCGAGATGTTGACTGACGATGCGAGAAGCACAGCGCGAAGAGAACCGTCTTTCAAGACAAGAATGCCATCTCGGACTTCTTTCACTGGTACAAAATCTTGGGTTCCTCGAGCGTTTACTGCCATAGATACTTATACTCTATCACGATTTTGCATTCCGCCCGCGTTTTGTTGTGTATTTTTCTCAAGATCAAGAACGTCGAGACTCCACGAAAGGTCTCTGAGTTTTGAATTTGATACTTTGGGAACACTGCTCCCGAGAAGACCGCCTGTCGGGTCAGCAGAAGGAGATGATGTATTTTTTTTCTCTGGTACTGGCTTTTTCCACACATAGAGCTTGGATTGAAAGGCGTAATTGAACCACGCTTCCATGGCAAAAATAAAAGGACGGCCATTTATTTTCACAAAGGTAAGTGCACCAGCAAGAGAAAGTGTCGGAATGATGAGCAGGATAGCTATAAAAAATGGAAGTGCTCTGTAAAAAACATACGAAAGACCGAGGCCACCAAGCATATAGATGAATTGCTTCCACGAAAATGGACCGACGATCTTGTCTTCCACTTCGATAAACTGTGGCACTTGGAACTGCATGGATCTATTGTACACCATGATATAAAAAATCACCGAGCGAATCGGTGATTTTTTATATTTATTGAATGGGTTCGCGGTACGGGTCACTTCCTGAAACAGAAGGAGGGATTGGTTTCATAGAAGGGACACTGTAGTTGGATGTTTGCGCGGGAGCCCCCGATGCCGCGCCAAGTTTAGCGCTGACGATACTAGAAGCAGGAGCTTGAGGAGCTTTGGGAAGGTTGGCGCTCATGCTTGGACTCATGGGAACAGGAATGTCGACAATGCCAGGAGGAAGAGGAGCTCGCACGGGTGCTGGTGTGGCCGGCGCCGGAGCAACTGGTGCGGGCGCGCTCGAAACAGGAGACACCGGCGCCGGCCGTACTCCCGCCTGCGCCCGAATCTGATTCAAACTAATAGAGCTACTCTTCGGTGGATTGGTGATACCGTCCGCCATTTCACGTTCAAGTAATTTCGCATTCTCATCGCGCGGAGCAGCCGCTTCTTCCACCACTTCGATTCCACTTCTCTCTAGCACTTCAGTCTCATTCTTTGCAAGAAATTGATTCGCTGTCTGTACAGGCGCTGTATATGGAGCCACCGATGGCACTGCTGCTGGACGCTTCAACGCTTCTTCAGCCGCACCCCTTTCTTCAGGATACAGTTCCATAAGCTTCGTGCGAATCGGACGGAAAATCTGGTCATTGATTTCAGAAACCACCGACTCCAGTGTAGAATCCGGCACACCAAGCTGTTCGCGAAGATCGTCTTTGTATTCAGCGGTGGGGGTCATGCCGATAAGAACCATAGTGGTTTCAACTTCAAGTTTTCCGAGAATATCGTATGTGAGTTTATATTTCTTTGCGATTTCGAAAAGCTTCATTTGATAGTCAGATGAAGTAATGACCTGTTTGAGCTCAGGCGAAAGAAGCTCAAACCGGCCTTGAAGTTCTGTTTCGATCTCAGAAAAGTTATTATCCTGAGCAGCATTGTTTGTTGTATCTTTATCCATAGTATTTCACCTATTCTACTATTAATTACTAATGATGCCCACCTCCCCCGTGATCATCGTGACCTCCTCCATGGCCGTGGTCGTCATGGCCACCTCCATGATCACCTCCCGAACCGCCAAGCTTGCTGAAGAAAGTAAAGAATTTACTTGCCGGACCTTTATATAAATCTTTTGGTGGATGCGCAGCGTGTTTATCTTTACCAGTTGCCATATTGTTATGAATGGCATCATTAACCGCTTCAAGATTAAGGTTTACTTTACTGAGCCATCCTGACAAACTTCCCGTAACCGCTCCACCAATAACAGCACCCAAACCTGCTCCAAGACCTCCCGTAAAAGCTCCCCCAACAATTCCTCCTAATACGGCACCACCAGGAGCACCACGCCGCATTTCTCTCCAGAAACTTCGTGCCGCAGTACGACCATTCTGACGAGCCGCAGCCTCGTTGAAATGACCAAATTCAGTAATGTTTCCAAGCGCATCTCTCTTTTCCTCAGTTAGATTACCAGCAGCCGCTCGTTTTTGCTGTCCAAGGAGATACTCTCTCGCACGCGCTTTTTTGTTGGTTTCAAGAGCTTTTTCAAGATCTTTCAAACTCATACTTTCAGTTTTCTTTCTTTTTTCTTTGACATCATCTTCAGTAACAAGAGACCCGTCTGCTTTTTTACTTTTACCGATATCGTTTTTCTCCCATACATGAGGCTGACCATTTGCGTCAACTTCACCGTTTTTGACTGTTCTCAATTGAGCTTTTGCATCGCCAAGCGCTGTCTGGGCAGCATTTATTTTAACCTGATCACCTGTACCCTTTGCAGTTTCAAGTTCAGCCTGTCGTCTTTCAACATTATCTTCTTTTTCTTCAATTTTCTTTTTTCTTTCCTCAATAGCATGTTCTATGTTATGTGATGCGCCCTTATTTTCTCGTCCATATCTTTCAGCATTTCTTTCAAGACGAGCCTGCCTACGCGTCTGCACACCTTCACGGCCACCAGCAGTATTTGCAGTATTAAGCACACGAAGTCCCGGAACACTCAAACCACTATTAAGATTCATTCCTGTAGCCTGACTTAAACTATTTGCCGCCGCACTTTGACGCACATCGAAGCTTCCTTTGTTTCCATAGTCAGCCATATCAAGCTTTCTTCGAGCAATCCAACCTCCCAAACCTGCTTGAGTTGCCTTCTTTTTATTGTCTTCGTTGTTCATTCGGCCTATTAACGAACCAACAGTGCTTCTTCCTGCGATCGCAAGTCCACCTGTCGCAACACCCAGCGCTGCGCCACCCACGAACCCGCCAACGCTTCCCGCAATACCGGAAGCCACTTCTCCGAATTCTCCTGAAAGAGACTTGGCAAGACCTTTGGCTCCTTGGATAAGACCAATAACAAGCATGAACTGTAAGATGATGCTCACCAAAAATTCAGCGAGATTGAAGTTTGTGTTGTTTGAAGCGAGCATTGTGCTCAAGAACCCACTCTTCAAAAAGGCCATGATGAGGTACATGAAAAACACAAAGAGAGGTGCCATCACTGAAAGATTTATGAGATTCTTCACCCATGTCCCCCATCCAACACGCGGAAGTTTCGAACCAAGTCCAGGTATGATACTCGTTACAAACGCAAGTGGCGCGAATATCATCGCAAACCAAAGCCCTAATATTCGTCCAATAAAATACCCACACACAGTCACAAAGGTCCACGCAGTAATAACATTCACAATAATACCGAGTGTAATGATGAGAAACATTGTTCCCGGACCGATATTTCCACTTTCTTTTACCTTTTGGTAGTTTTCGGGCGAAAGAAGATTGGCAATATCCATACCCTCGACAATACCGGCAGAAAGACCCTTTGGTTCAAGACCAAGAGCTTCAGCATTAACCAGACTACTATCTTCCGTGTTGGTAATTGTAATTTCGTTATAAAACACTCGCGCAAGAACATTGGAAGCGTCAATAACAATACGGGTAAAGAAAAGACTGAAGTTTATCAAAAGACCAATGATGATCACTTTGGCGATAATCTTTTTGGCATCAAAATGGTGGAACTTCAAGATCGTACCAATCGCGGCATACATCAATATGAAAATGAAGAAAATGTTGGAAAGGTCACGCACTATTTTCCATCCGTCATAGACGAATGTTGTCTGACCGTACACTTTACTTGAAAGAGCGAACCCTATAAAGAAGTCAAACAGCATACCTGCCATCTGAAGAAGCCAGTGTGAGAAATTGTAAAAAATAATGTACCATCCATACACCAAACAACCCGTGACCCAGGTATAAGGGTTTGCGTTACATTCGATGAGTTCACCGAAGAGTGCTTGTTGCTGATCTTGAGTCTGAGTACCAGTAGAGTCATTGTTGTACGGAAGCGGGTCGGTAGCACCAGGTACATCAGCAGCAAGAGTGGTAAATGAAATAATGTTTGATTTTAAAACATTCTCACCACCATCTTCAACGAGAAAAATTTGTGCATAATACTGTGTACCAGCAACAAGACCAGCAACAGGAAGCTCAAGATTTTTTAATTCTGCATTTCCCTGAGAAACAGGGTTACCGGCTGCATCTCGATAGAGACCGTATGCATACGCAATATAGTATCCAATATTAACCGCCTTGGGTTGTCCAAACGCAATTAACTTTTGTGGTACACCAGCAGTACTCGCTGTAGGATCATACACATTGAAATCAACTCGACTTGGTGCTGGTATCGACTGGATTGGATTTTGTGACGTTGCAACATCAACCTCGCTCAGCTGTGTACCAACAACAAGGAAAATACCGTTCTCTGTTGTGTTCTGAACATCACTATCAAAAATAGAATCCCATCCTCCAAAATTATCACAATCAAAATCACAACCGGCCCCATCGGAAGTGTCCATAACTTGGTTGCCGTTGAGATCAGTGGGGGTAATCTCCTCAACTGGCCCCTGTAACTTTACATTAAAGTTAAGCAGTGCTCCCGTTGCATTAATGGCTGCTGGCTGCTCCGCAAGCTTCAACGCCGATTGGCTCACACGAGACGCAGGCCATGATGGGTCAAGAGGAAAAACATCAGTTATACCTTGGCTATCAGCCTTCGCTTCCTCCGCTCCGAAAAACGGCGAGAGTGTTCCCCCGAGTATGAGTGATATGAAAATAAGCGCGCCGAACTTTTTACGCATGATTCATAAAGTACATAGATATTGTATACCAAAGCGACCTCTTCCACCTAGTGGAAGAGGTCGCTTTTTTGTTAGTTCGCTCCGAGGAAATAATCGGATGGATCGGATTCGTAAAAATCAAAACAAGAAAGTTCGAAATTGCGCTCTTTAAAGACATTGTCGAGCGTGATACATGAAGAGTCGGGAGGGACAACAGTTATGTCGTCGTTGTCGCCAGCACCGTCGGAAGCATCAGGGCAGTCATTTATAATCGACTTACAGTAGTAATAATAGTGTGCTGGGTAATTGGGGGTTCCTTCAACAAAATAAGGATTATCTTCTTCTATCTCATACAAAACACCATGAAATCCATCGTAGAGGCTATTGGTTGTGGGAAGCGGATGCGCAGCAGCCATCTCTTGACTCTCACTCTCGCATATTGCTTTCATGTCCGCAATACGTTCAAGCCCAAGATCGTATTCAGCTTTTTCTGCTTGTGCAGCAAGAAGGCTTTCATTTGTTGAAACCTTAGGAAGAAGTGCTTGATACTGTCCAAGGATGGTGGCAAGGTCTGTTTCATTTGAAATAAACGATTCACGAAGGTTTTCGAGGCGTCGCTGAGTGGTAAGCTTGTCGAGATACTTTTCGTAGTTTGATTTGAACTGCGAAGCTTTTTGTGACTCCACCATGATCGTGTCATAGATCTCTACCGCACTCGGAATATTTGCGGTAAGCATACGGCCACGCATACGGATTATGGCAAGATCAACGCGCTGGCGAATACCACGAAGTTCATCAAGAGCGGCATCCGCATTGTCGTTGTCACTTGCACCTATTTTTTTGTCAATCTTTGATGCTTCTTCATTGAGTGCTTCGTTGAAGCGAGCTTCCCATCCAAAATCGGGACCAGGAAGACACTCGTCGAGTTTTTGGAGCGCTGCTGGATAACTTTTCACTGTTTCAGTGATAGATTTGTATACCGCAGCTTCGTCATTGGTAAGAGAAATACTTGAAGGATTAGGAACTTTCCCTCCTGGCGCATACGGAACACCGAGCGCTTGGTTGAGATCTACGATAACATCCGGACCTGAAGCCCAGTCTGAAAGCGCAATAGTAGTGTTACTTGACTGAATAGTACCCAAACTCTGGCCGTAGTAATTCCACATATTTTGTTCTTGCTGGCCGGTAATACTGCTGAATAATTCAGTAGAAAGAGAGTTGAGACCTTCACCAACAAAACGATTGTAGAGCGCATCAAAGATGGCGGAAACAGAACTTCCAAGTGCAGCCGCAAGTTCGTTTTGACGAGTACCCGATGAGAGAGCTGTGGTAATGCGGTCGCCCACAACAGTACCTGGAGTACTTGTGCGGTATTTCAAACACGGAGACGCTGCGCTCGAATTAGTCTGAGTGGAACCTGAACCTGCAATAGTTGGACCATTCACGGGCCCGGTATTGATTTGATTGGAACCACCAGCATTCGCTGAACCACCTGACCCTTCTGAACCACCGGTGACTCCGCCACTTGCTGTATTGGAATCAATAACAACCATTCCCGTATCGTCTATTTCAAAACCACCAGGATTACTATTTGAAAGCCCTCCTGACGAGTTAATACTGCCAAGTGATGTATCAGTGTATGTTTCAGGAACTACCGCCGGTGCTGGTTGAAACACTTCACAGGTTTTCATAGCAAGAAAACCTCCTGCTGAAGATACTTCTTTATCTGCCTTACTTACCGCATCGGTGATACTCTGATCCAATTTGCGAGACGCCTCAAAAAAGGCTCCAAATGGGTTGTTAGCGGTATTGTTGGCAGTGGCATTCCAACATGACCAACTGAAATTGGTAGCGCATGAATTGGGAAGAGTGTAACTATTGGTAGCAAGTGGATCGAGTTTCTGTCGCGTGTAATTGGTGATGTAATACTGCAAGAAATCTTTTGCGTAGGGATATTTCACAGGATCGTACCCGATCTTATTGGTAAATACCTTCACCTGCTCGTCGGCAATACTGTCAAAAAACTCACCGGTGTTTGTCACGTACAAAGGTTTTCCGTCGTTACCCTGGTTGATCCAGTTCACAGTCTCCACCGTAAACTTACGGAGCGTCTGCATCGCGAGCCCGCGAGCGACTTGTTTGAGAGCGTCTTGAAGCCATGTCTTCACGGAAGTGGTCGTCTGGACGCTTTGGTCAACGGTGGCTTTCACATCAAACGGAAGATCCACGTAGTCGGTAGTTGGAAGTACTGCGTATGCTTTTTGTGAAAGAACAGGACTCATTCCTCCCACAAAAGCAGCAACAAAGAAGAAAACAGCCAGAACTCTGTGTGCTCGTGTACTTTGAGAAGGAGATTCGTGTGCGTTCATACGATGCATCTAGTATACAACTAATTTTCTAAAGCCATAGATATAAATGTTTGAAATTCAAGGAATCCGTTTGATGCCATATCAATATGTTCTTGATACCGAGTAATAGCCACAAATCCAGGAAGTGGATCTTCTTCAAACTTCATCATACCGCGAATACCTTTTCCGAGCTGGTCGTAGGCATTGATAATCTTGAGGTGAGCAGACAATGCTTCCACCGGGACAACTGCTTTTGAAAGAGACGTAACGGCAGATTCATAGCCCTTTGCCATACTCCCTAGCTTCGAAAGGCGTTCAGTGTTGCCATCTTTGAGCACAAGACCGAGCGTTATCACCGCTGTGTCGTTTTTGATCGGGTTCTTTGTGAGAACACTATTCATAAGGGTCAAATACGTCTTAAGCTGCGCAGCCGTGGTTGTTGTGAGTACGGTAAACGACTTTTCTGTGTAGACAGTCGCCATTGGATACTCTTTTATATACTCAAAAAAGGAATCGGTGAGTTTTTCTGAATTTTCTGGTGTTACAAGACCTGCCTGCTGAAGCGCGATAATGGAAGAAAGAAATTCTTGAGCAAACCGCGCGGTTGCATTCTGATCTTCCCCACCGGAAAGTGCCTGTGCTTTTGCGGCTTCATCGCGACGACCGTCGACAAAAGCCTTGTCTGGAGTGCCCGGTGTTGTTTCTGCCAAGCTCGGGTCGGTACCGTAGAGTATTTCTTCCCAATCGCGCACGCCGTCTTGGTCGGAGTCTACTTCGATAACATCGGAGACTGAAACTTCAACAAATGAGTCGGGCGCAATTTTTCCTTCTTCTTGCTTCTTTCGTTTTAAATATCCAAACAATTCCATCACGCCGATGAGAATAGCAGCAACGAGAAGAATAGCGCCAAAGCGTTGTGCGAATTGTTTACTAGGAAGATACTGACGGAGCGACATATGCTTCGTATTGTATCAGAGGAAAAGCGTTTAATCGAGAAGTGTTGTGAGTTTTTTCCATACTTCGAGGGGGAGGTCTTCGGCGCGGGCGTTTTCATCCAAAGAAAGCGAAGCAAACGCCCGCGCGACGCTTTCTTTTGCGAATACTTCAGAGAGATTCCCTGAAAGTTTCTTTCTTTTGTGCGCAAAACCCGCATGGAGAACTTCGAAAAAGCGCTCACGCTCCCCTTTTTTGAATCCACCGTCGTGGATGCCTTCTATAGAAAGAATAGCGGAATCCACATTTGGCGCCGGACGAAACGCTTTTCGTGGCACTTTTAAAACAAGTTTCGGCGTACCGAACGCTTTTATCGAAAGAGACAGAAGGCTCTCCTTTCCATCGCGCGCCACCACACGCTTGGCGACTTCATGCTGCACAAGAAACACTGCACTCTTTGGAGGACACTCTCCTGAAACGAAATTCCTAAAAATAAGACCCGTAAGGTAGTACGGAATATTGGCAATCAGCTTGTATTCAAAGGCTTTCAGAGTATTCTTCTTGCAATCAAAGTCCATGATATCGCCGTGCACAAGTACGAATTTCTTCTGTTTCACCTCTACAGCAAACGTTTCGTGAAGGATGGGAATCAGCCGATCGTCTTTTTCCACCGCAACAACCTTTGCGCCCGTATCAAGGAGCAGTCGTGTCAGCGCGCCTTCACCCGGACCGATCTCAAGCACTATATCTTTTTCTGAAAGGCTTCCTGCACGCGCAATAGCCGCAAGCGCGGACTTCGAGTGAAGAAAATTCTGACCGAGAGATTTTTTGGCACGGATCATAATGGCATCATTCTATATGAGAAGAGAACGAAAAGCGAACAGCTACCACCAAGCCCCGCCCGGCACAGTGCAATTTCCAAACGTTTTGACTCGGACCCGCAGCGCCGTATGGCGCGTGAGGGCGCTTGCGTTTCAAAACGTTTGGAAATTGCACTGTGCCGGGCGGGGCGCTCCTCATTTATATGGTATAGTCTCTTTCTATGGGAGACATTCTTTCCGGACTAAACGAAGCACAAAAAGAAGCAGTACTCGCCACCGAAGGACCGGTGATGATAGTTGCCGGTGCCGGAGCAGGAAAAACAAAAACGATCACGCACCGCATCATGAAGCTCGTCGAGCAAGGCATCGCCCCCAGTGAAATTCTCGCCATCACCTTCACCAACAAAGCCGCAAAAGAAATGCGCGAGCGCATCGAAAAAATGGTACCCGCATATCTTGGTGTTCCGCACGTCTCAACCTTTCACTCCCTCGGCGTTTCCATCCTTCGCCAACATGCTGCGCATGTTGGCCGCACACAAACGTTCACCATCTTTGATTACGACGACACCATCTCACTTACCAAGCAGTGCATCATCGAGCTCGGCCTTGATCCCAAGCAGCACGAGCCGAAGAAAATCCATTCCATCATTTCACGAATGAAAGGTGACTCTATCGATGTCTCAGACTACACATCTCGCGCCGACACGTACTTCGAACAAACCATTTCACGCGTCTGGGAACGCTACGAAAAAAAACTGAAGGAAGGCGGGGGGTTCGATTTTGATGATCTTCTGGTGAAGACTGTAGAACTTTTGAAAAAGCATAAAGAAATCCGCGAAGGATACCGCGCGCGATTTCGGTATGTGCATGTGGACGAATACCAAGACACCAACGAAGTCCAGTACGAAATGGTAAAACTTCTTGTTGGCCCTGCAAAAAATATCTGTGTTGTTGGTGATACCGACCAAAATATTTATTCGTGGCGCGGTGCAAAAATAAAAAACATGCTCCACTTCGAGCGCGACTTCCCGGGAGCAAAAGTTCTTTTTCTTGAGCAAAACTACCGTTCAACAAAAACCATTCTTGCCGCAGCAAACAAAGTGATTGAAAAAAATACCGTACGCGTTCCCAAGAATCTTTTCACTGAAAATGCCGACGGCGAAGCTATTAAAATATACGAAGCGATGGACGAACGCGACGAAGCAGAATTCGTCGTCGAGCGAGCCGATGAATTTCTCGAAGCAGATGTTCCCGCAGAAGAAATAGCTGTGCTCTACCGCGCCAACTTCCAGTCGCGCGTACTCGAAGAAGCCTTTCTCGCAAAAGGCCTTCCGTATCAAGTCCTCGGCACACGTTTCTATGAACGCCGTGAAGTGAAAGACTTGCTTGCGTATCTTCGCGCGGCTGGTAACACCGACAGCTTCGCGGACTTGAAACGCGCGCTTTCATTCCCCACTCGCGGTATTGGAAAAGTGACACTCACTGAAATCCTTTCTGGACGACGCGACTCCTTGAAGGGCGCTACGAAAATCCGTGTCGATGCATTTTTTGCCATGCTCGCGCGCATCGATGAATACAGAAAAACGCATGTGCCAAGCGACATCATCCGATACACGCTCAAAGAAAGTGGCATCGAGGATGCGCTCAAAACCGGCGGACCCGAAGAACTCGAACGCCTTGAAAACCTACAAGAACTCGTGACACTCGCGGTGAGATACGATGGCGAAGGTTCAGAAGGTCTCACAAAACTTCTCGACGACGCAGCGCTTCAGAGCGAGCAAGATAGTTTAAACCAAGGCAAAAGCGGCATTCGACTTATGACTGTGCACGCAGCAAAAGGACTTGAATTCAAAAAAGTATTCATCGTCGGGCTTGAACACGGACTCTTTCCTCACGAGCGCGACGCGAACGCAAAAACAGAAGACAGAGAAGAAGAACGACGCCTTTTCTACGTGGCCCTTACTCGCGCAAAAGACGAAGCACTTCTCACGTACGCGCGCATCCGAACCTTGTTCGGTATGCGTGAGATCACGATGCCAAGCGAATTTTTATATGATGTTCCTGCAGAACTGACGGTTGCTGATACGAGAAAGAACAAAACGAGGGAAACGGTGGTGTATATCGACTAGTGAGGAAGTGCGGCCTCGCGTGGCAGTATGCAAAAAAAGTTCGTTGACCGTCTTTAGACTTCAACGAACTTTTTTTGCATACTGCCACGCGAGGCTATTCTTACTCTTCCGCTT
>CAYMIO010000012.1:0-18774 GCA_964390875.1 uncultured Candidatus Saccharibacteria bacterium
GAGTACTGTAAAGATATTACCAGCGGCTCTGGCGGTCATTTCCACCACCGAAACCACCACGGTCTCCGCCACGGTTGAAACCGCCACGTGAACCTCCTCCTTCTTCCTTAGGACGTGCTTCGTTAACAACGAGCGCGCGGCCTCCCATGTCCTTACCATTGAGCATATCAATAGCTTTGGTTGCTCCTTCATCAGAATCCATTTCTACGAAACCGAATCCCTTTGAGCGACCTGACATTTTATCCATGATAATAGATACTGAAGCGACCTGTCCTGCTTCTGCAAACATCTGTTCGAGGTCTGCTTCTGTTGTCGAGTACGGAAAGTTCCCGACGTACAATTTCTTTGCCATGAGACTAGAATCACCGTAGGCCTTGCGGCTTTCGAATGATTCGCAAAATACTACTAATGCGACTTCGCAAGGAAATTCACGAGCACCTTGCGTAACGCGAGGAAACGAGAAATACCTTTGCTTTCGGGATTATAGCACGGAGATTACAGAACAACAAGCAAGCCAGCGGGAGCTCTGACTTACTCTTTCGGACGCATCAGTGGGAAAAACTGCACCTCACGGATAGGCTTGTCAGCCAAGAACGCAAAGAGTCTTTCACCAAACCCGAAGCCACACGTTGGTGGCATGCCATGTTCGAGCATTTCTACGAATTCCCATTCGGGCATCATAGCTTCGTCGTCGCCGCGCTCGATGAGCTCGATCTGCTGCTGGAAACGCTCGCGCTGATCCACTGGATCGTTGAGTTCCGAGAATCCATTTCCCACTTCGCTTCCCGCGATGAGCACCTGAAAACGCTCCACGGTACCCGGCTTTTCTTTCGATTCTTTCGCAAGTGGAGAAACGAGTTTGGGATGATGGACCAAAAACGCTGGACCTGCAATATTCTTTCGGCAGTATTTCCAGAGAGTATCGGTGAGGCGTTCGCGGTTCGCACCTTCGTATTTCACACCGAGTTCTTCAAGCTTCGCTTTCATTTCCTGCTCATTCGCAGAAAGAACATCGATGCCCGTCTGTTTTTTCACTTCATCGACGTATTCGACAACAGGCCACTCTCCAGCAAGATCAAACGTATGTCCACGAGTGGTAAACTCTGTGGTACCAAAAACCTCAAGCGCGATTTTTTGATAGAGCGCTTGTACGAGTTTCATGCCATCCTTGTAGTCGGCATAGCTCCAGTAAAATTCCATATTCGTGAATTCTTGAAGATGTTCAGGACTTGAACCTTCATTGCGATACACGCGACCGATTTCAAATGTTTTTGGAAATCCTCCGGCCATGAGACGCTTCTGCCAGAGCTCACCTACTGAAATACGCATGAAAACATCAATATCAAAATCTTTGTGGTGTGTCTTGAAAGGGTTGGCTTCAGCACCGCCGGTCGTGATTTCAATCGTTGGAGTTTCCACTTCGGCAAAACCGTGCTCTTTCATGAAACTGCGAGTCACATCCCAGAATTTTCCTTTTTTAAGAAGAAGCTCGCGGAGCTCAGGAGTCATCAGCATATCGAGGTAGCGCTTTCGGAAACGCTCGTCGTCGTCTTCGATGCCGTGCCATTTGTCGGGAAGTGGAAGAAGAGACTTTGCAGCCATCATCCATGAAGAAACGAGGATACTGTCTTGTCCGCGTTCTGTGGTGAAAGGAATACCCGTCACAGAAATGAAGTCTCCCATGTCGGCGCATTCTGCAAAAAGAGTGAAAAGCGCTTCGTCTGTTTCATCTTTCTTAAAGACTGTCTGGAAACGGCCAGTACCATCGTCGAGCACAACAAAAAGAATAGCGCCTTGCCCGCGGATAGCCATGATGCGGCCTGCGATAGAAACAGGTTTCGCCTCTTCTTTCTTTTCAGCAAATACTGCTGTGAGTTCGGCAACAGAAAAATCCCGCGCCACTTTGGATGGGTACGGGTTCATGCCAAACGCTTCTAGGCGCTCGAGCTTTTCCTTTCGAATCTGTTGTAATTCTTCGAGTGATGACATCGTATTATTCGACGTCTACTATTGTATACGAAATCGCCCCCTTTGGGGTAGTAAACGTGGTGCTATCGCCTTTCTTCTTTCCGATAAGCGCTTCGCCGAGCGGAGATGAGTGAGAGATTTTTCCTGCGGCTGTATCGGCTTCTTCACTTCCAACGATCGTGAATACGCGCTTTTCTTTGTCGCCTTCTTTCTTCACAGTGACTGTTGAACCTACTTCAACGACAGTCGTGTGGTGCTTTTCAACAACGAGAGAATCTTTAAGGATTGATTCGATCTTGATAATTCGATCTTCAAGCTTTGCTTGTTCTTCGCGGGCTTGGTGGTATTCTGCGTTTTCTGAAAGATCACCGAGAGACTTGGCGTATTCGAGCGCTTCGAGGATTTCCTTGCGCTTTGGGCCTTTCAGCTCAGCAAGTTCTACCTCAAGCTGTTTCTGCTTTTCCCCAGTGATATATTGAGTGGCTTGTGTCATACGCGCTCCATTTTACTAAAAAAGCCCGATAAGTCAACGTAAACCAAAAAACGCCTAGCGGCGCTTCAAGATACTATGTACACGTTTTGCAATACGAAACAAACGATACGCTGGTTTGAAATAGACTCGGTCGATGAGTTCGCCGTGGTAGACATAGCGTCCGCCGAAGCCGCGCTTGAAATCGGAGAAACCTTTCCAGTCTTTGTATGCGGGGTCATTTTCAGGACCAATACCGCCGAATGAAAATGCTGTGCATCCCCTTTCTTTTGCGTAGCGCATGGATTCGAGTTTAAGCATTCGCGCTGCGCCAGCATCACTTCCACGAGCGACTCCACCGAAAAGTGCGTGGCAAGTTTTGCCGACGATGACATGAAAACTGATACATGCGGGAATGCCGTCTTTGCCATACGCAATCGCGAAAAATCCTTCGCCACGAGCTGAAGCGATATTCATCATCTGGCGATAGTATTCGAGCTGATGGAGCGCAAAGCCTTTGCGTTTTGCTGTTTCGCCGAGGATAGATGCGAAAACATCGAACGAGTCGCTGAGAGATTCGGAAACAATCGAAACGCGAACACCATCTTGTACCGCTTTGCGAATGTACTTGCGCGTATGTTTATGGAAACGCTCGAAGATTTCTTCATCACTGCCTTCAAGAGACACTTCCCATTCAACGCGAGGTTGCATGAAACTGCTGCGGTAGAGAGATGCGGGAACACGAGAAAACATGCGAGGAAGGTGCGCACTGTGTTCTTTGGGAATTTCAAGGCGAAGGAAAATGATGGGCTCTGAAACATATGAACGGACAAAGTGAGAAAGTGCCTCGTAGAGCGCTGCATCATGACGAGTAAGCACTGGCCCATACGGAGCATACGCAAATGAGAACTTCTCACGTATCTTGTACACCACAACTTGCGCGTAGCCCACCACTTCGTCTCCTTCACTCACGCGTACGCGAACCACCTCCTTCCCCATCTTCTCCTGCAGCACCCCATACCAAAATGCCTGCGTCAGTGGCACCGGTAGACCAAGAGCCCCGACAGCATACTCGCCTTCGCTTTTTACTTCTTCACATCGATATCGTTGGGTATTCATGGAAGAATCTCTACGTACTCGGGAGCATTATTCTCAATCCAAGAAAGTGTACCATGGACAGCAGCCACCGCACCTGTCGGCCTACCTCCCGCACGTTCCATCACCACCACGAGCGCATAGCGCGGAGATTCATACGGAAAAAGAAGTGTTGTCCACGAGTTCACAAATTCATTATTCCTTCCCACTTCAGCTGTACCCGATTTCACCGCTACGTGCGTCTTCAAACTATTGAGCCGAATACCCGTACCCACAGGGTCAGTCACCGCCATACGCATTCCTTCACGCACTATGTCGAGATTTTTTTTCGGTACACCAGTAGATTCTTTTTTTCCTTCCTTTTCACCTGCCACAAGCCGAGGAGTCACGAGTGTGCCTCCGTTACCAATAGCAGCAACAGCACGCACCATTTGCATAGCTGTCACTTGGAAGCCGTATTGCCCAATAGCGGTGTTGTAGGTGTCACCAAGACGCCATGGGTCACCATTAAACACCTTTTCTTTCCATGCGGGACTTGGCACGATACCATCTATTTCTCCTGGAAGATCAATACCTGTTTTTGAACCAATGCCGAAAGTACGAATATACTTTTCAAGAGTCGCAATACCCACACCACGCTGATCCTGAAAACCACCGGCAACTTGATAAAAATAAATATTGGAAGAAACAGCAAGAGCTTTTCGGATATCCACCCAACCGTTGTCGGGACGATAGTCGACGAATACACTCGGCTTGTCTGGTGAGTATGGATTCGGAATGGTAATTTTCCCACGCGAGAGAAGTTGTTTCTCGGGGGTGATCACACCTTCGGTAAGCGCTGCCACACCCACATATGGCTTTACGATAGAACCAGGTGTATAGAGGCCACCAACAACACGATTGAGAAATGGCTTATGAGGATCGGTGTTGTATTTCTGAAGTGCTTCACTGTCGCCATCGGACATTTCGTTGCTTCCGTATTCAGGAAAACTCGTGAGCGCGAGAATGTCACCTGTCTTTACATCCATGACAACGCCAGCACCACCCACATAGCCTGCAGTGGCGGCAAGAGAGACTATTTCTCTATGAAGCACTTCCTGTACACGCGCATCGATTGTGAGTGTGATATTTTCTCCGGGAACTGCGCGGTTGACCATATTGGTTGAAAGCTCATTCCCGAGAGCATCTGTTTCTGTAATAACACGGCCATTCTCGCCTTTGAGCGCTTCATCGTAAATACGTTCAATGCCGTCTTTTCCGACATATTCTGCACGCCAAAAATGTCCTTTGGAGTCTCTTGCAGGATAATTCACATAGCCAAGAAGGTGTGAGAACCCAGGTGTTTTGATGTAGCGACGTTTAGGAAATGGATCAGTGTTTTCTGGGTTTGATTCATTCCACGCAAGAAATGTGCCAAGACGGTCGTAGATGACACCGCGTTCTGCGAAGATAGGATACTCTGCCAGACTATTGTTCGACGCAGCTTCTGCGAATTCTTTGCCGTTTTTAAGCTGAAGACTCCCAAGCTTTAAAAAAGCAATGAGGATAAAAACTCCAAACATTCCCCCGATGATAAATGCGTTTGTTTTTTTGATCGGTGTTTCGATACGGCCCTCGAATTGCTGTGTATCAAACTCAGGAAGATTTTTTGAATCGAGAAAAATTTCGTCTGGCTCCACGAATCCGATACGACGTTTTTTCTTGAAAAGGTTACGCATGATAGAAACTCAAACGCGTCTTCATGAATTCGACTATGAGTAAAGCGATAAGTCCGAGAAGCGAGAGCGCTGCAGGAAAATAAAAGAATCGGCCAATGGGTGCACCGAAAATCATGTCAATGAAAAAAAGAATAGCGAGTCCTTCAAAGAACCAAGGGAAAAGGAAAAATGCTACAAGAATACAGGCGGCTGTGACGGGGAACGGAAGAAAGAGCGCGCTCGCGCATATGATGATGACTGAAACGGTTCGCTTCCACATAGGAGGCATTATAGCGGTATTTTGAAATAAAGGAATGCGGGCGGAATCGCTGGGCAGCACATGTCCAGAGATTCCGCCTATGCAGGATGAACGAGACGCCAGATGAATCTGAGGAGATAGCACAGCATTGCAAATCCAATAGCGTAGAAGGCGGCTTGGGTTTGGAAGAGGAATTTCATGAGGCCGGTGAAGCCAAGCTTTGCGTAAAGCATCGCTGTCTTTGCGCCACTCTCCGCTTGCTCGGGAGGAGTTTCTTTCTTTTCAACTTTTGCGTCACCTTCTTCAAAGAGTGGTGCGAATTCAGAATCCTTGAGCGCGTCTTTATTGAGCGCACCTTCAGCGAGAGCGTGACGTTCTTCGAAAACGAAAAACATCGTCATGCGGAAAACCTCGGCTTTCCGAAAAAGATTCACCATTTTTTGTTTGAAATCAGGCGGGATCGAATCGGTCACTTTTTTCTGAAGATTGTCGATAGTGTCGAGCTGTGAACTTTCCTGTGCGCCGAGCGCCTGCGCTGCAAGACTCGCGTTCTTTCCAAGCACCGTCACCTGAAGCGGTGTTTTTGATGTTGGATAATTCGGTGTCACCGCTTCGGGTTCTTTTCCTGGACTTGAAACTTTTGCATCAGTGAAAGACACCGTGAACGCATGCGATCCTGATGTGGCTTCCCAATTGATCGAAACATCTTTCACTTCGCCGGACGCAAGAGAAACTTCCCGTTTTCCAAGAAGCATCGTCTTATCAAAAAATTGCACCGTACCGACAAGTGTGCCGTCGGAACCGTTGTAAAGCACGGTATAGAGAGACACCGTTGCTCCTGGCACAGGGTTGTCATCTGAAAGCCAGACCGTACCCGGCATAAAACCGACATCCATTTTTTCTGGAGCGGCAAAACCAAGCGCGGGAACAAGAAAGAACACGAATGCGAGAAGAGCTATTGAACTGACACGAGAAAGAGAAAACCAATACATGCGCTTAGTATACACTGAAAAAGCGCTAGAGCGCGCCTTCAACTGTGAGTATCTTCAGTTTTTTGGAGACGCCGCCCCTGTTGTAGCCACCCATCTTTCCGTCCGAACGGATCACGCGATGGCATGGGATAGCCGGATCGAAATTTTTCGACATAATCATACCCACAGCGCGAGATGCATTGGGTGAGCCGGCTTTTTCAGCCACTTCTTTGTATGTCATCACCTTCCCTTTTGGGATGTTCCGCACAACATCACGCACGCGCTCCGTGAAGCTCTTTTCTTTTTTACTCGTTTTCGTTTTCATTGCAGGTAGTGGCTACAGTCTCCAAAAACTCGGCCTGCCCGGGAAGCGTCATGAGTTCTTTCAGTTCATCGCGAGTAGCGAACTTTGCTTCGGACGTTTCTTCGTCTTGAATCTTAAGATGTTCCTGTGACGTTTCTCCGAAAAGATAGTGGTTTGTTTTATGATAGCTCTGGCCGCTGCGTTCAAAATGATATGAAGGTTCAGAAACAGGCTTGTGTGAAAGAATAGTTACATCGGTAATTCCTGTTTCTTCTAAAAGCTCACGGCGAACCGTTTCTTCTATTGTTTCTTCTCCTTCTCTATGCCCTTTTGGAAAACTCCAGTGGTCTTCCTGATGCACCACCAAAAACCGCGCCGGATCGCTTCCCTTCAATTTCAGAATAATTCCATAGGATGTGTCTTCAATCATAGGCCGAGGTGTTTTTTGTAAAGCTTGAAAGTCTTTGGGAGGATGGCGTCTGAGGTCCCCATATGCCCACCGGTTTTCGGAAAGAATGCTTGGATACCGAGCTCTTTCGCAAACGCCTTAGTTATAAGCGCAGGAACAACTTCATCATCCAGCGGAGCAACAATCAGTATTTTTTCTTTTGGAATTGCATACGCAGTGGTGTTAGGGTTCGTGATTTTCCCATCTATAAGTTTTTTCCAATTTTTATCACTGAAACGATATCCTTCTCCGAAACCTACGCGTGTGAACGCATACACTTGTTCGATAGGTTCCGATTCAGAATCAATTCTCCAGTCTATGACCGGAGCAAAGACAACTGCTTTTTTAACCCGTACATCATGCGCTGCGCATAGTGCGGCCGCTCCGCCGGTTGAGTTTCCGAATAAGTAAAAACTTTTTACCCCGGGCTCAACTTTTTCTCCGCTCCATGCATCAAAAAAACCTGTTTGTGCAATCGTCATCATATCGAAGACATCATGTTCAAGTGGTTGTGCGAGAAATTCTCCATCGCTTTCCCAGGTACCACGATACCGTGGAAAAAATACCCAAAACCCTTTCTTCGCAAAGAAAAGGATGCAATCTTTTTTACTGGGAACTCCAGGCATACCCGCAAGAAGAATAATCGCTTTACTAGACTTTTTTTCCGGCGCTGCGTATTCGAAAAGGATTCCTTTTTCTCTCGCTCGGCTTATATGTGTACTCATGCTGCCAGTATAACAAAAAATCCATACAGCACCGCAAAGAAATTGAGGGTAGAATGCGAGAGCGCCACGAGGTAGAAATTGGGATATTTCATGTACATCACCGCAAAGCCGATACCGCCGATGAGCGCGAGTGGAAGGCTGTACTCAGGGATCGGATAGATGATATGGATGAGAGCAAACAGCAGCGCGTTGATGAGGATAACCCCTACTCTATCGGGAAAGATGTTGCGAAGGATAGGTATGAGAAAACTGCGAAACGCCAATTCTTGGAGAGCTGAAACGATAAGAAAGAGGTAGAGAAAATGTGGGTGGAAAAACCAATCCTGTATCGGCTCAAGACCGATCTTTTTTGAAAAAAGCATAATAGCAAAGACTCCAACTGAGGTGAAAAGAATATACGGAAGGAGCGCATCACGGAAGTTGTCGACACGGAATCCAAAATCTTTCGCTTCCCATTTTTCTTTTCGCACAATACCAAGGATCAAGATAGCCGAAAAAAGAAGTGCGAACATGCGCGTGCTCGCGGGAAGAATATTGAAATAGAGGAGAAGGACGGGAAGAACAAAAATAAAAAAGACTTGTAGAAGGCGGAGGTTCTTGTCGACGTGCGCTACGTTCTTCATACGTTATTTTTCTACATTCAGCGCGCGATAGAAATAACTCGTCGAGTGAGGAAGCAAATTGAAAAGCACTCCGAGTGTGAGGAACGTAAGCGCGAGATTGGTGCTCCAGAAAGAAATAACCGATGCGAGAAGTGCCGCAACAACAGGAAAGAGAATGCGCGTGTATCCATGAAGGTCAATGATGGGTGTTGTTTCTTCGCTTTCAATCGTCTTGGAATACTTGATATATCGGCGCATGAAGTAGAGAGAAAGACCAATGGCGATGATGTTGACCGCAAAGAAAATAATAGCGGCTTGTGTTGATGAATACAGGCCCAAAAGATGCGATGAAAACGGAATGAGCGCGACAAAAAAGAAAAAGACGGCGTTCACATTGGTGAGACGGATGTCGATATTCTTTGCATACACAGAGGTGATAAAGTGATGCGCGCGCCAGTACGTGAAAAGCACAGCGAACGAAAGGAGATAGCTGAGAAAGAGCGGCGTTGCGCCTTTGATAGCAAGAAGGATATCGAGATTGGTTGCACCAGCGTGGAGTTCTGGTACACGGATCTCGAAAACAAGAATCGTCATAACGATTGCAAAGATTCCATCCGCGAGAGCATCAAGGCGCGATTGCTTCATGAAGCTTATTGTATCACAACACTGAGTGCTGGGAAGAACACGTGATACGCAGCGTAGAGTCCGAACATGAAAACAATAGCGAAGGCACCAACAAGCACGTGACGTGTGTGATGACGGCGAAATTCAATAACCATGCGAAGAATAATTCCAATAAGAACAATCAAGCCGAGGACGATGTATACGACCTGCATAAGATGAGACGGATCAATAATGAAACGCTCAACAATACTTGGATTTGAACGCACGGTTACAGTTTCAGAAGGAGTAACAGCAGCCGGCTCAAGATTCGTATCAGTTGTTTCTACGGCTATGAAATCTTGATTCGGAGTTTCAGTTGATTCTGCGATAGGCTTCACAAGCATTTCAGTTTCCACGCCGCGGACAATAGGGTCTGCGGGAGCTTTAGCTATTTGAGGAGGAGTTTTTGTGGGAGCGGTTGGAGGTACCACGGGCGGAGCGGCAGGAGCTTTAGCGACTGCCGCGGCGATTGCTGGCGTGCCGAACATTTGCACCACGTAGGTTGTCTTGTGTCCTTTGTGTGTACCTTCAGCTGTTGCAACACCGATCTCACTGAAGCGTCCATTCATGATATTGGCGCGGTGTGTAGGACTTTGCATCCATGCGCGAGTCACTTCGTCAGATTCATCAAAATCAACAGCAAGATTTTCTCCGGCGTAAAAAAATGAATACCCAGCTTTCTGAAACCAAAACCATGGTGTGATACCTTCTGGGCTCGTGTGTGCAAAATATGTTTTTGCAGCCATATCATCGGCTTTCATTTTTGCCGCAGCTTCAAGAGTGGTGTTGTACGCGAGTACGGGAAGATTTTCTTTTGCGCGTTCAGAGTTGGCAAGATCGGCAACGACAGAAGAAATAACAGCAGCGCGCATGCCAGATTCATCCACATAGAGGCGTCCGAATACCGAAGCGGCAAACACACCCACCACCACGATCAAAAGAGCGGCAATGGTTCCATCACGAAAAAGATGTGGTTCGAAGTTGTTGTCTTCGTGCGGTATGAGGTATTTGGTCACCGTTTTTCTCATAGGATGCATCATACTATATAAAACTATAAAACGCAAAGGTCTATCGGTCAAGTATCCCCTTTTCTACCGCTTTTGGGGTACAAAAAAAAACGGCCGAAGCCGTTTTCCTTTATTCACCATTTAGCATCCACATCCGTATGAGTACGAAACGCAGTATGTGCAGGTTGGATATGATCCGTAGGTAGGATAGGTGTAGTTGTTGCTTCCGTAATAGTAGTAGGGATACTGGTAGTAGTAATTCTGTACTGGCTGTCCATAGACAGAATAGCTGCCGTACGCTGGAGCCGCGATCATTGGTCCGTTGTAGGCATACGAGTTGTACGAGCCATAGTAACTGTTGTTGTAGTCGTAATAGGTGTTGCCGTAGTAGCCGTTGTTGTAACCATATGTATAGTTGTTATACCCATACGGATACATATAGCCAGAGTTGTAACCTACATTTACATCAAAATACTGAGCGCCGACCGAAGCCGCCATGCCAAATACCCCAAAAGCAAGGACAAAAATAGCTACGATATATGAAAATGTTGTTTTCTTGGTCATGTAACGTCATTCAACACCCGAAGGAGCTGTAAGTCAAGGTATTTGACTTTACTCTACTTATGTGTTAAAATACCATTAAATACGTATCCAATGAAAACACGTTCTTTTGTTTCTCATACCTTTATTGCTATTGGTATGATCATCGTCGGCATCATAGTGATGGCCGCACTCAAAGCGTTTAACACCTTTGGTGTACACTCATGGATCGGCTACAGCGGAAGCTTCCTATGCATTCTATTCGGAATAGCATTCCAAATAGAAAATATCCGAGTGGAAAGAAAGCACTCGCGATACCGTGCACAAACCGATACCGGTGAGAACATCATAGTTGAAGAAGTAAACTAAAAAACACAGGCCTATCGTCGCAATACGATGGGCCTTTTTGTATCTTTATTGCGAATCCCCTTCCCACTATGCTAAAGTGATGCTGTTATTGGGGAATCGTCTAATGGTAGGACAGAGGCCTTTGAAGCCTTTAATTGGGGTTCGAATCCCTGTTCCCCAGCCAACAAGAGCGTAGTTCGTGCGCTCGAGTCACATAGAATAAAGTGGATTTGGGATCAGAAGATAATTCTGGGGTATGTTTGAATATGTGGATAAAAAAGATATACTTTTTTTATAAAAACTCCAACTGTCATAATCGACAATAAATACAAAGCGGTTCGCTCTTCATTTTTGTCGGACAGGAGTCAAATGTAAAAATATTACAATGGAACAAGAACTTCAAACAACCACAGACCTTGTCACGAACACGATTGGTACTCTTGAGTTTTTTGAAAAAATCTTTATGTAAATCAAAAATTACAAAAAAATGTTAGATAGGCGCACCAAAACTCTTATTTTTTGCGCGGCAAAACCCTATTAATTTGAGAATGTTTGCCCATAGGCCTATGACGATATTTTTTCATTTTTAACTTTCCCAACTTAAGTTGATTAAATTTCCGTTCTCGTCCGTCTTTACTACTATTAGTTGATCAGTCAAATCTTTGTTAACCGAATAATCAAAAACTGCAAAACAAGAAGTGTTATATTTTCCGTCTGGATAAAGCCCAACTCTTGTTAAGTGTAGTTTTGTTAAAAAAGTATGTTCTTTTTCAGTATTGTCGGTTGAAATACCAATTTGTTCCAAAAATTCGGCCCCTTCTTCAATATGAAATTTTACATACTCTTTTACAGTATCTCCATTTTCATCGTTAAAATCACTTTTAATATAGTCTTGATTTTGTTTGTCAAAATCCTCTATATTTTCAATGAATTTTTTTATTTTATCAAATGTTATTGTTTCAATTGATTTATTTTTAAAATTTAAGTCAATTTGAATGTTTTTTCCATTAAGCTCAATACCAACGCGATAATATTCCTCTAGATTTTCATTTTGTAATTTTCCGAAGTGGGGTAATGTGTATTCTGTCATTTTTTTAAAATATTAGTTGATAATTTGGTTGCGCTTGTTTAAGGTAATACACAACGCCTAGATTGTCGAAAAGTTCGACCCGGCCAAGATTTCTAGAAAAAATTAAATGTTTTTATGATAGCTCATATATATTATACACAAGAAGTTATTTCGCAAAAGTGGGTGATCTTATTTTTTTCTTAAGGACTGTCACTTTTTAAGGCGCACAAGTCTCGTTGTTGCGATACAATAGGAAATACCTAAACGGTCTTTGCGGGGTAATGAACCCCTTGGTTCAAGCACGAGTATCTCAGCTAGTATTTAATAATAGATATATGATACTGTTGTCTTGTGTTAGAATTACCACCAATAGACAACAAGGGTTCTGAAAACTCTTCATACTCACAAGAAGAACTCCAGGCTCTGACTAAACAAGCAGAGGATAAAAATGAAAAGTACAAAGAAATGTGCTATATCCTGACGCTCGAGGACGCAGCAGAAAAAATTGAAAAAATATACAACACACTCGATGAGGCTGAAGCGGTGTTTGAGGCTGAAGGCAGGGAAAGTACAAAACCGTTTCTGAATGAAATTTATAAAGAATTAGGAGAACTAAACGACTCAGTGACAGAAATTAACCCACTTGCAGAGTGGAACAGTAACGGCTACTTAACAAAAACGCAATTTAATGAACTTAACTTACGGCGCAAAAAATTATCTAATGCAGTTGGTATAATGACTTCCTCTGGGGTAATTCGTCATGATTTAAATGAACTTTAGACAAATTCTAATATCTACCCAAACAGCCAGTAGGAATAAAAAAGTAATAATTAGCTAGAACCGCGATAACCAGCACTCGTATACATGCTTAAAAAACCCACCACAAAAAACACTTTCATAAACCCGGCGACGGGAAAAATCTCAATCACCGACGCGTTTGGTGAGAATCTGGCAATGCTACTTGCAAAAAAGATAACCCTCGCATACCCCATATTTGATGCCAAGAGATTTGTTCGTGATGTAAAAAAAGATGTTGTGGGCAAAAGCTATACCGAGCGTGTTGGGATAATTGCCAGCCATCTCAAACACAACCTCCCTCTGAAATACACTGAAGCACTTGCTATCCTCATGCAGATACTCGGACCAGAAAACGAGGAAGAAACTGGTATGTTTACCAATTTCTACTGGCTGATGCCTGTAGGAAAGTTTATCGAAATGTACGGCCTAGATGCTTTTACTGAATCTATACACGCTATCGAGGAGTTAACCAAGAGAAACACTGGCGAATATGCGATCCGCCCTTTCGCTCGTACGTATCCAGCCAAAACGCTTTCTGTGTGCAAGAAATGGGCAAAGTCAAAGAATTTCCACCTGCGTCGCCTCGCCTCAGAAGGCTTGCGACCAAAGCTACCGTGGGCTCCCAAGCTTGATGTATGGAAAGATAATCCAAAACCAGTTTTTGAAATCCTTGAACTACTCAAAGAAGACAAGGTGCGGTTTGTAAAAAAGTCGGTTGCTAATCACTTGCGTGACTGGGTAAAGGTAAACCCAAAGGAAGCACAGAAAGTAATCAGCGCGTGGTCACGATCGAAGAATGAGCATACAAAGTGGATACTGAAACATGCGCAGCGGTAATTATGTTAAAATAAATCAAGCAGAAAGTTAAAAAGATTAAAAATGAGACAGTAACAGCTCTTGCTCGAAAAACACACATATGAACAAAAAAGTCATAATCTTTGATCTCGACGGTGTACTCTTCGACACCACACCCATCGCGGAAAAGTCATTGATGCGGAGTTTCCACGGATTTACACCTGAAATAGGAAGAGAGCTGCTTGTGGGTAATTTTCATGAAGAACTCGCGAAACTCACTTTGGAGAGAGTGGAGCGCACGGAGGAAGAGAAAGAAGAGCAAAAAATACAATACGCCAAAGACAAAGCTGAAGCGCCGATGTTCGAAGGGATGAAAGAATTACTTGCTGAACTTCATGAAAAGAAATACATCATTATACTCAATACTTCAGCATACGAGAGAAATTGCATACCACTCCTCGAAAAAGCTGGGATAAAAGAACTCTTCGACTTTTTAGGAACAGCTGAAGTTTCAAAAAGCAAGGTTGAGAAGTTTGTCACTATGGAAAAAGAATACGGTGTTTCAAAAGACGAGATGCTATTTATCACAGACACGCTGGGAGATATTCGAGAAGCATCCGAAGCGCAGATACCTACCATTGCCGTCACGTGGGGCGCACATGACAGAAGTTATTTTACGCGCGAACACCACGCCACACTAGTTGGAATCGTGGATACAGTAGAAGAACTGCGAGAAAGTATTGGGGTGAGATAAAAAGAAGTTAGCAAGAACCGTTCTAGCTAACAGAACCCCGGCATTAAAAAAGTCCCATTTCTGAGACTTTTTAAGATTTGGTTTTAAGACAAATGTGTTCGTATTGCTGAGAGATACTCAGCTGCTTTTTCATAGTCCCATGCGTGAATATAAAAGTCGTCTTTCGTAACATCTTCGTTAACGAATAGAGCTTTTATCGAATCTACTTTTTCATTCAATTCCGACCAATTGATGTTGATCACACGTTTCCTCCAACCAATAGTGAAGATTCCTATTTCAGTGGTTACTTTAAACCACGGACCATACATGTAGTGATTCGAATACTGATTAGCAATACTCTGCAACCCTATAGTTGAGAACCCGGCATTTTTAAAGAGTTCTTCAAAAGCTGACGAATATTGTGTTTCAAGATTCTTACGATTACATTCAAAATGAAAAAACGTCTTTACAGAAAGAGTGAGAATATCACCTTTTCCGACAACGTACTCATCGGTAATGCCCTCTTTTTTTCCAACCCAACCCATTTCATTCTGCAAAAATGGTTCCGTACCGATAGAGTACATCTTATCTTCTTTCATGCCGTAAAAGTCACACACCTCACGAAGAGTTTGCCCGGCAAATTCAGTAATCGAAAAATCATCATATTTATGATATTGCACAACATCATCGATGGTGGCCAGTGTCCAGCATTCGTTACATACTGGACAACGAACGTGCTCTGACGGAATAGTTTGTTCATACAAAAAAGAAACAGGTTTTATTGAGTGTTTCGTTAAAAACTCATCAAACTCTACCTGAGTCAAAACATCAGGCATTTCTTTGTATTTCTTTTTGAGAGGAATGGAAACCCCACAGTTTCCACATGAATCAAGATAATAGAGACCAAGTATATGGAACTCATTTAAGGATTCCTCTCGAACATAGCCAGCACGCCAGCGCTCGTGCAGGAGGTGTAAGAGACCAGATAAGGTTTTTATTGATTCTGCTACACCTTTTTTGGTGTCATACCATGAACGTCCTTCTTCTGTGTAAGGAGACGACCCGCCTATTGCAAACTGTATCATTTGTATTTATTTTTAAAGATGAATATTATTATTCACACTACAACTTTAAAAAGGTATTGTCAAACAGAAACCAGAGCACCCATCTCGAATGAAGCATATTAAGATTCCAACAAAATCGTGACCCCTTGCTATACTTACTCAAGTTATCAATATAATTTTCAAATCTTATGAAAAAAATGTCATGCGCTCAAATGGGGGGAATGTGCGATATGGTAATAACAGCAGGTACGGAAGAAGAGATGCTTTCAAATGGAATGAAACATCTCGAGGAATCTCACCCTGAAATGGCAGCTAGTGTACGAGCCATGCCAGCGACCGACCCAATGATGGTTGCATGGATGGAAAAGTTCCATACAGATTTCGAAGCGACACCTGAAGAATAGGAGGTGTTATAAAAAAATAAACCCGGGAGCATATGCAACCCGGGTTTTCCACTTCTCCTGTTCGTATGTTTGATCACATGTCCCACCAACTGGAACATGCCCGATCCTTACCAAAAAGAAGCTTCGATAGAATTATAGCACTAGAAAAATAAAAGTCAAGAGGTGGGTGAAATCTACACTATTTCTTCCCCTATCACCCTCAAAAGTGCCACTTCAAGTGGCAAGCCGGCGATGGGAGTTTGACGAGTCTGACTGTACGATTCAAGGAGGATTGCCAGCGACGCAGACGTGATGGTGGCAGGTTTTGTGGCAAGGATTTCGTCCACAAAGACAAGGTCGCTTTCAGCATACTCCCCTTTCATGCTCTTTCGCACATCCGGAGCGACGCGCACGAGAAGCGCGAGACGGAAAAGATGGAGAATGAGTTTGAGGAACACACGCGAGTCGATGTTTTGCGATGCAGCCTGCGCTGTAGCAGCCAAACCGTGTGCGATATTTTTTTCAGCGATAGCGCGCACGTAGTCCTGCACGAGCGTTTGTGCGGGAGCGCCAGTGACCCTTGCCACTTCTTCAAGTGAGATTTTTTTGTCTTTTGAATACGTGAGTACTTTCTGAAGGATTCCTTGTGTGTCGCGAAAAGAGCCATCGCCGAGGATAGCGATGAGGCCGGCGGCGCCTTCTTCGAGCGTGAAGCCTTCTTTTTTGGCGACGGTGGACGCGAGCGCAGCGAGCGTCTCTTGATTAGGCTTCTTGAACGCAAATGTCTGGCAACGCGAAAGAATCGTTTCGGGTACTTTATCGAGTTCGGTTGTGGCAAGAATGAAGATCACATGCGATGGTGGTTCTTCGAGTGTTTTGAGGAGCGCATTGAAAGCAGCTTTCGAAAGCATGTGCACTTCGTCGAGAATGTAGACTTTGTATTTCGAATCAAATGGAAGAGAGCGAACGTTTTCACGGAGTTCGCGGATGTCATCGACACCGTTGTTGGACGCGGCATCGATTTCGTACATGTCATTGTCAGTCGTTCCAAGCTCGCGTGCAAGAATACGCGCGATGGATGTTTTTCCTGTACCGCGACTTCCTGCGAAAAGATACGCGTGTGCGATGTTCTCACTTTTGATCGCAGCCTTCAATACTTCCACAATGTGGTCTTGCCCGATAATGTCCGAAAAGCCTGACGGGCGGTATTTGCGATAGAGAGCGGTGTGTTCCATAGCCGAAAGTATACGCGAAAAACAGCCACAAAAAAAGCCCCGGAACCCGAGGCTCTTTTTTATTGCGAAATCTTGATAGTCCCGATCCACGTATTTTTGTGAGAAAAGAGTGCTTGCGATCCTGCGGGACCTTCGGCAAAGAGAAGCACATTCGGATAGGTGGGATAGGTGAAGAAATGCCGGCCGTTGGTATAGCCACGATAGCGCTCAGGGCATTTCTCTGAGTCAGGCGCGCCGGTAATGACAGCTTTCACTACTTTGTCCGCGTTGCTGACAGTCACCTTCACTGGACAGACAGTGAGATCATCTGCTGGGAAAATATTGCGCGCGATGGCTTCTTCGATGGTTTCGTTTGAGCGCTTGTCGAATACTTCAAGACGATACTTTCTAAACGTAATACTATTGTCTTTTTCTACCGGTGGCTCTGTCACGCTCGTGCTCGTGATCTTGGGGCAATTGGCAACGCCACCAGGACAGCTGCTCTGGTTGTAGGTTTCTTCGTAGAGAGAAGGATAGCTGAAACGAACGCCAAGACGGTAGGAAGTATAGATAGTGGTGTTGGGAAGGCTGGGGTCTACTGAGAACTGGCTTGGCGCATTTGAAAGCTTGCGGCCGGGCTTTTCTATGGTGACAACTTCAGGGATCACTTCTGCTTTCTGGCTTCGCATGTATCCGACAAAAAGAAGGATAAGAACAATAGCACCAAGCGAGGTAATGAGAATGGCTTTTGTTTTTCGTTTGTCTGCGTAGTGAGAAGACATGCCAAAAGTATAGCATCAGAAAAAGGAAAGGGCTGTGTGGACAGCCCTGTTTTGTTTACGATGCAACATAATCCAAAGCAAGAAGGTTTTGGAATGTTGGATCTGTGGGATATGAATCATCCTGAAGAATAAGGGTGAGCAATTTCTTATCGGTATACTCACGGATGTACCGCACCAAAAACGTAAGGTGAATAACAGAAGGATAGTTTGATTTAAACATGTCCACAAGCTTTTTCTTTAAAGGAAGAGCGACATGCGGATTTCGGATAAATTCAAACGCATACGCCGGCCGTGCTTTGCAGATTGCAATAATCTCATCCCGCAGCATTGGTTTGGTTTTGAAACGATGAAGGTCATCGTTCAAAGTGTCTAGTGGATCCATATTATGTAGTTTTAGAGGTATTCAAAGTCCTATTATAGCACTTCTGGATGCTCTTTCAAGAACCGGCGAACGGCTGCTTCGATGGTGGCCGCATCAGGCGCTTCCATGAGTTCTACACGGAGTTCTTTGGCACCATCGAAATTGTTTACATACGCTTTGTAGTGCTTCTTCATGATGGCGAAGTTTTTGTGCCCACCGAGTACTTCTTCGTACCTTTTTGTATGTTCGATCATGATTTCAAATCGCTCGCGAATCGTGGGTTCTTTTCGCATCGAATCAAAAAGCCATGGCGTGCCAAAAATACCGCGACCGATCATAATGCCATCACAACCTGTTTCTTCTGCCAAGCGCTTTCCGTCGGCAACATTTTTCACATCGCCGTTTCCGATGATTTTTGTAGAAAGACCTTTTGCATCGCGCATACGCACGACCTCAGCAACGTGTTCCCAGCGAGCAGG
>CAYMIO010000012.1:18784-23271 GCA_964390875.1 uncultured Candidatus Saccharibacteria bacterium
GCATCGCGCAGGTCCTGCGCGTCGCCATTACCCACTATGAGCGCATCGGATTTGAGCGAATCGCGTATCTCGACAGCCCGCGCCACATGCTCCCAGCGCGCCGGCACAAGCGACATTTCTTTTCGTGTGCGAGCATGCACCGTGAGCGCTGCCACGCCTTCATCGAGAATTTCTGGAATCCAGGTTTCGATCTCTACTTTGTTGTAGCCGACGCGAGTCTTCACTGAAATAGGAAGGTTCGGGGCGCCTCGCTTTGCTGCTTGAATGATAGCCCGAGCCTGCGCAGGATTCTTGATCATCGCAGCTCCGGCTCCTTGCTTCTCGATAGATTTGTCAGGGCAACCCATGTTGATATCAATACCGTCAAAGCCGAGTTCCTGACAGAGCGCTGCCGCCTTTTCCATTGTCTCCACATTTGAACCAAACAGCTGTGCCACAATCGGGCGCTCGATGTCTGGATTGAATTTCAAATCCACGAGCAGTGCCTCGCGCCCTCCAAGCATAAGCCCATCCGTCGAAACAAACTCCGTCCAAAACACATCCGGTCCTCCACCCTCTTCTCCATGCCGCGAATATTTTGAAATGAGTTCGCGAAACACGCAGTCAGTCACATCGGCCATCGGAGCCATCGCAAAAAAAGGCTTTGGCAGCCTATTCCAAAAAGATTCTTCGTGTGTTTGTGTGTTCATGCTATTCCCCGCTCTCCTCGAATTTGTAATACACCTTTTCCGGATATCGAAGATCGAGATAGAGCAGTGTATCAAACTTTTTATTAATGTCATCCTTAAGCGGAGCTGCGCTTATAGCAGCCTTCAAATTGCGGAAAATGATCTGTGTGTCGTCTTTGAGAATAAAGCGAACTGTCTGTCGCTCACTTTCGTACGATTCAGAAAGCAAAAACGCTGCTTCTCCATCACTGCCACGCATAAACGCATACGGAACAAGTGCGGTATTTTCCATATTCTCCTTGAGGACAATAATTCCAGACATCACTGCTTCAGGAAGGACGCGACCACCGAGCGGTCCATCGGTACCTTCACTTTCGAGTGGACCAAAAAACTTGAAGTAGATCGAACCAGAAAAGAATGGCGCTTTTGAAAACACGTAGCCGGTTTCATCGATAAAATAACACGGTTCAGGATTGCGGCGCGCTTCTTCTCCGCACCACAGGTACACACTTTCTCGTTCTGTGAGCGCCATGCGGAGCAGTCTTCCATTTTCAAAAAGAGAAAGTGTTTCGATACGTTTGAATTCAGTACGAAGCGCTTTTTCAATATCGTGTTTTGGGAAAAAGAACATGCTTCGTTTTGGAATCACCCACAGATAGTAGCCTTTGAGTTCGCGTTCTGCCACGGCACGAAGTTCGTTTTCGTCGAGCACATGCGCACCTTCGACAACAACATCTTTTATCAAAAATCGTGGACTACGAAAAAAGAATACCGCGCCAGTGACGAGCCCAAGGAAAAGGATAAGAAAAATAATCCTTCGAATTTTTTTTCGTTTTCGATTGCGCTGCCTGATAGCTTCAACGCGGCTCTTTGAAGGTTCTACCTGCCGCGCAGCATCACTGATTATTTTTTTAGTCCGCTCGGATGACATCAGTACCCATGTATTTCACCAACGGTGCAGGGATGGCGACCGACCCATCCTCTTGTTGGAAATTTTCAATGAGCGAAACAAGAATGCGGGGAGTTGGGATTGCAGTTGAGTTGAGTGAGTGAGCATAGCGGAGTGTTCCTGCTTCATCGCGATAGCGAATGTTCAAACGGCGAGTCTGGAAGTCATGGAAGTACGATGCTGAAGAAATCTCGCGATACTTCCCTTCTTTGGGAACCCAGAGTTCAACGTCGTATTTTTTCACCTGCCCTACACCAAGATCGCCGCCACAGTTGAGCACCGTGTGATACGGAATGCCGAGCGATTCGATAAATTCTTCAGTATTACGATTGAGCTCTTCGTGAAGTTGCACTGATGTTTCGTGGTTGGCCTCGCAGAGAATGAGCTGTTCGAATTTGTAAAATTCATGCACGCGGATAAGACCTTTCACATCTTTTGAATGACTTCCCGCTTCGCGACGAAAACACGGAGAAAAACCAAGATAGCGGATTGGAAGCGTTTTCTCATCAAGCACTTCGTCTCCATACATTCCCATGAGTGGCACTTCTGCGGTACCTGCAAGAACATCGCCGTCTTGTGTTTCATAAAAATCATCGACGTCACCAGGAAGATGACCTGTACCGTAGAGATTTGATTTGCGAACGATTACTGGAGGAATGACGGGAGTGAAATTTCTACTTCCGAAAAATTCAATAGCATACTGCCAGATAGCAAAACACAAACGCGCGCCATCACCGGTGAGGAAATAGCCGCGGAATCCATGTACTTTTGCACCGCGTTCGAAATCTGCCATCTTGAGCGCTTTCATGATTTCAACGTGATCTTTTGGTTCAAATGGGAAATTGGGTTTTTCACCCCATACTTTTATTTCAAGATTGTCGGCATCGTCGTCACCATCTGGTACTGAGATATCGGGAACGTTTGGCACACGCAGCATAAGCTCACGCCATTCTTTCATGACAGTTTCGTATTCTTCTTCTTTGACGCGCATATCGTCTTTTACAAGACGCATTTCTTCGATGAGCTGTGAGCGACGTTCTGGTTCTATCTTTCCACCGAGATCAACGCTGACTTTATTCTGTTCGGCGCGCATGCCTTCGATAGACTGAAGGAGCTGAACGCGCTGATCATCAAGGGCAAGGAGTTGGTCGAGGTCCAAGGAAACATGCTTCTTCACGATTGCGTTCTTAACGACCTCTGTATTCTCACGGATGAATTTAATATCGAGCATTTTGCCATTGTACAAAAAAGATGGTGATTTGCCAAAAAAAAGTAAGCTCGCCCCGCCCGGAAATGTGCAGGTGAGGCTTTCAATGATTTTGCGCTCTGTGTACAGTACGGAGTAACCCCAAAGTCTACTGGCGCTTTTGAAAGCCTCACCTGCACATTTCCGGGCGGGGCAATTCGTAGCTCATACTGTATTTCTTGATAAATATTTTCTAAAGAAATCGCTCGCTTCCTCTTTTTTCTTTTTCTATAGTATGGGAAATGTCATACGAAATCCGCACAATGAAAGAAAATGAGATTCCAGAAATACTAAAGGAAATTCCTCAGCCACCAAAAGTACTCTATATACAAGGAGAGCTACCTCCTGAAGGCACGATGTATCTCACGGTAGTCGGTTCACGGAGGCACACACGGTACGGAATGGATGTCGCCGAGATGCTCATTCGAGGACTTACAGGATATCCGATCTGCATCGTTTCAGGACTCGCACTCGGCATCGACACCATCGCACACGAAACTGCGCTGAAAAGTGGTCTTCCCACTATCGCCTTTCCCGGTTCCGGACTTTCAGAAAAAACACTCTACCCTGCCGCAAACAAGCCACTTCGAAATAAAATCCTCGCAGCCGGCGGTGCAATGATTTCAGAACAAGCGCCCGAATGGGAAGCGATGAACTGGAACTTCCCTCAGCGCAACCGACTCATGGCTGGCATTTCAAAAGCAACGCTTGTGATCGAAGCAGAAGAAAAATCCGGAACGCTCATCACCGCGCGTCTTGCGCTCGATTACAATCGCGAACTTCTGGTCGTGCCCGGACCTATCACCAGCACCTGTTCACTCGGGACAAACACACTGATTCGCCTGGGCGCAATGCCAGTCCTTTCTTCAGAAGACATCCTCGAAGCGCTCGGATTTCAAACAAAAGAAACAAATCCAGAAAATCGCACACCGCTTGAGAATTTGAGTGCCGATGAACGCGCACTCCTCGAAATACTTCGTGAACCAATGCCACGTGACGAGATTGCACGAGCGCTCAGTAAGCCAATTCACGAAATCAGCATTACACTTTCAATACTTGAGATAAAAGGTCTTATAAAAGAAGAAATCGGAGAAGTGCGAAGAATATAACAAATTGACAAAAGGCATAAAAATGCTATACTATATTTGAAACAGATTCTTTATAACCAACTTTGAAATGTTCTGCGCTTTTTATTCATTAAAAAACGTACCAACATGATCAAAATTTCAATTTGCACCACGGAAAACCTCGCGCATGCTTTGCGAGGATCCAACACACCGGTTACTATTCTTGCGACATCAGGAAGCCCAGAGCTTACCAGTGCCATGCAGGACACAACCCGTGCGATTCACCTCGACATCATCAACCCAGAAGAAAATCTTCTGCACGCGTTGTCTGGACGAATCGGCCGCATCATTTTTATAGCTCCCACTACAGAGCTACTACAAAAAGTGCGACAAATCGCAATTGAAAACAGTTTCTTTCTTATGATGTAGTCTTACTACAGTCTCTATAGAAAACTTACACGGCACTCGGACTAATAAACCGGGTGCTTTCTTTTTTATATTCAAGAAAAAATAAACAGATAATTTGCCAAAAAAACTGAACTATAGTATTACTTAGC
>CAYMIO010000013.1:0-10940 GCA_964390875.1 uncultured Candidatus Saccharibacteria bacterium
TTTCGCTTCACCAGAGTACTTCATTTCATAATCAAAGAATCGTCCGCGAGGTACTTGTATCTCGATCGGAAGAAATGAATAGAGTGGCTCGTTTCTGTATCCTTCGAGCACACCAACGGTCGCTTCTCTTCCAAAAATCTGCTGCTCTACCAACACATCACTGCTTCCTATGAGAGCGCGAAGTGCGATCATGAGCTCGGAGAGTGAGCGTGCAATAACCATCCCCACCGAACTTCCACCCGAAAGAGGCTTCACCACCCATGGCCCAGGAAATTGATTATGAATGTACTTCACCAGGCCTTCCGCATATTCATCAAGTTCCTCATCGCTCCCGACATGGCGTTCGATATGCACATCAGGAGCTGTTTTTATGCCGAGCTGTTTCGCATATTCTTTTGCGCGCACTTTGTTCATGCCGATAGATGAAGGAACTGGCTCACTCCCGGTATACGGAATACCCAGCATCTCGAGCGCTTGCTGGAATTGCCCGTCTTCTCCGAATTCTCCATGAAGGGCGTTCCATACAACATCCACATGCTGTGAAAGCTCGCGCGGATCCATCGGATGTCCACGAAAAAGCATCGTGCCATCTTTTGTGATGATGATATCAAACGCCTGATACTTCCCTTTTGGCATATGACGAAGAACACTCTCTCCTGTCTTGAGAGAAACAGCATGTTCGCTCGATGGACCACCACGCACAACTCCAACTCGTATCATGCTTGGAATTGTATCATAGAGTTCGTGTTACAATACCAGCATGTATCCACGAAACACACCCGCTACAAACCGCGGATTCATCGCGGCGGTCATTCTTATCACCATCACCATTGCTGCGATCGGCATCTATGCGACGTTCAAAGTAGGAGCAACCGTACAAGAACGCCAAGAAGAAAAATTGCTTCTGCGAGCAAAAAATGCAGCGATCTTGATCAATAGCAGCGAGATCGCACAGCTCTCTGGAAATGATTCAGATCTTGCACATCCTGTATACTTCGATCTTAAAGAAAAAATGGCGAAGCTGAAAAAAACAAACAGCGACGCTCGCTTCTTCTACTTAATGGGTCTTCGAGACGATTCTCAATTCTTCTTCTTTCTTGATTCCGAAGAACCAGGAAGCGCCGACTACTCGGCACCGGGAGACCCTTTCAACGAACCAGAACCAGGTGAAATAGAAGATTTCAAAAACGGAAATGCTCGCGTTCAAGGACCCTATACCGACAGTTGGGGTACCTGGGTTTCTGCATCTGCACCGATAATCGATGAAACAACCGGAGCGACCATCGCCACTATCGGCATAGATATCGACGCACAAGAATTCCAAGCAGGTGTTCGAAACGCGAAGCTTCTTGTTGGAGGTATCACACTCTTCTTGGCACTCTTCCTTTTGTATCTCATTTTGTACATCAAAAAATCTCACGAACTGATCAGCGCGATACGTCGCGAAAGTGACGAAATGTCCGCTTCTTACTCATACCTCAAAGAAGCAGAAACGATCGCTGAACTCGGACGCTTCTCTCTTAATACAAGCAACGGAATGATGGACCTCGATGAGTCCGCATTTGATGTGCTTGGCATTCCAAAAGTATCAAAGCCCGACTACGAACTCGTACTTAGTCGAATAGACAGCACCGATCGCGAAAAAGTAAAGAAGGTAATCGCCGAAGCTGTCGCGCGAGGTCTCGATTCATTTAAAATAAACTTCAAAGTCGTTGGTGATCCACTTTCTAAAACAGTCCTCATGGCAGGTACTGTTCGCGGTTCTCAGAATGGAAAAACAGCCCGCGTTGTGGGTACTATTCAAGACATTAGCGGGAACGCCGCGTAAACACGACACCAGTCAGATTTTTCCGCGCACTCTGGCGATGAAATGAAATAGCAAAACGATGTGCTTCTTGGTTGGCAAGCACGATCGGTTTCTTGTTCATCTGGATCAGGCGCTCATCTCCGATGAGCGCCTTTGGTTTATGTTTTTCATTCTTCACCACCGCCACCACAGGGATCGAAAGTCCCCGATCTTTCAGCACTTCTTCTATCACTCTTTTTTGCGTCGCATTTCCGTCAGCAACACACAGGTCTGGGAATGGCCACTCAGGGTGGTTGAATCGTCGCTCTATCACTTCTTTAAGCGCGCCCGGATCATTCGCACTATCAAATCCGCGAATGATGAATTTACGATATTCTCCTGGCGCAGTCACACCCGAAAGTGTCACCGTCATCACACCCACCATCTGCTTTCCGCTTTGATGTGAAATATCATACGCTTCGATACGGAATCCGCGCTCACCTATTTCCACATCGTTTTTTATAAGCGACACGTCGTGAATATGCTCAAGTGCAAAGAGCTGACGTTTGAGTTCCCCTGCTCGCTCAAATTCTTTTCGCTTGGCCGCTGCCATCATCTCCTTCATAAGCGCTTTTACGATTGCCTGTTTTTTACCCGCAAAGAAAAGTTCGATATGGCGAATGTTTTGCATGTACGCTTTCTTGAGTTCGCTATCACGGGTGTCAGGCATGAGAGCCAGCTGACGATAAAACTCTTCTTTATCCTTTCCGAGTGATGTTTTGTCGACAAACGGAAAAATCCTGCGGATGATCCGAAGCGCATCACGAAGCGCACTTCCACTTGGGAACGGACCGTACACATTTCGAAATTTCAAACCATTCGCTGTTTTCTTTTTGAGATCAATATTCTTTCCGCGTTCAGTGAAAACGCGCGGAATATCTTCTTGTGTGACTACAACGTAGTTGAAACTCTTATCATCTTTTTCTTTTGAATTGTAGTACGGCTGATGCTTCTTGATGAGCGCCGCTTCGAGGATAAGTGCTTCGAGCACAGAGTCGGTTTGCTGAAATGTCACCGCATCTGCCTTTGAAGTCATATCCAAAATATGCACCCCGCGCGTCTGGATGAGATCTTTTGCGAAATAGCTTTTTACGCGACTGAGGAGCGAAGTTGCTTTTCCGATATACAAAATATCCCCTCCTTTTTTGAAGAAGTACACGCCAGGTGTGTCAGGAAGTTTGAATTGTGGGATGTCTTGACTTTTCATATTTTTATCATATTATCATATCCAAACAATCATTGTCCAACAAAAAAATAAGTACCATGAAAAGGTTAACAAAAAGACAAATCTATTCTTTTAATCTAGGAGAGAAGTACTATCAGTACTTAACATCCCTAATAGAAACACTGAAAAGTGAGCTAGAAAACTACCTTGTTTCTCAAGGTGATTCCACCGAGATTTTAGTAGAGTATACATTCCCGCATCTCAACACGGATTCTACAAAAAAAGAGGTAGCTGAAGAGTATGGGGTCACGCTTATAACAGACGGGGATGAGGATCGCGATACAATTATCCTCAAGTGCAAAAAGAGAGCAATTAAACTGGACGCACCCCTAACAGAATTGATTGTCAATCAATGGAGGGTATTTTTACTTGAAGAAGGGGAAGTGCACTTTGAAACACTAGACGAGCCGTTTATTCCTAAGCAGTTGTTTGGTCGTAAGGTGCTCACTACCTGTAAGAAATGGTTAGCCAATCAAGAAGTAACAGAGGACGAAAGGTACTTTGAAAAGATTAAAAGATAGCCATGATTCGACTAGCAAGGACCATCCTTACTAGAAGACTACTCTTAATAAGAAACAGAAATGAAAGGCACAGCCACTCGGTTGTGCCTTTTTTATTTCTTCCTAAGCACTTTCTTCAAATACTTTCCCGTATGACTCTTCGCACTATTCGCCACTTCTTCTGGTGTGCCTTTTGCTACGAGGTGTCCGCCACCTGAACCACCTTCGGGACCGAAGTCGAGGATGTAGTCGGCGCATTTAATGAGGTCCATGTTGTGTTCGATCACAACGACGGTGTTCCCTTTCGCCACAAGACGATTGAGCACCTGGATGAGGTTTGCAACATCATCGTAGTGAAGACCCACCGTCGGTTCGTCGAGAAGGTAGATCGTCTTTTCAAGATACGGACGGAAAAGTTCTGATGCGATTTTTACGCGCTGCGCTTCACCGCCTGAAAGCGAGGTTGCATTCTGTCCGAGCTTCACGTAATTGAGACCCACATCGTTGAGCGTTTTCAAACGGTCGTAGAGCGCAGGAATGTCAGCGAAAAATTCGAGTGCTTCTTCCACCGTCATCTGGAGCACGTCGTAGATATTTTTCTTTTTAAATTTCACCTGAAGCGTTTCTTTGTCGAATCGCTTTCCCTGGCAAACATCACAGGTCACATACACCGTTGGCAAGAAGTGCATTTCAACAGCGATTTCTCCGTTACCTTCACACGATTCACAGCGTCCACCTTTCACGTTGAATGAAAAACGATTGGGTTTCCAACCGCGCACTTTTGCCTCGTCGGTTGCAGAAAAGAGATCGCGGATGTGCGTGAATGCGCCGGTGTAGGTGGCGATGTTTGAGCGAGGCGTACGACCGATCGGTGATTGGTCGATGAGAACTGTTCGCGCGAGATACTCAGAACCAGTGAATGACGCTGCGTTGAATGTTTTTGCTGATCGATATTTTCTTTCAAAGCGCGCCTGAAGATTCTTGTGAAGAATTTCATAAAGGAATGACGACTTACCCGAACCCGAAACGCCCGTGATAGCCACCATGCGGCCGAGCGGAAGTTCGAGATTGAGATTTTGAATATTGAATGCCTTTCCTCCGGTAATTTTAATACTTCCCTTATCCGTCGTACGACGTTTTTCTGGAAGTTCGATAGAAGTTTCTCCACGAAGATACGCAAGAGTTCGTGAGCCTGATGTATTCTTTTTTGCTTCAAGAAGCTCTTTAAGAAAACCCGAAACGACGACTTCCCCTCCGTGCACACCCGCTTTCGGACCGATATCTACAATATAGTCTGAAGCGTAGATCGTATCTTCGTCGTGTTCAACGATAAGGATAGTGTTTCCAATATCGCACAAATCGCGAAGTGTTTTGATGAGGCGTTCGTTGTCACGCTGATGAAGACCAATAGTTGGTTCATCGAGCACATACATTGCGCCCACAAGCCGTGAGCCGAGCTGCGACGCCAAACGAATACGCTGCGCTTCACCACCCGAAAGTGTGTTGGCACGGCGATTGAGCGCAAGATAGTCGAGACCAACATTGAGCATGAAGTCGAGTCGTGCCATGATTTCCTTCACGACGACATTCGAGATTTCTCGTTCTTTCGCCGTGAGCGGAAGATTGCCAAAAAATTCAAATGCCGCTTCGATAGAAAGTTCTGCAACATCAACAATATTAAGTCCTGGAACGGTTTCTTGTTTTCCATTTCCTTTTTTAATTCCCTTTCCGAGCGTCACATTGAGCGCTTCAGGGCGAAGACGCGCGCCGTTACACTCTTCACATTCATCGAGTCCCATGTAGTATTTCGTACCAAGACCATTACACACTGGGCACGCGCCGTGTGGCGAGTTGAAAGAAAAAAGGCGAGGCTCGATTTCAGGATATGAAAATCCATCTTTCGGACATGCGAACTTTGCGGAAAGAAGAATATCGTCTTCACCTATGACAACGCGCACCAATCCTTCGGATTCTACGATAGAGCGCTCGACGGCTTCAGCCAAACGCATACCCGTATCTTTCGGATTATCTTTAAACTCATGTGCGACGATAGAGTCGACGAGAAAATCAATCGTGTGTACTTTTGTTTTTGAAAGCTCGATGCGATCACGAAGCGACACTTCTTTTCCATCAACGCGCGCTCTCGTGTAGCCTTTGCCGAGCATGTCGTAGAGCAGTTGGTAGTGTTCGCCTTTTCGTCCGCGAACAAGCGGAGTGAAAATCTTCACTTCCGTTTCGTTCCATTCCACACCCATCACGTTTTTGTTCTTCGCAGCTTTTGCATGTTCGGCAACTTTGTCTTTCACGATCGCCACGATTTCTTCGTTGCTCCGACGTTCGATGATATCACCACAGGTAAGACAGTGCGGCTTGCCGACGCGCGCAAAAAGCACACGAAGGTAGTCGTATATTTCGGTGATGGTTGCAACCGTTGAACGCGGGTTGTTTGAGCGAGACTTTTGGTCGATAGAAATAGCGGGAGAAAGACCTTCGATCTCATCCACATCGGGCTTCTGCATCTGCTTCAAGAATTGGCGCGCGTATGAAGAAAGTGACTCTACATACCGACGCTGACCTTCCGCGAAAATAGTATCGAATGCCAAAGACGACTTTCCCGATCCAGAAAGCCCAGTAATCACGACCATCTTGTCGCGTGGCATCTCCACAGTGATGTTCTTCAAATTGTGCGTTCGTGCACCCTTCACTGTGATCCAATCCTTATGTTTTTGAGTGTTTGGTTTTTTCATGGCTTAAACGTAGAAACGCCCCCGAAAAACTCTTAGGGGGTATCTATCTCTTTTCTTACGGTACAAGTATAGCATGTGTGTCAATCCACGAACTAGAACCGTTCTGATTAATCTAAAATTGACACAACTCTACTTTAATGCAATAGTAATTTAAACTTTTAAAAACAACAATATGCCAAGAATACACTTTATCTATCATTCAAGGGGTGGAATTACCCCTGCGACTGCCTTAGCGATTGCAAAAATACTACCTGCGATCACCGTGGAACATTTAAGCATTGAAGGTAACCTGCGTGCTTCCTTTACTGTTGGTGCGGTAGAAGTGTTACTGCGAGAAGTTAATGACCAAAACAGCATTAACATGCCGACACTGAGCATCACTATTGACGCAAATTACTTTCCTGAACGTCAAGAAGACCTCAACAAACGCACACAAGCATTTAAGGAACAACTCGAGAACTCTTTGAAGGAACTGGGTCTTCCTATACGTGGAGGTGTATGTTCCGTATGGATACGATTACTGAATGCCGATTACACATCACTCATGTTCTAAAATTAAAAGTGATGAAAATAATAACCATTGGATTTATAATGACCCATACTCCTGATATGAGAATAATTCCCTGTGGTATTACACTTTCAGCAAATGAGGCCAATTATGATCATTTGCGAAAAATACATAGGAGGTTTAGTTACGGGGATTACGACATGAGATATGATCCTATTGAAAACAAGTTACAGATAATCCATAACGAAAGTAACGTGGTAAGCGAGTGTCTTATTCCTGAAAAATGGCAAAAGCCAATGAAACAACTCGAGCTCAACTCACTCTGTCATTTTACTTTCACTACGGTAAATAAAATATGTAAAAAATACATACCTCGAACTATTTTTTACGATAAAACACAGATCAAAAATCAAGGGCGAGAAGTGATCCACAGAAGAATTGCCCATTTTGAATTTATTTAAATTTACGTAAAACCCATTAAAAGCACCCTTTAACCAGGGCGCTTTTTTTATTTCCTCTTCTTCAGTTGTTCGATGGTTCTCATGAGAAAACCGTATTGAACCTATACGACTACTTGACACACAGCTAATTGTTATATATAATACTTCTTAAGATTTTATCGAACCTTCACACATAAAAACAATGAAAAAATCAATCGCAATTGCCATATTGCTGGCACTGTTTAGTATCACTACCCCTGCTCAAGACAGCACCCTAATTGCTGACCGCTCAAAGACTCTCGAAATAAACGCGGCTCTCTTCTCGAGCATATCCTGGCCAGAACACAAACCTCCTTCACTTGGAATCTTTCTTGCGCCAGAGATCAGATTTTCCCATTTTTCGGAGGATTATCTGTCTCTCGGATGGAATCCTGTGAGAGGAAGTATCTATATGTCACTTGAAAAAAAGTTTCTTAAAAGGAAAGAGTTTGAACTCGCAGGATTCGTCATGGGAACAGGCTACTACGAAAAAGGTGACTTTGATCCATTTGGGTACAACACTCTTGGTTTAAGTTTTCACTTTGATGAGGGAAGGAAGTCTGTAATCGTGGGCGCAGTACTAGCAGGTGCTCCAAGAAGTTTTCCTTACCCAGTATTTTCTTTAAAAATCACAACTGGTTGGAAAAAAACGTGGGGATAGAACATAATAGCTATCCTTCTAAGTGATTAAAAGCGCTCGACAATGGGCGCTTTTTTATTTCCTCTTCTTCCTCTTATCAACCACCTCCATCTCAGGCTCTTCCGCCTCTGCTGTTTTGTCCATGATTTTTGAAAGCGCGACGATCTCATCGCGGAGGATGGCCGCTGTTTCAAAGTCGAGTTCTTTTACCGCTTCGTTCATTTCGCTTTCTTTCTGCTTGATAAGTTTTTTGATCGCCTTGGAGTCCTGCTTCCCTTTCGCAAGGAATTCGATATCGAGCTTCATGTTTTCGTTCACTGCCTTCTCGTGCATATTTTCCATTTCTTCCGTGATATCGCGGATCTTTTTGTAGATAGTCTTTGGTGTGATTCCTTCTTTTTTGTTGTGCGCAATCTGTATGGCGCGGCGACGGTTGGTTTCCCCTATCGCGCGCTCCATCGAACCCGTCATGGTGTCGGCATAGAGAATAACGCGGCCGAGCACATTGCGGGCAGCGCGACCGATCGTCTGAATGAGCGAGGTTTCGCTGCGAAGGAACCCTTCTTTGTCGGCATCCAAAATCCCGATGAGCGTCACTTCCGGAAGATCGAGTCCTTCACGAAGAAGGTTCACGCCCACCAAACAGTCGAAGTCACCTTTTCGAAATCGCGTGAGAATCTTGATACGGTCGAGCGTTTCCACGTCCGAGTGGACATACTCGGTAGTAACACCAATATCTTTCAAATACGCCGTGAGATCTTCTGCCATTTTTTTTGTAAGCGTCGTGGCGATGACGCGGTGGCCATTTTCGATTTCTTTTTTTGCTTCAAGAACAAAATCCTGCACCTGGCCGGGATACGCATCGGCAGCGCGGACTCCGCGAATGAAAATCTCTGGGTCGATGAGGCCAGTCGGGCGGATCACCTGCTCGACAATCTGCACACCTTCAGCCATTTCAACCGGGCCTGGAGTAGCTGACGTGTAGATCACTTGCGAAATGCGCTCGGTGAATTCTTCATACCGAAGCGGTCTATTGTCTTTGGCGCTCGGCAAACGGAATCCATGTTCAACAAGCGTGTTCTTTCGGGCCTGGTCGCCCGCATACATCGCGCGAAGCTGTGGAAGTGTCACGTGCGATTCGTCGATGATGGTGAGGAAGTCTGGAGTGCCATCGGCTTTGTGAGGGAAATACGCGAGCAGTGTGTCGGGCGCTTCTCCCACTTTTTTTCCTGAAAGATGACGTGAGTAGTTTTCAATACCAGAACAGTACCCGACTTCACGGATCATCGCCAAGTCATATTTCGTGCGGCGGCGAAGGCGTTCGGCTTCAAGGATCTTTCCATTCTCATCCAGATACTTCAAATGCGCATCAAGTTCTTTTTGGATAGATTTGAGCGCGGCATCGCGTTTTGTTTTTTCAGTGAGAAAGTGTTTTGCAGGAAAGAGCGTCAGGTCACGCGGAGTACTGAGAACTTTTGACGTCACCGGGTCGATTGCGGTAATCGAAACAATGGTGTTTTTTTCAATCTCAACCGAGTAGAGCGTTGTTTCAGATGTGGGCATGATCTCCACTCGGTTGCCGAGCGCGCGGAATTGGCCGGAAGAAAGATCGGCGTTGGTGCGAGTGAAATGCATATCCACCAGCCGCACCAGCATGTCGGTGCGTGAAAATGGTTCGCCCACTTTCAAATACAAAAACTCTTTTGCATATTCTTCAGGACTTCCGAGGCCATAGATGCAAGACACGGACGCCACGATGATCACGTCGCTTCGCGAAAGAAGCGACTGCGTGGACGCATGGCGAAGACGGTCAATCTCTTTGTTGATCTGCGCGTCTTTTTCGATATAGGTGTCGGTTGTCGGCAGATACGCTTCCGGCTGGTAGTAGTCGTAATAGGAGACAAAATAGTGAACGGCGTTTTCTGGGAAAAATTCTTTATACTCACTCGCAAGCTGTGCGGCAAGCGTTTTGTTGTGCGCGATGATGAGCGTTGGCTTGCCGATGTTTTGGATCACATTCGCGACAGTGAAGGTCTTTCCCGATCCAGTCACGCCAAGAAGCGTCTGAGCTGGCAGACCTTTCTTGATCCCCTTCGTCAGCGTTTCAATAGCCTTCGGCTGATCACCCGCTGGCTGGAAAGGGTTTTTGAGTTTGAAGCTGTTGTGGAGCACTTAGAAACTATAGCATGACGGTCAAATCCATGTCTTAAACAGACCGTGCATATTACTTTTTATACCTCTTCAACCACTCGTTTTTATATTCTGAAAAACTTCCTTCAATAATTTTCTCCCTCATCGTCTTCACCAGATTCACTATGAAATACAGATTATGAATCGTCGCAAGTGTTCCCGCCAGCATTTCTTTCGCGCGGAACAGATGCGCAACATACGCTCGAGTATAGTTTTTGCAGGTGTAACATCCGCAGCCTTCCATCACAGGCGTGAAATCAGTCTGAAACGCGCTGTTGAGCATATTTATTTTTCCATCATTGGTATAGAGCGTGCCATTTCGCGCATTGCGAGTCGGCGCGACGCAATCGAAAAGATCGACACCTTGTTCAACGCCCATGAAAAGATCTTCCGGTTCACCAATACCGAGCAAGTGCCGCGGTTTGTTTTCTGGAAGCACTTCATTTACCCATGCGACAGCGGTGGACATATCTTCTTTTGCAAATGAGCCGCCAATACCAAAGCCGTCGAAATCCATCGCACCGATCACTTCGGCCGACTTCTTGCGAAGACGTTCATCGCGACCGCCTTGTACGATACCAAAGAGCGCAGGATGGAAAGGTTGCTTTTCCGAACGGTCTGGTTGAGCCCCTTGCCCTTGATTCTTGGCAAGGGGCGACCCGAGGACCTGAGGAAAAGCAACCTTTCCATCCTGCGCTCTTTCCTCACACAATTCCTTATGCCTTTCCAAACTCCTCTTCGCCCACGCATGCGTTCTTTCAAGCGCCTCTTCCTGATAGCGTGTGTCTTCCGCCGGCGACGTACC
>CAYMIO010000013.1:10950-22963 GCA_964390875.1 uncultured Candidatus Saccharibacteria bacterium
CTTGTCTGCGGTAGGCGAGGTACATTCATCAAACGCAAAAATAATATCAGCGCCGAGATTGTGCTGGATTTCCATCGAGCGTTCAGGGGTGATGTAGTGAAGAGCGCCATCAATGTGTGAACGGAAAGAAACACCGTCATTCCCTATCGAAGCAAGACGCGGTACGCCGTCGTCGGCACTTGAGCGCTCGGGAATCTGCATATTCGCATCCGTGCCTTTCACCACTTTCGAAAGTTCTTTTCCATACGCTGCTCCTAGTGAAAATACTTGGAAGCCACCCGAGTCGGTGATCGTCGGACCTTTCCAATTCATGAATTTCGCGAAACCTCCCGCATCACGCACGAGCTCATCGCCCGGCTGAAGAAGCAAGTGGTAGGTGTTGGCAAGCATGACATCGGCGCCAAGATCTGCGAGCTGTTCAGGGGTAATGCTTTTCACAGTCGCTTTGGTACCCACCGGAACAAAGGCCGGAGTTGGAATATCACCATGCGCTGTGTGGATCACACCCACGCGAGCACGGCCTTCTCCCTTTTTTTCAATATCAAAAAAATTACTCATTCACTTTTCTCACTTCGACAAAATCGAGTGTTTGAATATTAACCGGACTTTGTATAAAGACTGTTTGCGTAGGATCGCGTGGGTCAGTGACAGAGCGCACGACCCGACCAACGAGCGAAGAAAAGAGTGATGGAATAACCACCGCTTCACCTTCCACCACAGCCACATCGCGAGAAAGAGCCACTTCAAACGAACCGCCACCATGACCCACAAGCTCTACATCGATACCACTTCCTGAGAGCCGCGCGATTGTTTTTTCTTCTGGAGCAGAGAGGAGCAACACCTTTGCCGTTCGTGCGTACACTTCCTGCACGTTACCAATATACACAGAGCCTTCGGCAAATACCTGGTCACCAACAGCCACCGACTCACGCTCTCCGATATCGATAATGAGTGTGTCGTATGGACTAAAATGTGGCTTAAGCAATACTCGTCCAAGAATAAATACTTCATCATCGGGCATACGCGACAACGAAGCTTTGAGTTGTTCATTTTCTTTTTCAATAGAACGAGCATGGAGAAGGTCAGCTTCCAGCGCAACAACCAATGTGCGAAGTTCTTCCGCTTCACGTGTCAGTGCTTTTTTATTTAAAAAAAGTGTTCCAATATTTTCTGCACCAGATCCAATCGCGCGGCCAGTTGCAAAAAATGGTTTTGCAATTCCAGTTGCAACACCCGAAAGCGCACCAACAGCACCGGTGAGTCCCAGAACAAGGATCAGCGCAACGAAAAAAACCGTCGCGCCTATTGCTCGACGAAGGTTTACTGTTTTTCGATTAGCGCGTCTTGAAATCATCGTCGGTTGTTACGAGTACTTCTTTAAATCCTTCAATATCATCAAGCACCACACCGGTACCACGAGCCACAGCGGTGAGTGGATCTTCAGCAATGTAGATGGGAATCTTGAGCGCTTCGTTAAGATATGTGTCGAGTCCGCGAAGAAGCGCGCCACCACCCGTGAGGACAATACCGCGATACATCACATCGGCCAAGATTTCAGGCGGAGTTGTTTCGAGTACTTCTTTGATACCATCGACAAGGACAGAAACGGACGGCATGATAGCTTCACGCACATCAGAGTCGGTAACGATAACTTCGCGAGGAAGACCAGTCACAAGGTCGCGTCCGCGCACTTCAGCTTCCATGAATGTTCCTGGAATAAGCGCAGTAATTGCAAGCTTGATATTTTCAGCAGTCTTCTCACCCACGAGCAATTTGAATTCATCTTTAATGTACGTAGAAATATCACTGTTGAATTTATCACCAGCGATCTTGAGATTTTTGGAACGAACAATACCACCAAGAGAAATAACGGCAATGTCAGTCGTGCCACCACCGATGTCGATGATCATCGAACCGATCGGTTCTTTGATAGGAAGACGAATTCCGATAGCAGCGGCCATCGGTTCTTCGACGATATACACGTCGCGGGCACCGGCGGATTTGGCCGCATCATACACAGCGCGGATTTCCACGTTGGTCACACCAGATGGCACACCCACCACCACGCGCGGGCGAAACAACTTCTTCGACATCTTTTCTGTCTTGCCGATAAGATACGCGAGCATTTCTTCTGTCACTTCAAAGTCAGAAATAACACCATCCACGAGTGGGCGGATCGCCTTGATGTGACCCGGCGTACGTCCGAGCATCTGCTTGGCTTCCACACCCACCGCCACGATCTGGCCCGTCTTCTGGTTCACTGCCACCACCGACGGCTCATTCACCACGATTCCATGCCCCTTCAGATACACCAAAGTATTCGCCGTACCCAGGTCGATGCCGATATCATTTGAAAATAATTTGTAGAGTTTGTTGAACATAACTGATTAGCGGAACATATCAAGAACCTGAGGCACACCCATGATCTCTTCCTTGCCATCACTGCGCTTTTTCATTTCAACGCCGCCTTTCATCAAGCTTTTTTCAGAAACAACAATACGGTACGGGATTCCGATAAGATCCGCGTCAGCAAATTTTTCACCCGCAGAAGCGCTGCGATCATCGAAAAGTACTTCGACACCACTACCCGAAAGATCGTTGTAGAGATCCTCACTTTCCTGCTTCACTGCATCACTATCACCAAGCGAAAGCAAATGGATCTTGAACGGCGCAACCGCTTCCGGCCACACAATTCCTTTTTCGTCAGAAAGACATTCAACAATCGTACCCATAAGTCGGCCAGGACCAATACCATAGCTGCCCATAAAGACCGATTGTTTGTTGCCTGCTTCATCAACGTACTGAAGATCAAGTGCATCCGAAAAACGAGTTCCGAGTGTGAAAATATTTCCCACCTCAACTGCTTTCTTTTCTACAAGCTCATCTTTTGAAAGTCCAAGATTTTCAAGCACTTCATCGTTGTACACTTCTTTGTTGATAGCAATCTTTTTTTCATCCGAAACATAAATAATGTCTTCGCCTGCTTCGGTGAGAGTCTGGAATTCGTGTGAGTATTTTGAGAACACGCCACCTGATGCGAATGTTACGTATGTAAGAGCACCAAGTCCGACACGATCATAGATATTGAGATACGCTTGCTTTGCTTTTTCATAAAAAGCCATATGCTCAGTTTCGTTTTTAGAAAATGAATACAAATCTTTCATAACAAATTCGCGCATACGCATGATGCCGGATTTTGCACGAGCTTCATTACGAAATTTAGTTTGAAATTGATACACCGACTTTGGAAGATCACGATATGACGCAATGTGCTCCTTCATAAGGCGTGTTAGTGGTTCTTCGTGTGTGAAGCCAAGCCCGAGTTCAGTTTCGTTTTTGAGTTTTGTTTTAAACCAGTTGTCGACAACCTCATCGCTCCAACGGTCTGTCTTTTCCCAAAGTTCTTTTTCCTGAAGCGCGGTAAGCACGACTTCCTGTCCACCGATCGCATTCATTTCTTCACGAATCACTTGTTCTATTTTTTTGAAGACCCTAAGACCAAGCGGTAAGAAGGCGTACACCCCCGCCATTTCCTTATGTACAAAACCTCCCCGGAGCAGGAGCTTTGCGTTTTTTGAAACCTCATCTTTTGGGTCTTCTTTTTTTGTTTTTGTGAACAGGTGACTTTGGCGCATATGTAGACTGATACTAGCGCACAAAGGGGTATTTTACAAATGGAAGAAGGCGGCTACCGTGCAGGCACAGGAGCATAGACGTCTCTCAAAATACCAGTGCCGTACTTCCCTTCAAACCATACTTTTGTTGATTCAATACTGTTTTGAGCTGCCTGATACACAGGACTACCTGGTGCAAATGCTCCCGATTTTATGATTGCATCAGAAACCTGATAATCCACAAGGCGATTCATGAGCGTGCCCTCATCTACAGAATTATCGGTGAGATTATCAATAGTAGATCCACCTTGCAAATACACCTGTTCTGGGGTTACTTGATTGGCATCGAGACCGTATCCTATTCGAATAGAATCACGCAATCCTGAACTTACTCTGTAATCCGAGCCTGGTCCAAATACGTACTCACCGCTGTCATTTACTACAACCGCGATGTTTCCTTCAATACCATTTCCACTTGTACTAAAGACTTCTCGTGTTCCCGGTACAGGAGCAGTTTCAGTTACCGGTTTTTCAGGAGTTTCGGGTGTATCACCTCCCTCAAGCGTACTGGTGTCTTCGAACTCAACAGGCGGCACTTCTCTGCTTATTATTTCAAGAGACTCAGCGTTTTGAAGACCTTCACCATTTTTTTCCTCAACAACTGGAACAACTTCCTCTTCGCGTGGCAGTATATCCTGCGGATTTTCTTTCACAATAGGTTCATCTGAAACAATAGTTTCTACCTCTTCAGAAGAAGGAGTTACCGGAACTTCTGCTTTATTTTCCACCTTGTATTTCTCTTCGATCTCAGCCAGCCGTCGCTGTTTTTCTTCTTCAAGTTTTTGTCTTTCTTCTGCGATCTGTTTTTTCAATTCTTCTTCGGTTTGTGCTCCTTCTGCAGTATCTCCTTCTGTTACGATCGGCTCGTCTTTTACGTTATCAAGAATCTCGCGCTCTCCCGGAGCTCCCATACCTCCCGTTTTTCCCGAACCTTCGATAGGCGCATCGGGTTGTTGCACAGGAGTGATGTTTCCTTTTTCATCAACACCAAGATGCGAAAGTTCATGCGCATCTGAGTCGAACATGTCGAGATGATTCTCTGGTGACACAAAACCCATCGGCGTATTGATGAGGATCGGAGTATCTTCACCTGTCACTACATTGTGAAGCTGAAGCATATTGTCTTTAAAACCGATAGTGGAACCTTTAGGCATAGTGTGACTTTCAGCACCATCAGCAGCATTTGGGTCATAGAGACCAAGTTCTTGAGTAAGCTGATTGTCGGGAGTATCGAACATGTGCTGAACAAGCGGAGGAATCTCAGCGGTTGGTTTGCCGTCGTAAAAATCGTGAAGCTGATCTTTGAATTTGGCGATTGTATCAAGAGCACCGCGGCTGCTGACTTGCATTGCTTCGGGATACGCGATCTCCACAGCAGGTATCTGGTCAGTTACTCGTTCAGCAACACGACCTGCACCGGCAGCAAGGCCACCATCTTCTGGAACAGGTATTCCAGCCGAAGTATTGTTGCCGTCAAACGGATTCATATCCATAGAACGGATACGCTCAACAAGATTCCCAGCAGAATCTTTAACATATTCAGCTCCTCTTCCGAGACTTTCCACGGTATTTCGAGCTGCCTCTTGCATCATCTGGTTTTGAAATTCAATTCCTTTTTCAGCGTGGTCAATAGCTGTTTCTACACCTTCCTGAAGTGGAGTAGCAAGATAGTCACTGCTAAGCTCAGCCGCCCCGACACCCACAGCCAAACCTGCGAGTGTTTTTCCGCTCTTCCAGCGATTTACTTTTGCATCAAGCGCTGTACGCTGTTTGTCGTATTCTTTTCCAGAAATTATTTTATTTTTGTAGGCAAGATCAAGCTCGTCGATTTCGTTTTTGAACATGTCTCCTTCATTAAACTTTTTGTCGAGAAGCTTCTTTGTTCCTGCGCCAGCAACAGCACCACCGACAAATCGAGCAGACTTGGTAGCCCAAAAAGCAGCACTACCAAGACCGCCCGTTGCAGCACCAACAAGACCGCTTATGAGAGCAAAGCGGACATATCGATTACCAAGGAGAGTTTTGTAAACAACATTAGAAGTAACCTTATTCAAGTTCTTCATAAATTCCGCTTTGAATTTTTCTTCCTTTTCCGTTGTCCACGCTTTCTCACGCGAAGCATGGAGAGAATCACGCTCAACTTTCATTTTCTCAAGCTGTTCTTCACGGCGACTTTCGATCTTTTCTCGAATACGCCTATAACGCATGAGCGCCTCCGTGAAGTTCACTGTTTCGTTGCCATCTTTATCAAAACGCTTATTACGCACACGCTCACCATTCGCATAGGCTGTTGACAATTCGTTTTCACGCTGATCCAGCGTGAGATCTCTTCTTTCGTAATACGCATCTTCTTTTTCTTGCGCAGCCTTTACATCATGCTTGTTTGTGATACCAAACCAGTTACCAAGCCTGATGAGGCCACGAGTAATACCCCACTTCTTTTTAACACTCTTTGTGTAATCGTTGATATAGTCTTCTTTCTTTTTCTGAATCTGAGTCGCAAGATCTTGGCGACCAATACGAACCGGATCTTTTGTGCGCACAATCTCCACTTTTTTGGGAACTGAAACAACCAGGTGTTTTTCTTCAGCCATAAGCACATTGTTAATGTCTCCGAGCCCTCGCTTTTTTTCTTCTTTTTTTATGTTTTCAATTTTTTCAGCAATAGAAATATCCGGCGATGAATCGTTTTGAGGAGGAGTCTCTTCTAAAGTAACACCTGGATTAAATTTCTCGGGAGTTGGCATATGACGTATCTTACTCTATTAGCTCGCAGTGATCACATCTTGTAATTGTTTCGCTTCCTCGCGGTAGATATCGTGAAAGTGGGGAACCTTGGATTCGATGAAAGTAAAGATCTCGGCGAATTCTACATCACCGTCGAACATTTTGGAAAGGGTCTTGCGGTCTTTGATATCCATGGCATCGTATGCTCGGGAAAGGGTCGCTTCGAAAAGGGCGGCACTCGTCGCCTGAAGGATGTCTTCCTGCTCGTCGTGCGAGAGGCTTTCTATCTTGAAAAGACGGGTTAAGTCCTCGCGGACTGCCGCGTCGTCGATGTCGGTTGCTGCCATTTTTGACATGCAAAAAGTATAGCAAACAAAGGCTCGTTTGGCGCTGTGCATATCTTGTATTTTCAGGCATTGTGTGGTACATTCTATGGGCATTCCGTGGGGGATGTTTTTTATTACGAAAGACAAACTCCCCTGTAATTACGCTGTAAGGCTTATGAACGGATTGCGCTCGATTCGAAACCGGGCTTAATTAATAAGAAGAATTGTTTATGTCAGAAACAACCATCCCTCAGGCGCTCGCAGACGAGATGTTCAAGGCAGGTGTTCACTTCGGATACTCGAAGACTCGCCGTCATCCTTCTGTCGCCAAGTTCATTTTTGCTACAAAAAGCAAAGTGGATATCGTCAACGTCGAAAAAGTAGCCGCTCAGCTTGAAACAGCAACCAAGCTTCTTTCTGAGCTCGCATCAAAAGGAAAGACCGTGCTTTTCGTAGGTGTAAAACCTGAAGCTCGCGAGATCATCAAAGATGTCGCAGGAAGCCTCGGCCAGCCATACGTTACCGAACGTTGGGTTGGTGGAATGCTCACCAACTTCCCTGAGATCAAGCGTCGTATCGACCGCCTTGCTGATCTTAAAGAAAAGAAAGAAGCCGGCGAACTCGACAAGTACACCAAAAAAGAACGCCTTCTCCTTGATATCGAGATCGCCAAAATGCACAGCATGTTCTACGGTATCTCAACTCTCAAGAAAGCTCCTGATGCAATGTTCATCATCGACGCAAAGCGCGAACACATCGCGGTTGCCGAAGCAACAAAGATGGGTATCCCTGTTATCGCCCTTGTCAGTACCGACACCAACATCAAAGACATCACCTACCCTATCGTCGCCAACGACTCATCGCTCTCAAGTATTCGTTTCTTCATGGATCGCGTACAGAAAGCATTCCGCGATGGAGGTAATGCTCTCTCAGCATAGGTCTTCACAAAGCATTTGATCTTTACTAGAATTTAATCAACATATATCTATGATTACGACAGAACAAGTCAAAGAACTCCGCGACGCAACTGGCATCTCTATCATGCAGTGCAAGAAAGCGCTTGAAGAAGTGAATGGCGATATGGAAAAGGCGCTCATGATCCTCAAGAAGAAATCGAGTGAAGTCGCATCCAAAAAAGCTGACCGTGAAGCTGCTGATGGCGTTATCGTCATCGCACAAGACAGCGGCAAAGCTGCACTGGTGGAACTCAACTGCGAAACTGACTTCGTAGCCAAGAACGACGATTTCGTAACCCTTGCAAACGCAATGGCTGCAAAAGCGCTCGAAAGTGGCGAAGAAGGTCTCAAAGCTGCAAGCGATGAAATGATCGCTCCTGTGATCCAGAAGATTGGTGAAAACATCAAACTCGGCACCGTACAGGTTCTCGAAGGAGACACTGTGGGAAGCTACACGCACAATGGAAAAGCTGGTGCAGTTGTCGTCCTCACAGGTGGCACCGCTGAACTCGCAAAGGATGTTGCGATGCAGATCGTCGCTATGCGCCCTGAATTCATCGAGAAGTCTGAAATCCCTACCGACACAGTAGAGCGCGCACGCGAACTCTTCATGAAAGAGATCGACGAAAGCGGCAAGCCTGAAGAGATCAAGCAGAAGATGCTTGAAGGCAAGATCAGCTCATACTTCAAAGACCTCACACTTATGGACCAGCCATTCTTCAAGAATCCTGACCAATCTGTGGGAGACCTCCTTGCAAAATCAGGCGCAACCTTTAGCACCTTCACCTACAAGAAAATCGGGTAATCTATGATCACCTTCCTCGTCATTTTTCTCGTCGCACTTATCGGCCTCACGATTCTGTTTGGCCTGCGCGTACGAGCGATCCGAACCGGGCGCGTAACTGCGCCTGGCATCGGCGAGGCTCCTGAATATTTCGAAGACGCGCTTCCCCTTCGCCAGCTCGAGCACGCTATCCGGACAAAGTCGTTCATATTTGGACGAAAGATCCTGCTCGCGCTCCTCAAGCTCTCGATGCGTGGAACTTCGAAAATACACCGCGTTCTTGACCGAGGTCTTGCGAAGATTTATCACGTTTTCGTCCAAGAACATGAGAAGTTGGTAGAAACGCAGCGCAGCCAATCGACATTTTTGAAAAAGATTGGGGAATACAAAGAAAACCTCAAACACCGTTCACAAGAAGACCAAAGTAATATATAGTAGGTGCATTCGCCGGCATAGCTCAGTTGGTAGAGCAACTGTTTTGTAAACAGTAGGTCGTGGGTTCGACTCCCTCTGCCGGCTCCAAGAAAAAAGACCCAGGAAGGGTCTTTTTTGATATTTTATTCAAACATCTCATTATGCCTTCTCACGATTTCTTCCACTTCGGCGGGGCCGTATTTTGTGCAGATTTCTTCGAAAGTGGTTCCGGAATGGAAGAGACTTTTTGCTTCACGATCAAAACACGAGGAGCGATTTTCTCCGTCTTCTTCCATCGCAATATACTCGTGCTTTCGTATTTCCACGTCGCACTTAGTATATCATGAGCTTTGCGTTATTTTTTCACAATAACCACATCACCAAGTGCTATTCCACTCTGCTTCACGAAACCTGCTGGAACTTCAAGCACAGCCATCGCAGGAGCGGAAGGATAAAAGACATCTGGATACGTTTCCGGAGAAACATTTTCTTCAATATGCACCACGGTGTCTTCAGGAGAAATCCACAGAATGTCGATCGAGAATTTCATATCTTTCATCCAGATACCATGCAGATCGGCGACATCAAAAACAAAAAAGAGTCCCGTGTCTTCGGGTAGATTTTCTCTTCCAGAAAGGCCTTTGATCTGCTCTGCCTGTGTGAGCGCAAGCTCCACAGGAATGATCGCCTTCCCTATCTGAAGCTCAGCACTTGAAGAGTCGGACGAAAGAAGATCTGCAACCCCTTGCGTTTCTTTCGGCTGCACTTCTTCTTGAATGTCAGATTTGTTGGAATACCAGATGAGCCCAGCCACAAGACCGATACACACACCGATAAGAAGCGGCTTTACTTTTTTGTTCATAGAGAATCGGGGCCGACGCTTTCTTCCACGTCTTTCACGGTGATAACGTTGCCGGTAAATGAATATTCAATATAAAGAGGAGAGCGGTCAGGCACTGCACCTTCCGAAAGCTTGGAGTGACCGGGAACGTGCTCGACGATCGTGTTTCCACTCATCGAAACAGTGTTGCCCCCATGAAAGACGTAGCTTCGTGATGTAAGGACACCACTACGCGCTGGCACGCCGTTGTATGTCTTGATCTCCCCCGCATTCCACGTGAGAATGTGCCAGTCTTTTGAACTCTGCTCTGACTCAACCACGAGCACCGCGGGAGTACCCGAACCAGCCGTGAATTTATATGTTGAAACACTTTGCACCGGCGCTTCTGAAGCCGCAAGCACTGTCCATCCATCGCCGATATTTCCCGCTACGATATACCCTTCGATCGGGAATCCTTCCGCATTTTTTGTCATGTACACGAGCACATGTTCGGCGCGACCATCTTTGTTGAAATCAAGTTCAGTGTCACTCTCGAGAATAGCGCCACTAGGAATATAATTCTCGATGCGAAATTCATTGGAAGGAGTGGTGGTGACAAGCGGCACTTCTTCTTCAGGAATAAAAACTTCTTCGCGTGGTTCCCTCGGACGTGCGAGAAGCATGATAGCAATACCAACCAGTATGCCGATGATCACCATGAGTATCGTATTGATTGTTGAGTCTCGTCTGTGCATGAGGTTATTGTATCACGAGCGAATCAAGGATGGCGCGGAAGGCAGCTTCTGCTTCTTCAGCAAGTACAATCCCCGGAACACTGCGCGCTTCTTCAACGCGTGGATTTGCATCGGTAAGTTCAGGTCGAAACGGTCTGTGGACAATAAGAATTCCCTCTCCTGCTTTTAAAAGATAGGTTTCCTCACCGCACCCTTCAGCGCCGATTCGTGCTTTGTATCCGTTGAACTTTCCAATTTGTACTTTCTCAAGTACCCCGCGCTCTTCGCGAAAACTCCCATCAGCGCGAAGACGTTCGGTGAAAAGCGGAATGCCGCTCATCTCACCCGCGTCTGCAAAACTCCCCGGAACAAGCTCCATCGACATATAAAAATCGGTAAATTTCGTCTGAGTCGCGCCGTCTTTAAAATCACACATATCATCGTATACATACGGCACCGTATGACTCACGAGTACCACCCCGCCTGTTTCGCTTGCAAGAAATCTCGGATCGTACGAAAAAGAAAACCGCGCGCTTTCATACACACCGCGCACACCGTTTTCCTCTTCATCAATCTCATCTTGCGTCTTTAGAACGACAACCACCTCTTCTTCTTTTCCATTGTTCTGAAGTCCCCAAAAACCTTCCGGCACCACCACCGAAACAATCAGCCCAAACGCCGCAAAAAGCAGCAACCCGAATATGAAATTCGTTCCACGAGAATTCTTTTTCTGCATCTAAAATTATTATAGCAGAAGAACCCCGCACATGTGTGCTCTGCAGCAATTTCAACTGTTGGAGGTTTTCTTCTCCACATACTCTAAAAAATACACGGTGCGTACTATTTCCCAACAGGTCCGTTTTTGAAATTGCTGCAGAGCACACATGTGCGGGGTTCTTCCCCTCTTTTTCAAAAACAAAAAAGCCGCACGTTTCCGTGCGGCTTTTTCTTGAGCTCTTTTTCTACTCTGTTCCGTTCTCTAGGGTTTCTATGTCTTTCCATAGTGTCATATGATTTTGGGTTTCATCAAACCATTTTGTGCTCAATTGAGGCACAAAATATCGCCTTGTAAGTCCTCCGTTTTGAGGCGGAGGACCGGATCTCAAATTGAGTTAGTCCACGACCAGCTTCCGCTAGCCGTGCCTTGTTACGACTTAGTCCCTGTCACCGAGCTTACCTTAGGCCCATTTTATAATGAGATTTCGGGTACTCCCGGCTCCCTTGACTTGACGGGCGGTGAGTACAAGACTTGAGAACGTATTCACCGCGGTTTGCTGACCCGCGATTACTAGCAATTCCGGCTTCAAGAGGTCGAGTTGCAGACCTCTATCCGAACTGGCGCTACCTTTAGGGATTCGCTCAGGGTTACCCCATCGCAGCCTTCTGTAGTAGCGATTGTATTATGTGTGTAGCCCAGGGTATCAGAGGGCCATGCTGACCTGGCGTCATCCTCTCCTTCCTCCCCCGGTAGGGGGCAGTCTCGTGTGACACTTGTAACACACGACGAGGGTTGCGCTCGTTACCCCACTTAAGGGAACAGTTCAAACCACGAGCTGACGACGGCCATGCAGCACCTGC
>CAYMIO010000014.1:0-18581 GCA_964390875.1 uncultured Candidatus Saccharibacteria bacterium
CTGCAGCCACCCGTAGGTGTATGGTCCGTGTCTCAGTACCATCGGTGGGGGTCAGGCTCTCACCTCCCCTAGACGTCATAGCCTTGGTAGTCCATTACACTACCAACTAGCTGATATCCCGCAGGCTGTTCCCAAAGCGCAAAAGCTTTACTCCGGAGAGACTATCATGTATTAGTCCGGCTTTCGCCGGATTATTCATGACTTTGGGGTACATACCTACGTGTTACTACCTCGTTCGCCACTAACCAGCGCTATTATCAAAACTTCACTTGTATTGCTACGCATTCCATTCTTCAAATAGCAAGGTCCGTTCGACTTGCATGCCTTATCCACGCCGCCAGCGTTCATCCTGAGCTAGGATCAAACTCTACAAAAAAGAGAACGGAACAGAGTAAAAAATAGCTCGATACCTCTGTTTCCTGTTTTTGTTTTACCAATATGTACTAAGTATTGGATTTAAGAAATAAACGGGTTTAAATTTTCAAAGATTCGCGACACTCCAAACGGGGTCAAAATAAAAGGACCCAGCAGAAGAGTCGTAGGGCTAGTATACTCATAGAAAAGACCTTGTCAAGCGTTTCTGGGGAACTAAAAAGCCCTTATGGAATAAGGGCTTTTTAGTTGATTTAGTATTCCATTCCTCCCATCCCCATCTGTGGCTTTTCTTTCTCTGGAATATCGGCGATAGCGACGTCGGTTGTGAGGAGAAGTGCTGCAGCGGAAGCGGCGTGTTCGACACCACTGCGAGTCACTTTCACTGGGTCGATGATTCCAGCCGCGAGCATGTCTTCTACCATTTGATCTTTTCGCGCATCGTATCCTGCAACACTTTTTCCATCACGAACGTTTGCAAGAATGACAGCACCATCATCTTTTCCTGAGTTGATCGCAATCTGACGAAGTGGCGCTTCAAGTGCTTTCATCACAATCTCGTACCCTACGTCGAATTCGCGATCTTTCGATTCTTTCTTTGCCTTCCGAAGTTTATCGGACACTTTCACGAGAGCCACGCCGCCACCCGGCACGATTCCTTCATCGATGGCCGCTTTCGTCGCATTCACTGCATCTTCGATCTTGAGCTTGAGATATTTCATTTCAGTTTCAGTCGCAGCACCCACGCGGATGATGGCAACACCGCCAGAGAGTTTCGCGATACGCGACGCAAACGAATCTCTTTCAAATTTCATTTTTGTCGATTCAAGCTGAGCTTTGATCTGATCTACACGCTTCTCGATTGCACCTTTCTTCCCTTTTCCGCCCACAATGACCGTCTTTTCTTTCTTTGAAACAACTTTTTGCGCGCGACCAAGCTGTGAAAGCTCTACATCTTCGAGTTTCATTCCACGTTCGCTTGCAATACATTCTGCACCAGTCACGATTGCAATATCTTCAAGCAATTCTTTTTTCTTGTCACCAAATCCTGGCGCTTTGATGCCGAGCACTTTGAAACCGCCACGAAGTTTGTTGAGTACGAAAGTTGTGAGCGCTTCGCCGTCGATATCTTCCGCGATGATGACGAGTTCTTTCTTTCCTTCAGCAGCCACTTTTTCAAGAAGCGGCAAAATATCTTTTACTGCAGAAACTTTCATGTCGGTCACGAGAATCTGCGCGTCTTTCATTTCCGCTTCCATGCGTTCTGCGCTCGTGATCATGTAGGGCGACACATAGCCTTTGTCGAATTCCATTCCTTCCACAACCTCCGAATCAATGCCGAATGATTGCGACTCCTCGACGGTGACAACGCCGTCTTTTCCGACTTTCTTGATTGTATTTGCGATTACAGTGCCAAGCTCTTCACTTTCAGCCGAGATAGTTGCCACTTGTTTGATCTCAGCATCGCCTTTGATCGGCTTTGCCATTTTACGGAGCTCAGCAACGACATCACTCTTTGCAGCATCAATACCATTTCGTATCATCATGCCGTTGGCGCCCATTGCTGTTTGCTTCAAGCCTTCGCGAATCATCGCACCAGCAAGGACAACAGAAGTGGTGGTGCCGTCACCAGCGACATCGTTTGTTTTTGATGCGACTTCTTTTATTATTTCCGCACCCATATTTTCAAATTTATTTTCAAGTGTGATTTCTTTTGCGATCGATACGCCGTCGTTGGTGATCGTAGGCGCGCCAAAACCGCGGTCGAATACCACGTTGCGTCCGCGCGGACCGATGGTTATCTTCACCGCATCAGTTACCATTTCCACCCCGCGAAGGAGTGCGGCTTTCGCCTCTTCATTAAAAAGAATGTGTTTAGCCATAGAGTTTTTGGAATTACTTGATAACAGCGAGTATCTGATCTTCTCTCAATATATAGAACGTTTCGCCTTCCACGGTGACTTCCTCAGGGCCGTATTTTGAAAAGAGCACCGTGTCGCCTTTCTTGAGCGACATTTTCACGCGCGCATCGCCATCTTCGTTCCATCGTCCTTCACCAACAGCGACCACCGTACCCTGCTCAGGACGTTCTTTCTCTGCGCTTTCCGGGATGTAGATTCCCGATTTAGTCTTTCCTTTTTTTTCTGTAAACGGCTCGACGACTACACGATCGCCAAGCGGGATTATTTTCTTTTGCATGACGTTAGTATATATGAATGACTAATAATACGAGAATTATTGTAATTAGGAAAAAATGAGTGTCAATGATATATATTTGCCAAAAACCACCCTTTCTGCTACAGTACTATTCATGGAAATGGTAGCTCAGATTCTTCCCTGGTTTCAGGTGCTAGTCTCAATACTTCTCATACTCACAATCCTCCTTCAGCAATCTGGTGCGGGAGTCGGCGGCGCACTCGGCGGCGGCGACAGCGCTCTTACGTATCGCACACGCAGAGGATTCGAGAAGGTTCTGTTTGTCACGTCAATCATCTTGGCAATACTTTTCTTCGTTTCGGCTCTCGCAGCAGTCTTCATCTAGGCTCTTTGCCGCAAAAGAAAAGCGTATCCTTTCCATGCTCTAAACGCATTCTATGAATATACGCACAAAGTTCGGGAAAACATTTTTCCCACTGCGAAACGAACTTCGTTTCGCACTCCGGTCGTTTACCAAAAAACAATGGGTTATTTTTGCTGTCCTCACCACACTCCTTACGGTAGGGTCGCTCGGACTCCTTTTCACACTCAACAACCGCTACCTTGTGGAAGTACCAAGCTATGGAGGTTCATTTAAAGAAGGAGTTGTCGGAACACCTCGTTTCGTGAACCCCGTACTCGCACTTTCAGACACCGACAGCGACCTCACGACACTCATCTTTAGTGGCCTCATGAAACGAAGCCCGAAAGGAGAACTGGTCCCAGACCTTGCCGAGTCGGTAGATATTTCAGAAGATGGCCTCACCTACACATTTACACTCAAAGAAGATGCTGAATTCCATGATGGAAAAAAAGTAACAGCCGATGATGTTGTGTACACTATTTCACTCATCAAAGACACCCTCATCAAAAGCCCGAGCGCGGTATCGTTTGAAGGAGTGAACGTTTCAAAAGAAGACGACCTCACCGTGGTATTCACCCTTCGCCAGCGTTTTGCTTCATTCCTCGACACGATGACTATCGGTATCCTTCCCAAACACGTATGGGAAGATCTCACACCTGAGCAATTCAGCTTGAGCGAACAGAACCTTGATGCTATCGGAAGTGGTCCCTATGCGGTAAAACGAGTTAATACAACAAAAGCAGGTATCCCGACTTCGTTTGTTCTTGAAAGTTTTGATGAGTATATAGGTGGAAGACCATTTATCGATACCATCACGATGAAATTCTTTGCAAACGAAAATGAACTTCTTACCGCGTACAAATCAGGAAGCGTGGATAACGCAACAGCACTTTCACCCGCACTCGCAAGCGAGCTTTCAGAAAAAGGTGCGCACATTCTCGAAACACCCCTTCCCCGCATCTTTGGTCTTTTCTTCAATAAAACACAACAGCCTCTTCTTCAAAATAAAGATGTAGTAAGCGCTATCGACACTGCTATCAACAAAGATCGCATCATCGACACCGTGCTCCATGGATTTGGATCACCGATCAATAGCCCTGTACCCTCACACATTCTTCCTGGTGACGTGATTAAAAGCGCGGAAGAACCTCATACTCCTGGTAACACAGAAGCAGCCATCGCTCTTCTTGAAAAAGCGGGATGGACGAAAGCTGAGGATGGTATTTTTGAAAAAGGAAACGAACGTCTTTCTCTCTCACTTGCAACAAGCGATACCGCCGAACTTCGAAGCGCCGCAGGACTCATCCGCGAAGATCTCCTTGCTGTGGGAATTGATGTTGAACTCAAAGTGTTTGAAACAGGAACACTCAACCAAAGTGTTATTCGCCCACGTAAATACGACATGCTCTTCTTTGGGCAGATCGTGAACAACCCTACTGACCTTTTTGCATTTTGGCACTCATCACAACGAAGTGACCCGGGTCTCAACATAGCAATGTACACAAACGCTCGAGCCGACGGATATCTCGAAGACGCAAGCGGAACACTCGATGTTACAAAACAGCAATCACTCTACGGTCAGTTTCAACGAGAAGTCGCAAATGACAGACCAGCACTCTTCATCTACAGCCCTTCATTCATTTATATAGTCGATAAAAAAATACAGGGAATCACACTCCACGGAGGAAGCGAATCAGGAGACCGCTTCAATGCTGTATCGTCATGGTATATCCGGACCGAACACATTTGGCCTCTCTTTCTTACTAAAGAAGAAAAAATAATTACTACTAACGAAGCAGAACACTAATACATGCCTAGAACACCTAAAAACAAAAAATCACCACTCGGTGCTATTCTTGATTCGATCGTGAAGAACCCAAGTGGTATCACCACTGGTGGTGGTGAATCACGAGGTACTCCTCGCGGTCCACGACCAGCAAGTCACCACATGCACAGACGCCCACAAGGTCGTCCTCTTCATGGTGGAAACGCTCAGCAACCGTTTGCATCACGAGGCCCGGCGCGGCCGCAGGCCGCGCCGGGCACACCTCGCCCTCACGACGACAAAAAGCACCGCACCGGTACCTTCCAATACACCAAACGTCCCGGACGCACTGGCGCAAAAAGCGAAACATCACAATTCCGCCACAGCTCACGTGGCGATGAAAAGAAAAGTGAAGGCGGCCGCGAAGCCGTGAAGATCGCTCCTCCTGCAGCCAACGTCGTCCGCGTTATCCCACTCGGAGGCGTCGAAGAAATCGGAAAGAACATGACAGCTGTTGAAATCGGAGATGACATCATCATCATCGACGCTGGTTTCCAATTTAAAACAGAAGAAACTCCCGGAATCGACTACATTATTCCAAACACAAAATATCTTGAAGAGCGTCGCGACAAGATCCGTGGCATGATCGTCACACACGGTCACATGGACCACATCGGTGCTATTCCCTACATCATCGACAAGATAGGCAACCCAGCGATCTATACTCGCCGCCTCACCGCTATCATGATCAAACGAAGACAAGAGGAATTCCCTCATGTCTCTCCGCTCGACATGCGCATCGTCGAAAAAGAAGACAAAGTGCGCCTCGGAAACGTCTGGGTTCGCTTCTTTGCTGTGTCTCACTCGATCCCCGATTCTATGGGCGTCATCATCGAAACTCCCTGGGGTAACGTTATCGGCACTGGAGACCTCCGTGTCGACAACCGTCAGGGTATTCCAACTCCTTCTGAAGAAGAAGCATTCGAACAACTCGGAAAAGAAAACAACCTTCTTCTCATGATGGACTCGACCAATGCGACAAACCCTGGCTTCTCACTCGCAGAATCAGTCGTGCTTTCAAATATCGAACAAATCATTAAAGACGTTCCAGGACGACTCGTCATTGGAACATTCGCCTCACAGCTTCAGCGCATCATGTCGATGATCGAAATCGCCGAGAAACTCGGAAAGAAAGTGGTTATCGAAGGACGCAGTATGAAGCTCGGTGTTGAGATCGTGACAGAGCTTGGGCTTTTGAAACCGGGTAAAGGCACGATTATCCCAGTGGAAGATGTCGGCAATTACCCTGACAACAAAGTCATGATGATCGCTACCGGATCACAGGGTGAAGAATTCGCAGCCATCATGCGTATCTCAAACAAAACTCACAAACATTTCCATTTGAAAAAAGGCGACACCGTACTTCTTTCATCGTCAGTTATTCCAGGAAATGAAATGGGTGTGCAGAAAGTGAAAGATAATCTTTCACGCCAAGGCGCAAGCATTATCCACTACAAGATTTCTGAAATTCACGCATCCGGCCACGCCAATGCTGAAGAGCTCGCATGGATTCACAGAAAGCTGAAGCCTAAATTCTTCATGCCTGTTCACGGCTACCACTACATGCTCACGGTGCACGCCGAAATCGCGCGCGCACAGGGTATCCCTGAAGAAAACATTGCTATCGCCGACAACGGCAGTATCGTGGAAATTACCGACGGACAAAAGCTTGTGATTCGCAAAGAGAAGGTACCTGCATCGATCGTCATGGTCGACGGATTCTCAATCGGCGACATGCAAGACGTGGTCATTCGTGATCGCCAAATGCTCGCGCAAGATGGCATGTTCGTCATCGTCGCGACAGTGGACGGCGAAACAGGAAAACTCAAAAAATCTCCTGACATCATTTCTCGTGGATTCGTCTACTTGAAGGAATCACAAGATCTCCTTCACCACGCCCGCCACATCGTAAAGAAAACCGTCGAAGACACCATGAAAGACATGCACCCCGCCAACTTCGAATACACCAAGAACGCAATCGGTGAAAACCTTTCGAAATATCTCTTCCAGAAGACGGCAAAACGTCCGCTGGTGATTCCGGTTTTGCTGAGCGTATAAATACAAAAAATAAAACTCGCTTCTGCGGGTTTTATTTTTTGTGCATGAATTTTTAGATGAAGCTGTGTATAATATCTTCATGCTCCATCCCCTTCGCCGCGTCTATTTCATAAGTTTCGTTTTCACATTGAATATCGCCCTCACGGCATACATGAACTCCACATTCCTCGCAGGATTCTTCAGCGAGTCGCGAGTAGGACTTCTCTTTTCAGCAGCAGCGCTCCTCACCATTCTCGCGCTCGAACTCCTTCCCCTTTCCATAGAAAACTTCGGTGTCAAAAAAACAGCAGGACTCGTCCTTGCAAGCAGCATGGTCTCACTGCTCGTTCTTGCAAACGCCGACTCAGCACTCAGCGCTGGTATATTTTTTGTTCTATACACTCTCTCAAACAGTCTCGTCGTTTTTTGTTTAGATATCTGTATCGCACACTTTAGCAAAAAAACAGATGCCGGAGATGCTCGCGGAACCTACCTCACCACCACCAACCTCGGCTGGCTCGCTTCACCATTTCTCGCTGGCGCGATCGTCTCTGGCTTTGGATATTCCACCCTCTACTCTCTCGTAGCCGGTGTGGTAACACTCGCACTTGTTATTTTCCTCTACCTACTGCGTCAGTACGAAGATGCAGAATACATACACCGCTCTCCACTCGTCGCACTTGGGCAGCTTAAAAAAGCACCCGACCTCATTCGGATTCTTGTTGTCAGTTTTCTCATTCAATTCTTTTTCTCGTGGATGGTGATCTTCGCGCCATTCTACCTTCATGAAGTGGTGGGGATTCCCTTTGAAAAACTCGGCGGCATTTTCACCATCATGCTTCTTCCTTTTGTGCTTCTTCCACTCAAACTCGGCCGCATCGCCGACAGAAAACTGGGTGAAAAAGAAATTCTCATTACTGCTATTTTCATCATTTCCATAGCCACATTCATTTTCGCATCATACGGTGGCACGTCAGCTCTCATGTTTGGTATCATTCTTTTCTTCACGCGTGTCGGAGCAGCTTCTATAGAGTCGATGTGCGAGACCTATTTCTTCAAAAAAGTATCAGATGAAGAACCCGATGTCGTTTCCCTTTTCCGAATGATGGCGCCACTCGCGTATATGATAGGTCCACTGGTTGCCACACTCCTTCTTGCGCACATTTCCCACAACGGGCTTTTCTACGCATTAGGTGCTATCATGCTTCTTTGCCTCATACCGGCAGTTAAACTAACCGACACACGATAATGAAAAAACCAAAAAAGCCGACAGTGCGAAGAGAAGAGATCGAGGATGAGCCAATGCGCATCAATAGAAAGCTCGCGAAAATGGGCTTGGCTTCGAGGCGTGAAGCCGACAAGCTCATAAGCGCAGGCCTTGTAATGATAGACGGCAAGCGCGCCGAACTTGGCTCTGTAGTGATGCCAACCCAGGAAGTACGCATTCTCGAACGCAGCAACCATGCATCGCGCCGGATCTATTTTGCATACAACAAAGAAGTGGGTGTGGTCACCACCAATGCAACCCGCGGAGAAACGGATATTCTTCACACGACTCGCTTTCCGGTATCGGTGTTTCCCATCGGCCGCCTCGATAAGGATTCTCATGGTCTCATCGTGATGACCAACGACGGCCGTGTAACAGGCCGTCTTCTTGAACCTGAGCAATACCACGAAAAAGAATACGAAGTCACAGTGAACAAAGCCATCACCAAAGGCTTCATCGAAGCGCTGAAAAAGGGCGTGACACTCGATGACAACTACACCACCCGCAGCGCAAAAGTCTCTCAGATTGGCGCACAGCGATTCTCGATCACTCTCACTGAAGGAAAGAACAGACAGATCCGCCGCATGTGTGAAGCTGAAGGATACACAGTACGCGATCTCGTGCGCACGCGCGTGATGAACATCCACCTCGCCCGCCTCAAACCAGGACAGTTTCGCGAAATCCGCGGAAAAGAGCTGGTGACATTCTTGAACTCGCTTGGACTTCAAAGAGACTAGAGCGCAGGAACGATACTGATCTTCGTTAATCCATCGCTCGCATACATGATGCGATATTTCGTAGACTTACCTTTCGATGTCCTGTCTTTCACAGAGGTAACAGCTTCTCCGTTTTTGTCGTGAGCTACTGCGCTCAGTGTGTATTTGCCAGTTCCTGTGCCGATAACTTCCACCGTGTATTCTCCAAGAATCGGATTTGGAATGTAGGCTGTCTTCCACGCATGATCGGAAACAGTTTTTGTGTCTTGCGAATCATACATTTCAATAGCATACGAAGAGCCTTCTGCTTCTTCATATGTTTTTCCTGTGCGCGGGTTTTTTCCGACTCGCTTTCCTGTAGAATCAGTGACAATGATTTCAGCGGGTGATTGCAGTATGAACTGAATATACGGCGTCGGTGTGAGGTTTGGATTTGGGATAAAGAGTCGCTGTCCACTAAAGCTATTAGCGTAATTCCTTGTTGCAGGACCAGGCGAATCACTGAGAGTTTTTGTATTGTAATACGATGGATCACGCACTTCATACGTACTGGTAAGCTTGTTGGTTGCCAAGATAAAATGACTGCCGATTGCTTTTACATTTAAAATAGATGGTCTTCCTTGAGCAAGGTACAGATCAAGAAGCGCATGCGTATTTGCCCCCGCCGCTCCGATGAACTGAACTGCATTCCCAGCGTACTCGGCAACTTTGGGCCAGCTAATGGCTCCGCTGAAATAGCCGTTGTTGTTGATCAGCCACTGATTGAGATTTTTAGGATTCACGTCCTGACCCTGAACGGTGGTGATACCGTAATACCTAAGAAGCATCACCGCACTCACCAGCGCACACCCACAGCCAGCAATAGTGGTGCCACAGCTACCATTGTTGCCTGCTGCATAGATATCGTTTGCCCAGTCGGTGGTTGCCGCTGTATCGGGATACGGAGATGGTATTTGTGTATAGAGTGGAGCAGCAGCAATACGCACATCAGTGCCATTTGGGCCATTGTATTCAACCCACTCTGAAGTGACGCCGGTACTATCTACCGCGCGAGCGCGAAAGTGATATTCTCCATTTTCAATATGTTGCATCGTGACAACAGCGGTCGACCCTCCAGGCACAAACAAAGATTCCACAAGACCCGTAGCATCGAATGCTTCGTCGACGGGCTTGAATTCTATTTCCATTTGCACCAATCCTTCTGTGGTATACACCTGGGACGCAAGCACCATCGTATCGCTTGCGTTCAGTCCGCCAGGAGGAATAACGAATGTGCCATCGCGTTTGTATTGAGTAACGCCATCGATAGTGGGACCTGAAACAGGAAAAGGATTTTGCAAAAGCCACGGGTTGAAATCAACGTCACCAATAACTGCATTTCCTGGTCCATTGGGATTTAACTGTGCATGATACGGACCAGACACGCTTCCCCACCATATGTTTTCAAGATTCACTTCCTCAGTTCCGTAATGTTCAAACCCGGTTGCGTTGCCAAATATTCCACTCTCCTGTGAAGAAAGCTCACTGTCTATGACATACATCCCAATATCGTTGCTATGGATTGCCACATGATCGAGCACTATGGTTGAGCCGCCGTTGTCGGCAACACCCACGGCAAAACTGCGCACAAACACATCTGAAAGAGTAAGCGTACTTTCTCCCCACACGCTCACTCCCGCAGCTTCACCATCTTCGAACACACCTTCAGTAACAGAAATAGACGAAGTGTTGAACACGGAAATAGCGTCACCGAAAGAAACAGTCTGAATCGTGAGGTCGGTTGCGGTAAGATGTGAATTATTAAAAACACTCACACCACTTCCAACATCCGAGACTTCCAAACCTGTAACCGAGCCTTCTGAATTTTCAAACAAAGAAAAGGCCTCACTCTCTATGTTTTCAATCACCGAATCACTGATAGTGACGTCTGCATTGTGTGCTGAAATTCCATTCGTACTTTCGAATATCCGAACATGTGACACAGTGAGACCTCCTTGAGTGACCTCAAATCCAAACTGTGCATGAGAAATATCACAATAGACACAGCTCGCGCTTCCTCCTGGAAGCACCCGAATGCTTTCCCAATACTCAGAGCTAAGTGATTCAAAGTGAATATGACTCAGAGCGCTTCCTTCCGCAGATAGTGTTCCAAGTACACCAAGAGATGCGCCTTGTTGGAATTGCACTACGACTCCTGGATCAATATCAAGCGACACGCCTGGTTCGACCACACTATCTGTCGATACGATATACGGACTTCCGGACAAAACCCAAGTGGTATTCGATGAAATATTCTGATCTACCGAGGTACTTGCAAGCGCAGTACCAGAAACAAACGAAAAACTTACAAAAATAATGAGAAAGAAAAATATATTCCGCATGCAGAAAGTGTGGCATTTCACCCATCAAGAAACGGGTAAGATTTGCACTAGAAATACTTAAGAAAAGAGGATCAATGAGGGAAAAACCCTTAATTGTCAATCCATTTTCTCCATGGTATACTGCTTTGGTCGCTCGTCCTCCCTCGCCTTTTTTCCTAGAAATCCAGCAAAATAAGGCTTTTCCTGTAGGCGACACCTCCTATGAACCCTATTCTCGAACCCATCTTCTATACGCTCGCCTTTCTTTCCATGTACGCACAGGTGTTCTTTTTTATTACCTTTCTTGAAAACAGAAAACACCTCAAGTACCGAAAGAAACCCATTACCCTTGAAAACTACCCACGCGTCGCTGTGGTCGTACCCTGCTGGAACGAAGAAAAAACAATCGGCCGCACGGTGGAGTCGCTTCTCAATCTCAACTATCCAAAAGACAAACTTGAGATCATTCTTGTGGACGACGGCTCAACCGACGGCACCTGGGAAGTGATGAAACAATACGAAGGCACGCCTGGGATAAAAGTAATTAAAAAGGCAAACGGAGGAAAACACACAGCGACAAATCTTGGTATTGAAATGACAGACACACCGTTTATCGGCTGTCTTGATGCCGACTCTTTCGTGCATCCTGAAGCGATGAAACGCATGATGACATATTTTGAAGCACATCCCGAAACAATGGCAGTGGCTCCGTCTATCATCATTTCAAATCCGAAGACATTCATGCAGAAGCTCCAGAAGATCGAGTACGACTGGGCTATTTTCAACAAGAAAATGCTTGGGCTTGTGGGCGGTATTCACGTGACTCCTGGGCCACTTTCTATCTACCGACGTGAAGTATTCGACCAAGTTGGTCCGTTTCGAAAAGCGCACAATACTGAAGACATGGAGATAGCCTTCCGAATGCAGATCAACAACCTCCGCATCCGACAGTGCAACGACGCGTACGTATACACTGTGGGACCGCGCACCATTCCAGCACTTTTCAAACAACGCCTTCGCTGGATTTTCGGTTTCATCCAGAACACTATCGATTACCGAACCTTTCTTTTCAAACCAAAGCTTGGGGTGTTCTCTCTCTTCACGGTACCCATGGGTGTGATCTCCATCGTATCGGCTCCCCTTCTCCTCTACCTTCTCATTTCAAAACTTGTTTCCTTCACATCAGACCAAGTGGTACATGCAAGCGTGGTGGGTATCGGAAGTCCACTCACCTTCACACGAGACATTTCATCATTCGATTGGTTTGATATCCCAAGCAACCCGTACACCTACATTATCATCGTCCTCTATATGCTCGTGATCACCGGAATCTTCATCGGGCGATCGATGGAGAAAGATGATGACAAAGTATCGTGGCCCGTGTATCACATTGTTCCTTTCATGATTGTGTACTCGTTCATCGCTCCGTTTTGGATTATCAAAGCGATGTGGCGATCCCTTATTCGTCGTCAGGTGAGCTGGCGTTAATCAATTAATTATTTTTTTATGGACAAAGACAACCGCGTAGACTGGAAGAAATATTTGCTCGTATTCTTTATTACCCTTTCGCTTTTTCTTACAGCGACGATTCTTTCGAATGCTGTGAGCCGCAAGAAGTTTAGCGAGCTTGAGAGTATTCAAAATGATATCGCGCTCAACATCCTCGCGTCTGAAACACAGTTCTCGCTTCTTGAAGAGCTTCGCTGTGACGATGTGACAAACTCTATCCTTTCAGATGAGCTGAATGTGCTCGCCCAGAAGCTTGAAGATGGAAGTTCAGCTATCGATGGAAGTTCAGCCGATGGTGAATACATCCGCAACTATTACTTCCTTCTTGAGATCAAAGACTACCTTCTGATGCAAAAAGCTCGCGAACGCTGCAAGCTCGACGTGACTCCTATCGTCTATTTCTACGGCAACAGCGACGAATGTGCGGACTGCGAGAAGCAGAGTATTGCCCTTACAGAAATCCGTTCACGAGGCGAGAAAGCGCGAGTGTACTCATTCGACTACGATTCGAATGTATCAGCGGTGAAAACATTCATCGCCATCAACAAAGTTCCGCGCACCTTACCCGCCCTGGTGATCCACGGCAAGGTGTACGCGGGCTACCAAAGCCTTGAAGACCTCGAAAAGATAATCCCCACCCTCATCCTCGAAGACGAAGACGCACCTGAAGCTGACTCAAAAACGGCACCGAAAGCAAAAACTGCGGTACCGGTAAAGGCACAATAAAAAAAGCCCTGCGAAACGCGGGGCTTTTTTAATGTTAACCGACAAAAGAACTTTGAATTTTAAAGGGTTCTTTTCTTTGACGGGAGACCCTCCTCAAGTCGCTGTGCACAACACTCAACTTACGGTCTCGATACAACTCAATAAGTTGTTTTCTGCGGATACGTTGCTCAAGGCCATCTACTGAACCAACCTGAATCACCACACACGCCCTCGGAGGTTTTCGATACTCAATAACAACCTGGGCGTTTTTTTCAAAATTAATGTATTCACCCGTATCTGCACCCTGTGGGTTGATAACAGGAATTTGACACTCGCCTTTGACTTCAAAGACAACTTTACGATTACTCATACGCGAACTGATTTAGATTATTTTACTTTAAATGAACAAACCCTTCACTCGGTGAAGGGTTTCTATCTAGACTCAAGTGAGAGAATTATTGAGTACAGATACAAGCCCTCCACGACATTTCGTGGCACATAATAAAAAGGGTTGTTGTGTATCCGTATTTCATAGGAGTATAGAAACTATAACCCTTCCGAATTCGGAAGTCAACAGGACCAAGAAAACAGCTCCATGCTATACTTTCCCTATTAGCATTTTAGAAACCTATACATTTTCATGGAAGAACAGCAACAGAAAAAAGGAACATTTGGCACGCCTCAGGCGATCGTGGTAGCAGGACTCCTCGTAGCTATCGCCCTTTTCGCTCGCGGCGGTACAGGAAGCGGAGGTGCGACAGGAGAGACCATCGCCAAGAAAGCGGGCCTCAACGAACGCAAATTCCAAGCGTGTTTGGCTGAAGGAGACGCAAGCATTGTCGAGCGTGATGCTGCAGAAGCAAAAGCTCTTGGAGCAAGCGGAACACCATTTAGCTTGGTTATCAACAAAGCAGGTACGATCGTAGAGATCCCAGGTGCATACCCTTTTGAAAATCCAAGCAACCCAGCAGTGAGTATCAAAGGTATCATCGACGGCATGCCGGCTACCCCTCCCGCAAATCAGAAAGCATACACATTTCGCCCAGTAGACGACACCGACCACATCATTGGAAGCAAAGATGCAGAAATCATCATTATCGAATATTCAGATACTGAATGTCCATTCTGCAAGCGCTACCATGAAGCCATGCACCAGGCTGTCAAAGCCTACGACGGCAAAGTGGCGTGGGTCTACCGACACTTCCCACTCACTTCTATCCACCCACTCGCACAGCCAGGCGCTATCGCCTCTGAATGTGCCGCAAAACTCGGTGGCAATGAAGGATTCTGGAAATACCTCGACGCCCTCTTCGCAGCTCAAGGTCAGAACTTCACAAAAGAAATGTTCTAGCCTTTCTCTCAAAAAAACCACCCGATCGGGTGGTTTTTTGTTTATGCGACTTCTTGTTGATAGCATTTTTCACAGTAGACGACTTCGGGGCGGTCGGGAGCGTACGATGTCTCAAATTCGTTTGCGCATTTCTCCGAATGCTCGTGCTTGTCATTGTTGCATATACATGAGCGGTGCCAGAGTTTGATAGGGCGTCTTCGCGCCAAACGATCGTAGTGTCGGCAATTGGGACACATATGAGGAATGGGAAGATTTAATTTCTTGTAGAGATTTAATTCATCGGAAGTAACTTTAAAGGCAGTGGTGCATGTATGATTACACATTCCTTCATGCACACAACCTATAATTTCCTCAGTAATAGCATCAGGAGTTTGGGTAATGGTGTCGGGTACATCCTCTGGCAGTACGGTAACAGCGTAATTCTTTGGAGCGGGAACCTTCCATCGATATCCCGCCGCTTCAGCTTCTTCCTTAGTAAGCGGAAACAGCTCCTGCGCCGGAGATTCATTGTACGCGTACGGACTCACAAATGCCGGGAAAAACATTCCCCACTCGCCTGTTGTTTTCATATGTTCAATGATCTTTTCTCGCAGCTCTGTATATTCCTCTTTAGAGTATTGTTTGTTGAAAATAGAGTACGAACCCTTTTTGAGGCCGACGGAACCAAAACAATATTCCGCGCCCGGACAGTACTGAGAGTACGCAAGGTCAGTCGAGCGCATGCAAAAGACGGTGTAGGAGTTTCTATTTGCCTCGTCGGCAACCATACAATCGTTACAAAGTTCCGACTTCCCCGTCATCTCGCAGTCGTAGGTGTCTTTTGCGGTATCACTTCCAAATATATATTTTAAATTCTCTCCATTGATAACCATAAAAGAATGCTGCGCATTTTTTGAGTTGAGCACAAAGTCGCCTGTTGAATTCACTGACTTTAAAATATGCGCATAGTTCCTTGGAAAACCAAGAGCAAATGCTTCGAACTCTTTTTTGAGTTTTTCTATGGATGCGTACGTATCAATCCCAAGCTCTTTCACTTTTTGTTCATAGTCTTCTTTTGAATACTGCACATTTTTTATGCAGTACTTTTTATTGCGAAGACCAATACACATCACACAGTCGGAGCACCCTTTCAAATCATACGAAAGAAAACAGCCCTGGCAATCGCTGCAATACGTACAGTACGCACATCTACCGAGCTTATAACACTGAATACATTCATACACGAGTTCACATTCACGCATATGCATGGAATCCATCACATCTTTGTTGTGCTCAATATGGTACGAATACAAGACATTTTCTGCATGCCACCCAGCCACATTCATGTAGCAATTCTTGCTATAAAACCAATCGTACGTATACTCACAATTCACACTCGAAATACCGTTGTCGTTCATGATCGCAAGAGCAGGGACGGAATCCAGAAGCTCTTTAAACTGCTCAAAAAATGGGCGTGAAAAGTCAAAATCACGTCCATAGTCCAACGGATTCCAATTGTCACTCCACCAGCATTTATTGCAATACACAGGATGCGGGGCATCTGCGGCGTAGGTAGAAATAATAGAACTCTGACAAAGATCACATGCGCGACGATAAAAAGTGCGATCATTGCGAAACATCATGCGATTTTGGAAACGACAATCAGGGCAAAATATGGGCGCTGGGACGTTTATTTTTTCATAAAAAACGAAATCGTCCGGCTCGATGGTGAAGTCGTTTTTGCAATTCTGGCAGGATTTAGTCTCGGCGTTCATAGGGGTGTAACGCCTTCATAGTACGCTTAGTTCGCTTTTTTCTCAAGCGTTTCTATCCTCTCTGTAAGGTTATCAACAGACAGCTCACGCTTCCAATCCGCCCGTTTCATTTCGCGAATATCAGCCTGTTGCTCGTCCTGTCTGGTATGCATATTCCGTAATTCTCCAAGAATAAGAACGAGGGTGCCGTCAATTTTTGTAAACCCAGCATTCATCCGATTTTCAAGACCATCAAACCGTTCATCGAATGCACCGAACCGCTGATCTACCGATTCAAATCGTTCATTTATTTGATTAAACCGTTGGTCTATCGATTCCAAACGCTTATCTATTGCATCAAATCGCTGATCTATCTTATTAAACCGTTCATCAATTTTTGCAAACCGAACATCAAGACGACCGTCAAGATCGCTAAAGGATTGAGCAATAGAACGCATGCTCCGCTCAAAAACAGGGAGTGTAACGTGCATTTCTTTTGTTGCTTTTGAAGCAACCATGTAAATATCCTAGCATTTCGCTTATCAAGAAAATCTAAAGATTTAGAATAGAAAACAGCTTAAGCGCCTAGTCAAAATAGTTCTTGAGTCGCTGGATCTTTTCGTGGCTGCGGAGCTTTTCATGCACTTTAGCTTCGATCTGACGAATACGTTCACGAGTGACACCAAATTCTGTTCCCACTTCTTCGAGTGTGTGCTGTACACCGTCGGTGAGACCGTAGCGCATCTCAAGAATCTTTTGCTCTTTTGGAGAAAGATCGTTCAATACTTCACGAACTTGATCTTGAAGGATTCTGCGTGATGCTTCCTGGTCGGGGCGAAGGATTTTGTCGTCGGCGATGAATTCACCACGAGTTGATTTGTCTTCGTCATCACCGATCGGCTGTTCGAGAGAAACAGTGTCTTGGTTGATGTTTTCGATCACGTGCACTTTCTCGACATCGATTCCCATTTCGGTCGCTATTTCTTCTGGAAGTGGATCGCGTCCGAGGTCTTGGGAAAGACGACGAAAGACTTGTTTGTATTTGGAAATGGTTTCCACCATGTGCACAGGAATACGAATCGTGCGCGACTGGTCGGCGAGCGCACGGGTGATCGACTGGCGGATCCACCAGGTTGCATATGTTGAAAATTTAAATCCCTTGCTCCAGTCGAATTTTTCCACAGCTTTGAAGAGGCCGAGGTTTCCTTCCTGGATGAGGTCAAGAAGCGTGAGGTCGCTTGAACGGCCGACGTATTTCTTGGCGATAGACACCACAAGACGGAGGTTGGCACGGGCGAGAAGATTCTTGGCTTCCATGTCGTTGGCTTCAATACGCTTTGCGAGTTCACGTTCTGATGCGGCGTTGAGCAGCGGATACTGACCAATTTCTTTCAAATAGATCTGGATTGAATCGTAGGCTGAGTCGTGGCGATGAAAGGCATCACTTCCATGCTTCCCTTTTTCTTCTTCGGTGTCGAGAAGATTGCCACCTTCAAGAACGTCGATGCCGGCGACTTGGAATTTTTCATAGAGCTCATCAAGAAAAAACACATTATTTTCAATGTCAGGGAATGTTTTCAAAAGTTCATCGTAGGTCACAAAACCACGCTTCTTTCCTTTCGCGATAATTTCGTCAGACTTTTGTGCGAGAAGTTCTGCTTTTTTGAGAGGCTTTGCAGGTTTGGCTGGAGCTTTCACTTTTCGCGCAGAACTACTGAGGTTCATACGGTTTTGTGACTTTTTGGGCGCAGCCTTTTTCACAACCTTTGGTTTTGCTTTTGGCTTTGGGGCTGGTTTCGCTTTTTTGACTGGCTTTTTTACCACCTTCTTTGCTGGGCTGGCCTTCTTCACAACTTTTTTGGAAACAACCTTCTTTTGTGTTTTCTTTTTCATGGCTCTATGTATTGTAATGGTCTATTAATTTTCTACAAGTCGACTTTTTTTGATGCGTTCAAGATTTTTGGAAAGTTCATCGTATTCTTTAAGGAGTTCGTCGGGTACATCGCCTGATGATTCCTTCTCGCGAATCTTTTCGAGAAGAGATTCGGCGCGAATACGAAGGAGATGCGCTTCGATGGAACTACAGACGTCGGTAAGGTGTTTTTGGATTGCTTCGTTTCCGTAGACGAGCTCGGCTTCGAAGGTG
>CAYMIO010000015.1:0-16484 GCA_964390875.1 uncultured Candidatus Saccharibacteria bacterium
ATGCTAACACAAGAATGCGCGTATAAAAAGGAGGAGGGGATCCCCCGCGCGGCATGTGCCTTTCTGTGTGCTGAAGTGATCCGCGCATGCCCTAAATAATGTGGCCGTTACATTACGTCACATGCGCCCTGAAGCACACAGAAAGGCACATGCCGCGCGGGGGATTACTCTCTATTCCAAAATCTTAATTCCTTCCGTCACAATACTTCTCTCGCCGTTCCTGTCCGAAATACTTCCTTTAATAGCCACGAGCATGTCACTTTCAAGTTCTTTCGGAAGAGCCGCAAGCGTTTTCGGAAACACCACCGCTTCTATCGCTCCATCAAAGTCTGCGACGCGGATGAACGCCATTTTTTCATTCTTTTTTGTGAAAATAATTCGCACCGTTTCAATGATGCACGCGAATGTCACCGGCATACCACGCTGGATCTCTTCTTTTATCTTTTTCACATTGATGCCACTTTTTTCAATCTTCTCACGATACGGTTCAAGTGGGTGTCCCGAAACATAAAGACCAAGCAGTTCCTTTTCCCACGCAAGACGCTCTTTCGTAGAAACAGGCGGAGCGTCTTCCATACGTGGCCCAGTATCGATCGGCATATCACCAAAGAGCGACACCTGGTTTTCATTTCCCTTGAGGTTTCGATTGTATTCCAGAAGATATTCAATGTTCGAATGCAGCATACCTCGTTCTCCAAACGCATCCATTGATCCCGATTTCACGAGCGCTTCCAGCGACTTTTTATTTAAATTCCTGTGCTGGATGCGTTTCAAGAAGTCACCCATGTCTTTGAATGGACCGTGTACTTTTCTGTCGTCGATGATCGCATTGGCAATATCAGTTCCCAGGTTTTTGATCGTGTAAAGACCAAAACGGATCGTGCCGCGAGATTCAGCATTTCCTTTTTCGTCAATAACCGTGAAGCCCCCAAAACTTTCGTTGATATCAGGTGGAAGTACCGTTATATTCATCCGCTGACATTCATGGATGATTTCACCGATCTTTTCAGCATCACCTGATTCAGCGGTGAGGATAGCCGTCATGTATTCCACCGGGAAGTTCGCTTTCATGTAGGCTGTTTGGTACGCAACACGTCCGTAGGAGGCCGCGTGAGCTTTGTTGAAACCGTAGGCAGCAAATGGTTCGATCAGTGCCCAGAGTTCATGCGCTTTTTCTTTTGTCATTCCGTGTTCTTCAAAACCTTTCAACAGTTTTTCTTTTTGCGCTTCCATTTCTGCGGGGATTTTCTTTCCCATCGCTTTTCGAAGTTTGTCGGCTTCAAGCCATGAATATCCGCGAAGGTGGATAGCGATAAGCATGACGTCGTCTTGGTAGGTGATAACACCATAGGATTCAGAAAGAATATCTTTCATGCGCGGGTCAAGAAAGCGCACTTTCGAAGGCGTGTGTTTTCGCTGGATATATTCGGGGATCATTTCAATCGGGCCGGGACGATAGAGCGCCACCATAGCGTTGATGTCGTGAATAGTGGAAGGTTTCAGTTCTTTCAAATACTTCGTCATTCCTGAACCGTTGAGCTGAAAGAGTCCCATGGTTTCTCCTTTTGCAAGAATCTCAAATGTTTTTTTGTCATCGAGTGGAATAGTATCGATATTGATATCAATATCTTGAATCGTTTTTACCAAACGCACTGCATCAGCAAGGATGGAAAGGTTGCGGATTCCAAGAAAGTCGAACTTTGGAAGTCCGGCATCTTCCACGGTGTACATATCGTACTGTGTAATGATCGCGTCGCCTTTTGGATCGCGCTGAATCGGTGTGAAATTCCACAGCGGCTCTGGTGCGATAACGACACCAGCAGCATGCACGGAGACGTGACGCACACACCCTTCCATTTTCTTTGCAAGATCGATAATCTTTTTCGTATCTGCTTCTTTTTTGTATGCATCGGCAAGTTCGGGCACGAGCTCCATCGCGTGGTCGATCGTCATCGGAAAACCCTGTGAACCTGTGGGTATGAGGCTGGAAATACGATCACCAACACCATACGGATACCCCAGCGCGCGAGCAACATCGCGAACAGAACCTTTTGCCATCATTGTTCCAAAGGTACCGATCTGCGCGACACGATCTTCACCGTACTTTTGTTTGGCATACGCGATCATTTCATCACGTCGGTTGTCGGCGTAGTCCATATCGATATCGGGAAGGGAAGGACGTTCAGGGTTCAAGAATCGTTCAAAGGGAAGTTTGTACACAAGTGGATCAACATTCGTGATTCCAAGAAGGTATGTAGTCAAAGATCCCGCAACCGATCCTCGAATATTGGTGAGGATTCCATTTTCACGCGCGAAGCGAAGAAGATCGGCAACCACGAGAAAGTATCCCGGGTATCCTTTTGTTTTGATCACTGAAAGTTCGTATTCAAGACGGTCGGTATATGCTTTTGTTTGTTCCAATTCTCGAAAGGCAAATCCGGCATAGGCAAGTTGCTTGAGTTCCGTGTCGGCATCATTGCCGCTTTCGATCTCGTAGGCGGGAAAGTATGCTTTGCCGAGTTCGAGGTCGTAGTCTTCGCAGATATTGGCAACTTTGAGTGTATTTTCAATAGCTTCAGGAATATCAGAAAAGAATCCGCGGGCTTTTTCTTCGCTGTAAAAAGAAAAGTCATCAGCGGCGAATTCAAATTTCCCGTCTGTCTTCCCATCGGCTCCGGTGTTCACCGCAAGGAGTGTCTTGTGCGCTTCGTGGTCGTCGCTGCATGGGTAGTGTGAGTCTTGTGTTGCTACATAGGTGACGCCTTTTTTCTTCGCGATCTCCACGAGCTTTTCGCGAAGTTCGCCATCACGAGGCACACTAGGATGTGCTTGGATTTCTATAAAATAGTTTTCTTTTCCAAAGATATCTTGGTACTCGTCGACAAGAGCTTCAGCTTTTTCTCTATCACCAGAGAGAACCGTTTGCGAAAGTTCTCCGCCCATACAACCTGAAAGACAGACCACTCCTTCGGAATACTCTCGGAGGAGTTCTTTATCCATGCGTGGTTTGTAGTAATAGCCTTCGAGGTAGGAAAGCGACACCAACTTCATGAGGTTTTTGTAACCCGTTTTGTTTTTTGCAAGGAGAATAAGGTGGTGGTAGCGCTTGCCACTAGATGTGGTGTTTTTGTCGAGGCGCGAACCTTGCGCCATGTAGGCTTCCACGCCGATGATAGGCTTGATGCCTTTTTTCTTGCACGCTTGATAGAACTCGATCGCGCCATGCATGTTGCCGTGGTCGGTGAGCGCAATAGCGGGCATTTCATACTCAGAAGCCAGACGCACCATGTCGTCTACTTTAGTGAGGCCATCGAGGAGGGAATAGTGGCTGTGGGTATGGAGGTGGACGAATGAGGAGCTCATGGGTACAGGGATTATAGCAGTTTGAAGGGTAATAAAAAAACCCCGCTTTTTGAGCGAGGTTTTAACGTTGAAAGGCCGTTTTAAGCCGTACCTTTTTTTCGCAAATACCATCTGAGTACTTCTTGTGTGTCGTCAGTGATGAGATGTGGGAACTGTTGGATAGGAAGCCAGACTGGGGCCCCGTATTTTTCGGGCATAAAGTCATTTTTTTTGAATTCAGGCGGTGTGTATACATCATGAAGTCGTAGTGTGGAAGCGTACTTTGTTCGTGTTCGAGAAAACAAATCTTTATGTCCACTTATGATGACTTGTGATGTTGAAAAGTCTACTTCCATACCTGTCTTTTCTAGAGTTGCACTGTGCAGAGCCTCTTTTGTATCTATGGCAGGGAATTCACCTCTATCAAGATTTTCTTTTGCGCCACTGTCGTATTGCACAGGAAGCACGAGAAAATATCGTGTATTTTTATATTTTGTGGTTAAGACCGCAAAGTGTTCATTTTTCCCGTCATCTGTAATCTTTGATGGGAAACAAAATGAATTATATCCGAGGGCGGTGATGTCGTGCAGCACGGCTGTTCCTGGAGTGGGGGTTTTCTTTTTCATTTTTTAATTTCTTGGTTTTCTATACTATACATTTTATTTAGTTTTTGTCAAATAAAAAAGCAGCAACTCAATTTGGTTGCTGCTTAGCGTTTTTTTTACGCTAGTTCTTCTTTGTCTTCATGATCCAGGCTATCGAGAACGCTTGCAAGAGCGTGCGCATATACCGGACCTTTCAGTGCGATAATTTCGCATGCCTGCTTGAACGGTTCACGATGGCCCCAGAAGAGTCCGTCGTATTCTTCCGGTAACACAAGTTTTGAAGCCGCTGTCCAGAAAACGGGAGATGTTTCTCCTTTGTCTGCACCTGTTTTCGTTTTAATCGCAGCTCCGATGGTGTTGGAAAGGAAGAAGCATTTAATGTGGGTCAACTCTCCAGTTTCTCTGTGGAAACAGTGTCTGTTGAAAAAGAAATTCAGCTTTTCGCGTGATGGCCGATGTCCGACTTCTTGTACTGATTCGCGTATCGCAGTTTCATATACATTTTCACCGAATAGACTTGTGCCACCAGGGAATTTGAGCTGTATATCTTCCTCCTTGTCTCCGTTCTCTTGGTACGTAAGTGTCAGAAATTCAACCTCTTTACTTTGGATGTTGTATCTCCAGTAGAGTATTGAACAGAAAAATAAAAACGCGCGTTGGTCTGATCGGTTTTCGTTCTGGCCTACAGCCTGGTCGATAGTGTTAAGAATTTCTTCTCGTGTAAGGTATTTGCGTTCCAACATTTTATTATAAGTTTTAAAGTGAAGAAAAACAGACCAGTATGGCTCGTCGGTTTTTCTTCACTTAAAACACTTTTTCAAGGAATCTGGATGGTATTTTAGCATATAAGTAGCGTTTTGTCAAACAAGAATAGTACTCTATAATTCAAGCTATATGAGCATTCGTGTGGGAATAGACGAAGCAGGAAGAGGGCCTTTGGCTGGGCCGGTTTCTGTTGGTGTTGTGGCTATTGGCGGCTCGTTTCGTATTCCTAAAATGGTAGAAGGTGTACTTCTTGCCGACTCGAAAAAGCTTTCAGAGAACGGTCGAGAGCTGTGGTTTTCGTATATGCAAAAATGGCAGAAGGAAGGGAAGATCAGATTTCATGTTGCGCTTGTTTCTCATAAGGAAATAGATGCAAAAGGAATTTCACCGTCCATAAAAAAAGGAATGGCGAGTGGACTCAAAAAACTTTCTGTTCCGCCGACTGCGAGTATGTTTCTCGATGGTTCACTCACGCTTCCGGAACTCTATAAAAAACAGAAGACAATAATAAAAGGGGATGAGCTCGTGCCAATCATTTCACTTGCGTCCATCGCCGCGAAAGTGACACGCGACAGGTATATGTGCAAGATGGCAAAAAAGCATCCGGAGTATGGATTTGAAATCCATAAAGGGTATGGAACGAAGAAGCATTATGAGGCGCTCAAAAAGAGTGGAATGTGTGGGATCCATCGAAAGAGTTTTTTGAGGGGTATTTGACTTTATTGCTTTCTATAGTAGAATAAAAAGTAATAATAACTTTTAAAACTTTATATTCCTATGAACATTTACAATCCCATTTCGGTTGATTTTGGACCTAATCCTCGTGAGTCTATGCTTAAAATTATCGGAGAGGATACCCATCTTCCTCCTGAAGAAAAAGAGATTGTGTCAAAGATTCTTTCTTCTGATGTGTTTAATGTTTCAAGAGGACTAAGAACATACCGGCCAACACTGAAAGGTCTTACTTCGTTTAGTGATTGGAAAGTCAAACGCGACGGAATGTTTCGCTTTGACAATATTCCTCAACATCCAAAAGAACATACTGAGATTCCTGTAAGTCCTTTTGATTTTCTGGCTCTCATAAAGCACTTAAAAGAAACTCCTTCGTTTAAACAGACGAAGTATGTTGTATCAAGGGGGATTATGCCAGATAAAACTCGTTTTCATTTGGCGTTCAATAATCATGAGCAAAAGTTTTCATTTTTGAAAGTGCCAGATCTTTACGAGGAAACTGAAAAGTTTGCGGTCTTGTTTGATCAAATTGGCGCTCATTGATTTTTTTGGTTTAAACGGTTGAAGCCGGGCAACGCAGTTGCCCGGTTTTTTTGTAGACTTTTATTTCTTTTGGTATAAGATACAAAGTAATAATTACCTTAATACAACTGAATATTATGAAAGAAGAAACAGGAACCATCAATAATTTTACTATTGATGACTATGCGGATCCAGCGGGCCATATAAAGAGTGTTATGCGCAGCGCTACGACATTTGGATCTCCTCCCGAAATACAAGAAAAACTGCGAGATCTTTTTTTGGAAACGATTCCTCCCGGTTTGAAACTCGACAAGGTTATCGGTATTGGAGGAAGCCCCGATGTTTTTGACTTGATTGCTGCGGTGAACGCTTCCGGAAACAACTTTTCAGGCAAATCAAAGCAGTTTGGTCTTAATGGAGACAAATATCAGCTTCTCTTCAAGAAACAAAAACAAAGCCTCTTCTTCTATTTCCTAAAAGTTTAACTTCTTGGTTCCCATAAAGGCTGCACGTTTGTGGCAGCCTTTTCATTTGCCAAAAACCCCTGTATTTGCTACACTCGTTTTGTTATGGTAATCCGAATGCGACATACGCATGGTCACACGGCAAATCGCCGCAGCCACCATGCTCTCAAAGCTGGCACTTTCGCTGTCTGTACTAACTGCGGAGCAAAGCGTCAGCCCCACACAATGTGTGATTCTTGCGGCTTTTATCGAGGACGAAAGGTTGTCGATATGGTAAAAAAAGTAGAAAAGAAACAAGGTAAACAAAAGGCGAAAGCCGCAAAGGGAACCAAGTAAACCACTTATCCACCTACGTTCGTTCTTTACAAAAAAACTATGGCAAACAGACATCTCTCGCGTTCAATCATCCTCCAAACATTGTTCGAATGGGATTTTAAAGATACAACCGACCAAGACATCGGGGAGATTTTGGAGCGCAACACACTCGAATTCGGACCGGGACTCGAAGACACTCCTTTTATGGAAAAAATTCTCGAAGATGTTGTTCGCAAGAAAACCATAGTGGACGAGATCATACAGAAAGCTGCGCCGCAGTGGCCACTTGAGAAGATCAATGCTGTTGATAGAAATATTCTTCGCATGGGCCTTGCTGAGCTTTTGTTTGGAGACAGAAACGAAGTTCCGCCGAAGGTTGCTATTAACGAAGCTATTGAGCTCGCCAAGACATTCGGAGGAGAAAGTTCAGGCCGTTTTGTGAACGGTGTGCTCGGTGCTGTCTACAAAGAAATAGGCGAGCCGGGCAAAGATGACTTGCCAAAGAAGAAATCAACCGAACCGGTGGATATCACGAAACTTCCGATCGAGCGAAAGGCTGGAGCTGTGGTCTACGCAAAACACGAAGGGAAGGTGTATCTTGCCTTTGTACACGACGTTTTCGGATATTGGACTCTTTCAAAGGGTGGTATCGAAGAAGGCGAAAATGCTGAAGAAGGCGCGAAGCGTGAGCTTATGGAAGAGATTGGTCTTACAATCGATATCAAAGAAAAACTTGGTGAAAGCGAATACATCGCATCGCATCCAACTCAGGGTAAAATACGCAAGCAGGTTATGTTCTTTCTTGCAGAGTCGCCATATCAGGAACTCGTGCTTGAAAGCTCAGGAGGTCTTGATGGCGCGAAGTGGTTTTCGCTCGAAGAGGTTCCAGGGCTCAAGATGTATGACGACGTCACCGGTCTTGTCGCAAAGGCGATAGGTATTATTACAAAGTAGATTACAAAATAGTTCGAGGCTGGAGCTTTTAGGTTTCAGGTGTTAGCGAGAATAAAAACACCTTAAACCTAACGACTCGGCCTTTCATCATCATGATAGACCTCACCGCGCTCGAAGAGCGCATAGGCATCCATTTCAAGAATAAAGATCTGCTCATGCAGGCGTTTATTCACCGTTCGTATATTAATGAAAACCCAAAGTTTAAACTCTCACACAATGAGCGTTTAGAATTTCTCGGAGATGCAGTGCTTGAACTTGTCGCGACCGACTATCTCTACAAGAAATTTCCTGAAAGTCCCGAAGGAGAACTCACAGCATTTCGTTCTGCGCTCGTGAACGCTGTTATCATTTCTGAAATCGCAAGTGAAATCGAAATGAACGATTTTCTTTTCCTTTCAAAAGGTGAAAGCCGCGACATGGGAAAGGCGCGCCAGTATATTCTTGCCAACACCTATGAAGCGCTTATCGGTGCGATCTATCTTGATCAAGGATACGATAGCGCTGCGAAGTTCATTACCGACACGCTCCTTCCTCGAACCGACGAAATCGTAAAAAACAAATTGTGGAAAGATCCAAAAAGTTTTGTGCAAGAAAAAGCGCAAGAAGAAGAAGGAGTCACTCCCGCATATAAAGTGCTTCACGAGACAGGTCCCGACCACGACAAGCGATTCACAGTGGGATTATTCCTTCGAGATGGTATGATTTCTGAAGGAAAGGGCAAGTCAAAGCAGGAAGCCGAACAAGATGCAGCAAAAGCGGCTCTCAAGAAAAAAGGCTGGCTCGAATAAAAACAATGCAATTAAAACGAATCGAACTACTTGGCTTTAAATCATTCGCAAAAAAGACGGTGCTTGATTTCACAAGCCCGGTAACGGCTATCGTTGGACCCAACGGTTCTGGAAAGTCCAATGTGGTGGAGGCTATTCGTTTTGTTCTCGGTGAGCAGTCGATGAAGTCACTTCGTGGTAAAGGTGGTGCTGACCTCATTTTCAAAGGCTCAAAATTCCTCCCTGCACAAAGTCGCGCCACTGCTGCTATTACATTCGACAACAGCTCGCGCGCATTCTCATTCACTGGCGGAAATGCAGCCAGCATGAACCTCGATTTTGATGAAGTGGTGATCAAACGTGAAGTGGCCGCAGATGGGGCCAACAGGTATTCGATCAATGGCACAGATGTTCGTTTGAAGGATATTCTCGAACTCGTTGCATCGGTCAACATCGGAAGCTCAGGACACCATATCATTTCACAAGGCGAAGCGGATCGTTTGCTTTCTTCATCTGCCAAAGACCGTCGCGCGATGGTGGAAGACGCGCTCGGACTCAAGGTGTATCAATACCGCATCCGCGAAAGCGAACGAAAACTTGAGAAGACAGGTGAGAACATGAAAGAGGTGAATGCACTTCGAAGAGAAATCATTCCACATCTCACCTTTTTGAAAAAGCAGGTTGAGAAGATAGAGAAAGCAAGGGAACTGCGCGATGAACTTCAGGCGCTCTATCTTTCATACTTTGCAAAAGAAGCCGCGTACATTGCGCGTGAAAGTGAAAGTCTTTCCAAGAACGAAGAATCACACAGACAAGAACTCGCTGCTATCGAAAAACGGATCGAAGAATATGAGAAACCTGTCGGACAGGAAGAAGTCATTTCGTACGACAATGAACGGGCAGCTCTCGATCGTGATTACCATGAAATCCAAAAAGAAAAAGATGAGCTCTCACGAAAGCTTGGCCGCGTGGAAGGCGCACTTGAAGCGATGGAAAAAGAAGTCGCGGCTCCTGCTGCTCGTGTGGATGGGGCCGCTATTCCTCTTGCCGATATTGTTCGTTTCAAAAATGAATGCGATTCGCTTCTTCGAAATGTGCGCGAAAGCAATGACCCCAATACGCTTCGAAGCGCATTGAATGCATTTGAAAAGTCTCTTCAGGATTTTATCGCTTCGTATCAAACAAAAACAGAATCTTCCGCTCCCGAACAAAAAGATGACAGTGCGAAGCAGGAGCTTCTTTCGCTCGTTAAAGAGATTGAAAGCAACCTTCAGTCTCTTCGAAACAAAGAACAAGAAATCTACCAGAAGCGAAGCGACATCCGCGAGCGTGAATCAAAAGCTGAAGAACACAGAAGGGAGTCGGAGCGCGAGTTCTACGAACTTAAATCCAAGAAAGCTGAACTCACTGCGCGAAGTAATGTGCTGACACTTGAACGTGATGCGCTTGCAAAAATAGAAGCTGATTTCACTCAGGAAGTACAGGAGGCAGGAGTGCTCGTCGGTACTGGTGCACTTCGTTTTGATAAAGAATTCAAGATTACAGAAACGAAAGAAACTGTTCGTTTAGCCCAGGAAGAGGCGCGAAGGAAGATCGAGCGCATCAAGATCAAACTTGAAGATTCTGGCGCTATCGGTGGTGGTGATGTCATAAAAGAATACGAAGAAACCACAGCGCGCGATTCATTCCTTGCTCGCGAACTCGATGACCTCGGCAAAAGCCAGGGTGAACTTCGCGCGCTCATTGCTGAACTCAAGACAACGCTCGATCGCGAATTTAAAACTGGTGTCGAGAAGATCAATACAGAATTCCAGAAATTCTTCGCGACTATGTTCGGCGGAGGAACTGCGTTTCTTTCTGTGGTTGTTATTCACAAAACTCCTGATCGCGATGAGGAAGAAGATAGGAAAGGGGACAGCGACGAACTTTCATTCGAACGCGGTCTTGAGATCAACGTTTCTCTTCCGCACAAGAAAGTGCGCGACCTTCACATGCTCTCTGGTGGCGAGCGCTCGCTCACGTCTATTGCGCTTCTCTTCGCAATGAGTCAGGTGAACCCGCCTCCATTCCTCGTGCTCGACGAAACCGACGCTGCGCTCGACGAAGCCAACTCTCGCAAGTACGGTGATATGATCACGACTCTGTCTGCGGCTTCGCAGCTCATACTGGTCACTCACAATCGCGAAACTATGTCCCGCGCCCAGGTGCTCTATGGAGTCACTGTGGCCGCTGATGGAGGCTCAAAACTCCTTTCTATCAAACTCGAAGAAGCAGTACAGATTGCAAAATAAGGCTCTTTTAGGCCTGTAAGCTATTGACATTTTCGTAAAAATAGGATACAATATTTTTTAAGTAACAGTTCCTCGAGAACCAAGCAGGCTTCCCAACATGAAGCTTTTTTGCGTCCCAGAGAACTAAAATTCACAAATAAATAAACTAAAACCAACAACACAATGAAAGTTATTTTTTCTTTTTCACTTTTCGCGGCGCTTATGCTCTGCGTGCCCACCTTACATGCTCAGCGCGTTAAAGCTGACAGTGTCCTAACCACTATCGTTAGACAGGAAAAGGATGGTTGGATATCTGTCGAAACTGTTTCGACAGATATCGACATAAATGAAAAACGCTCCGAAGCTTTAATTGTAATCGATGAGAATGCTGTTTCTCAAAACGATTACATTGAAAAGGGAGATGCCTACATTAAGGACTCCAGAGAAAAGTTTGATTCTACTGCCGCTGTCAAAAAGACAGTTAAGAAAAAAAACACTAAAAAGGAAGAGGCTATGCAACATCCTACTCAGCCTGCGTTTTACAACCTCGATGCGCTCATTGCTTACGTTGCTGCCGGAAATGATATTCCTGCGCTCAACAAGCGTCTGGGTTTAAAGAGCTGGCAAGAATTGCGGGACTACCTCGTGAACAATTGTTCCGAAGATTGGGAACATTGCGGACCGTACCAAAGAGCTGAAGATTGGTATAAGTGCGCAGGTGGCGATTTCAAATGGCTCGATGTTGATTTTAATCACGAACATTGTGTCGTTGATAAAAAAACAGGCGAGGCAGTTTTTTCCCTTTTTCTGGGACAAGTGGTAAGAGAAAAGCCTGTGGATGTGGCTGTTGTGCAAAATCAGCAGCAGCAATCAAGTGTTTTCTCGTGGGATGAGATTCCTTGGACGATTGGTTGTATACCTTTTTTGTTTTGCGTAGCACTTATTCTTTCAATTGTTTTTTTAGGAAAAAAGATTCTCGGACATTAGTTTGAGATCGTAAAAAAAACGTAAAACCGCTTCTTGAAAAAGGAGCGGTTTTTTATTTATTCTTTTTTAGAGGCGTTTGTGGCTGATAGCGGTAGTCGAGGGGGATTGTGTATTCGTCGTAGCGGACGATACTGTCGCCTTCAAGGGATACGATAACACCGAGGCCTTCCATGGTTTCTTTTGAGAAGTATTGATCGAAAATAAAATTACCGAGGCTGTAGATGATAAGGCCACCGTTGTACACTTCCACATCCTGCGCCACGTGCGGATGGTGGCCAGCTACGATGCGCGCCCCAGCATCGATGGCGCGCTTTGCGAGCATTTCTTGGCGCGCGTTGTGCGGTTTGTATTCTTCGCCCCAGTGGAATGAAACCACGAGCGTATCCACTTTCGCTTTTGCATTTTTTATAATCTCTGTGAACCTTGGGTCGCTTGCAAGCAGGATACCCGACTCATTTTCTTTTGCCGACATCCAGTTTGGGCCAACATCGGTGAAGCCGATGTATCCCACGCGAAGGCCATTTTTTTCGATGATTACCGGTTCTTCAGCTGCTGCTTTTGTGTTGCCTGCTCCAGCGTAGGGAAGCGAAGCGGCGGTGAGGCGAGCGCGCGTGTCGTCGAACGCTGCTTTTCCATAGTCACCGACATGGTTATTGGCGAAAGAAACAACATCGAATCCTTCGTCTTTCAAAATCTGGGGAATCGTTTCTGGCATGCGGAATGAATACAGGCTGCCGAGGTCTGCGCCTTTGTCTGAAGCGGGGCCTTCAAGGTTGCCAAAAAGAATATCTGTATTTTGGAACAGTTCGCTGTTGTCAAAAAGTTTTGTGTAGTCGCCAGCGAAATGTTGGTCTACTGTGCGCTTCACTCCGCGCACAAATATCATGTCGCCGACGAATCCAAGTGTCGCGGCTTTTTCATTATGAACAACATCAAATGCGCGCGTGTGTCCCACGAGCGCGCTTTCGGTATAGGCGAGAAGGCGATCGACGTCTGTCTTTCTGTCGTCACTTCGAAGCACCACAACCGCAAGGCGACGTGTATTGAATTCACCCAGACGAACATCGAAGGTTCCCATGAGTGCTCGTTTTGCTTCGGTGGTATTGCCACCCTTGCCTCCTTTATATCGTGAATCACCAAGGAATTGGCTGGTGTTGCTCCACGTGTGACCTTTGGTACTGTGAGTGCGTTTGAGAGAAACAGCATAGAGAAATGGTTTTTCCTTTCGCACGTACTGCGCGAGGATAGAAAGATCGCGAGCACTTGAAACGTTTTTTGCTGAAAGACCGGATGCGTCATCATAGAAAGTGTTGGTCATGCCAAGATCCTGCGCTTTTTTGTTCATGAGTTGCATGAATTCTTCGCGGCCAGTGTGTTCAGCGATTGCTTCCGCAGCATCGTTGGATGAAGAAAGAAGAAGTGCGTAGAGCAGGTCACCGATGGTTATTTTCTCTCCGACGCTGAGTTTGGATGTTCCGTAGGTGCTAATGGCTGTTTTTGAAACGGTTGTCGTATCGTACAGATTGTGAATTTCAAGCGAGACAAGCGCTGTCATCATTTTTGTGACTGATGCGATAGGTACTGCTTTGTCGGGGTTTTTTTCAAGAAGCACTTCTCCTGTGTCGATGTCAGCGACGATATAACTTTCAGCAGAGACGAGTGGTTTTCGTTTGCCGCCTTTTGAAATGTACGTCGAACTTCCGTCGAGAAGTTCGAGTTTTCTTTTTGATGCGCTGTATACAGAAACGACGGTATCACTGGTTGCCCATTGATAGATTTTTTCTGCATCCGTATTTGAAAGGCGAATCGAACCTTTTGTTGTTGAAATGGTTCTGTTTGCTGTGCCGTGCGGAACACCGTGAATGAAATAGTTTCCAAAAAGATGCATGCTGTAGGGGAACCAGACGCCGGCTTGGTCGGAGTAGTAGTCTTCAGCTTTTTCTTCAATGGTGTAACGGCCGCCCGGTGTTTCCCAAATGCTTCCTACTTGGCCTATCGCGAGGATAGGAACTTCATCAAGCGTTACCCCATTTTCATACCGCGTGAGTTTTTTTGTCACAAGATTCGCGCGGATTACTTTTCCTTGTGCGAGGGGAACGAATGATTCGTCGGGAATATTTTCAATAACAATTTGCGGTCGGATATCAACAACCGAATCTTTCGCTTCGATATGTTCAATAGCCGCAGTGGTATTTTTTATGTTGCTCTCACCAAAAAGGCGTCCGTCGTGAATGAAGGAGATAGCAAAAGAAAGGACGGCGATTCCGATAAGGGAAGCGAGCGCAGCGAGCTTCTGTTTTTTATTTACCCTTGGTAGTGCCTTCATATCCAGCTAATGAAAAATCGATCATACCGCGTTCACGGTCTGCTTTTGTGATGATGATAGTGAGTGGGTCTCCGATACGGAATTGCTTTTTCGTTTTTCCTCCACGGAGAGAAAGCGTCTTTTTGTCGTATTTGAAAAGGTCGTTGCCGAGAAGGCGAAGCGGAATGAATCCGTCGGCCTTACTTTTCTTTTCTTCCACGAAGATTCCGTTTTCTGTGACTCCCGTGATGATACCGTCGCGAGTTTCACCGATGTGACGCGCCATGTACGCAACTTGCGCGTATTTCACACTTGCGCGTTCTGCATCAGCGGCGTTCTTTTCACGATCACTTGTGTATGAAGCGGCGTGGATAAGATCGGGGAGCGCTGTCGGTTTCGTGGTATTGATCTCACCAAAAAGAAATCGGTGAACCATGATATCTGGGTAGCGGCGGATCGGAGAAGTGAAGTGTGTGTAGTGGTCGAACGCGAGACCGAAGTGCCCAATGTTTTTCATTGAGTAGATAGCTTTTGCCATAGAGCGGATGATGGTGGTGTTCACAAGGTCGCGCTCAGGAGTGCCTTCAACATCGTTCAGAATATCCTGGAGCATGTGTCCGGTGATCTTCTTGCTCGTAACTCGCGCAGGGTGCCCGATGCCTTTCAAGAAGGCAAGAAGATCAGAAATCTTTTCATGGTTTGGAGCATCGTGCACTCGGTAGATGAAGAATGGCGAACGCTTTTCGTCCGACATGTATTCTGCAATTTTTTTGTTCGCAAGAAGCATCCATTCTTCGATGAGCTTGTGGCTTTCAAGACGGACTTTGCGTTTGATGTCGACAGGATAGCCGCTATCATCGAGGGTGAATTTCACTTCGTCTTGTTCGAAGTTGATAGAGCCTTTTTTGACGCGCTCGGCATTGAGTTTTTTTGCGAGCGCAGCGAGCACTTGGATTTCTTCTTGGAATGGTCCGTCGAGTTCTCCTGTGCGAACCTGTTCGGCTTCTTCATAGGTGAATCTTTTTTTGGAATGGATTATTGTGCGGCCATACCATTCATCAACAATTTCTCCCGTATCACGAATCTGAAAAACAGCACTCGCGGTGAGGCGGGGAACATCGGGCTTCAGAGAACACAGGTCGTTTGAGAGTGCTTCGGGAAGCATGGGTACAGTACGGTCTACGAGGTAGATTGATGTGCTGCGACGAAATGCTTCTTCGTCGAGGCGTGTTCCAGGGCGTACATAGAATGACACGTCGGCAATGTGCACACCAACTTCAACTGTCCGTTCATCTACGACTCGTACAGAAAGTGCATCGTCGAAGTCTTTCGCGTCGGCTGGGTCGATAGTGAATGTTGCGACGTCGCGGAAATCGCGTCGATGCTTCGCTTCATCTTCGATACTCGTGTTTTTGTAGAGTGATTCAGATTCGCGTTCTACCGCTTCAGGAAAGGTTGATGAGAATCCACGCTCAAGCGCGATACCTTCCATTTCTGCATCTTGGGTAAATGGCTGACCGAGTACTTTTACGATTTCTCCTTCAGGAATTTCATTGGCTTCCCACTTTGTAATTTTCACGAATACTTTTTCGCCAGGTTTTGCGTTGTTGATCCCATCGCGGGGGATAGTGATTGGCGTGTACATACGCGAGTCGCTCGGAAGCACGCGGAAACCAGCCTCTGTTTTTTCGAGGATTCCCATGTGGCCGTCTTTTGCGCGGTTTTGGATAGTCGTCACCTGGCCTTCGAGATCGGCTTTGAATGTGCCGGTAATGCGCACAGTGACGAGGTCGCCGTGAAGGGCAGTGTTCAGATAGTCTTTTTGGATAAATACATCGCGCTCACCGTCCTTTTCCTTGACGACACCGAAGCCTTTGCTGGTTATTTTCATGAATCCGGTAAGGGTAGCTCCGGCGGCTTTTTTGGTCTTTTGCACGAGGTGAGTATAGCATATCTGGGCGGTTTATTTGACTTTTCATTGCTTTCTGGTAGGATGACCCCATATATGTTAGTAATACGATTTCAGCGAATTGGACGAAAGAACGACCCGGCATTCCGCGCGGTTGTTACGGACTCAAAAAATGCAACGAAGAGTGGTAAGTTTTTGGAAATTGTCGGCAATTACAACCCGAAGTCTGGCCAGACAGCATTCAATACAGAACGCGTTACACACTGGATCAAACAGGGAGCGCAGGTTTCTCCAACCCTTCATAACTTTCTCGTAAAGGAAAAGATCATCGAAGGTAAGATGAAGAACGTGCTCTCAAAGAAGACTCCAACAAAGTCACGAAAAGAACTCAAAGCAGCATAAAACAAAAAGCACCCGAGAGGGTGTTTTTTGTTGCTTCCCCGCGGCACGAGTGCTCTTTTTGCTTTTTCAAAAGCGCATATCTGGCGGTGCCATTCTCGATCTTCGAAACTGCGCAAATCATTGAAAAAGCAAAAAGAGCACTCGT
>CAYMIO010000016.1:0-4110 GCA_964390875.1 uncultured Candidatus Saccharibacteria bacterium
CTCGCCCAGCAGATAATCGGTGAGCGACATGCCGGCCAAGGCCGCGCGCGCCTTTTCGTATTCACCCTCCCCCACAACATCCTTCAACCGTTGTTCCATCTCCCCCACACGCTCCGGACTTTTTTCTGAAAGAAGAGAGAGGAGCCCAAATGCTTTTTCTATCCCCCGCTCGAGTGACGAGAGCGCTTCGTGATGTTTTGTTTCTCGCAACGTCTCTGAAGGTCTCGAGATGCTTTTTTCCGTGTGACTCAAATCTTCTTGAAGCGCGCTTTCTTTCACACCGAGAATCTTCGAGAGACCACGTACAAGCTCTTCGCGCTCGATCGCACTTTTCACGATAGTCACCAGTGGCAAGACGCGTTCCCGTACATGCCGGATGCGGATACGATCATCAGCAACGGTTTCTTTGAGGTAGTCGGTGAGGAAGTACACAATGTGTGTCGCACTCTTGAGTGCACTGGTGACAAGTTTTGGATCCTGCGTAAGCGCATCTGCAGGGTCGAGCCCAAGCGGAAGCTTCGCGACTTTTACATCCATACCAAGCGGAAGAGCTATTTTTGCCGTACGAACGGATGCTGCGATGCCGGCTTTATCGCCATCAAAACAGAGCATGAGATTGTTGGAGAATCTTCCGAGCGTAGAGAGAAGCGAAGGCGCACCGGCATCGCTTTCGGTCACTGCAGTGCCACTTGAAGCGACAGCATTGCCAAACCCAAACTGATGCAAAAGCACGAGATCAAACTGCCCTTCCACCAAGATCGCGTAATTGCGTTTCCTGATGTCACCCTTTGCGAATTGGATTCCAAAAAGCGCAGCGGATTTCTTGAAGACGGGAGTTTCAGGACTATTGAGATACTTCGGTGTGTTTTCATCACTCACAAGCGAGCGACCTGAAAATGCAATCGTGCGACCCGACGAATCGGTGATGGGAAAAATGATGCGATTGCGGAAACGGTCGTAGAATCCTTTTTCGGTTTTCTTGGTGAGCCCAGCTTTTTCTATGACATCATCTTTAAATCCTTTTTTCACGAGAGCATCGCGAAGTCCACGCCACTCGTCTTTTGCAAAGCCGATGCGAAACTTCTCTATGGTCTCTTTCGTAACACCTCGTTTTTCTACATACGCTTTCGCAGCTACGTCAGATGCAAGTTCTTTTTCAAAATAACTTGTCGCTGCTTCGAGAACTTGGAAGAGTTCGTCTTTGTCGTCTTTCTCTCTTTTGTCGTAGACGAGCGCGACCCCGGTGCGCTCCGCGAGTACGCGGAGCGCACCTTTGAAATCGAGCCCTTCAAACTTTTCAACAAAGGTAAAAATATCTCCTTTTTCTCCACACCCAAAACAGTAGTAGCTACCGCGATCTGGGGATATGTAGAAGGAAGGTGTTTTTTCGTTGTGAAATGGGCAACGCGCCTTGAAGTTTCCACCGCTTTTTTCAAGCGTAATATACGAAGCGACAAGGTCGGTTATCGAGAGACGTTCTTTGATTTGTTCGACGCTTGTTGCCATAGTACGCATGAGCAATTCCTTCGTTCCCGCTCCGCCCTCACGTCGCTTCTCGGACACGCATATTTTTCTGCTGAAAAATTGCTCCTACTCGCGCCAGTCGCGCTCCGTAAGGTCCTCGAAGCGACGTGAGGGCTTCGCTACTGTTTGTGGTTAAACCTAGAAATAGTTTAGTTCTCACTTCGTCCAAAGCCTTCTTCTTTCTCTTCTTCTACAGGAAGATCTATGTCATGACGAAAGCCAGTACCTGCAGGAATGAGTCGGCCGATGATGACGTTTTCTTTGAGACCACGGAGCTTGTCCGTACCGCCACGAACGGCATTATTGATAAGCACACGGTTAGTGTTCTGGAAGGATGCAGCTGAAAGCCATGATTTCGTCGTGAGAGATACTTCAGAAATACCAAGGACAACAGAATCACCCTTTGCTTCATCACCTCCTTCTTCACTGATACGAGTATTTTCATCAATAAGCTCAATAGCTTCCACAAGCTCACCTGGAGAAAACTGAGAATCACCTGACTGCTTGATCTTCTTTCGTGAGAACATCTGACGGATGATGATTTCGATATGCTTGCGCGCGATCGATGCACCCTGAAGTTCATACACCTTGAGGATTTCAAGGATGATGTATTCTTCAGCAGCTTCACGACCTCCGTATTTGAAGATTTCGCCGATATCAGCGTGACCATCGGTGAGCACCTGACCTTTCACAACCTTGTCCCCTGCTTTCACAAGCGGAGTTCGGCGGAATGGAATATCGTATTCTACCTGGTTGTCTTTTCCATCAAGTTTTGAATCATGAAGGATAACGATAGCGCGTTCTCCTTTTTCACGGATTTCGATAACCTGGCCATCTCCCTGAGATACTGGTGATGCATTTTTTGGTGTGCGGCGTTCGAAGATTTCTTCGATACGAGGAAGACCCTGCGTGATGTCAACACCCGAGACACCTCCGGCGTGGAAGGTTCGAAGTGTGAGCTGCGTACCTGGTTCACCGATAGCTTGAGCGGCGATGATACCAACCGCTTCACCAGGAAGCACGAGGTGATTTCGTCCAAGATCAAGACCATAACACTGGCGGCAAAGGCCGTGCACTGTCTTACACACGAGCGGTGAACGCACGAATGCTTCAGTGATACCGGATTTGTCGATCGCCTGCGCAAGTTCTTTTGTAATGAGAGTACCGCGCTTGTGAATCACGTTTCCTGCTGCGTCTTTCAAATCACCTGCGAGCACACGGCCACGAAGCACTTTGAAGAGTGGGATTTCGATTCCCATGATGTTGTCTTTCTTGGCTGTGCGTCCTTCTTTGGTACCACAATCTTCTTCGGTGATAACCATGTCTTGAGCAACGTCCACAAGACGACGTGTGAGGTATCCGGCCTTCGCTGTGTTAAGAGCAGTGTCGGCAAGACCCTTACGAGAACCGTGAGTCGTGATGAAGTATTCGATCGGAGAAAGACCTTCCTTGTACGAAGGGATAATCGGGAAGTCCACGATTTCACCTTGTGTGTTCACGATGAGACCTTTCATACCGGCCATCTGTGTGATGTTTCCGAACGATCCACGGGCACCTGAGGTAACCATGTCGAACACTGATCCCATTTTGTCGAGTGTTCCGGGCATGAGCTTTTCGATATCAGTCTTCACGCGTTCCCAAATTTCAATCGTCTTCTGAAAACGTTCTTCATCGGAAAGAAGACCTTCGTCGTATTGATCCATCACTTCTTTTTCTTCTTTTCGTCCACGTTCGATGTAGAGTGGTTTATCTTTTGGAACTTTCACGTTGTCGATTCCCCATGTCACACCAGATTTTGTCGCGTAGCGGTAACCGAAGAGTTTAATCTTATCGAGAATAGCTGGAGTGCGGTCGATACCATAGGTGAAGATAAGCTCATCGATGAGAGCAGAAAGACGTTTCTGGTTCATTTCGTCGTTAACGAATGGGAAGTCTTCAGGAAGAACAGAGTTGAAGAGAAGACGTCCAACGGATGTTTCAAACGGAGCATCTTTTGACATTCCATATTTTACAGTATCAGTTCCAAGCACTTTGATCTTTGCGCGAAGTGACACCATGCCAAATTCGTATGCAGTGATAGCTTGGTTTGGGTTTGCGAAGAATTTTCCTTCACCTGTTTCCCCTTCCACATTTTTTGTCATCCAATAACAACCGAGTGTGATATCGAGAAGTTTTGCAGAAACGATAGGATCACCGGACGCAGGCTTCAAAAGGTTCTTGTTGGCAGCCATGAGCTCGCGAGCTTCTGTCTGCGCTTCTTCTGAAAGCGGAACGTACACAGCCATCTGGTCACCGTCGAAGTCAGCGTTGAAGGCTGGACATACGAGTGGGTGAAGCTGAATAGCATTTCCTTCGATAAGGATAGGATTGAATGCCTGAATACCAAGGCGGTGAAGCGTTGGCGCACGGTTGAGAAGCACGTACTTGCCTTGAATGACTTCTTCGAGAATTGCCCATACTTCTGGCACACCTTCTTCGATGAGCTTGTTGGCACCACGAATGTTGTATGCGAATTCACGGAGAAGAAGTTTTGAGATAACAAACGGACGGAAAAGTTCAAGCGCCATGTGCTTTGGAAGACCGCAC
>CAYMIO010000016.1:4120-11870 GCA_964390875.1 uncultured Candidatus Saccharibacteria bacterium
GTTGAGCTTGAGCTGCGGACCCACCACGATAACCGAACGACCAGAGTAGTCCACGCGCTTACCGAGAAGGTTCTGACGGAAGCGACCTTGTTTTGATTTGAGGTTGTCAGCAAGCGACTTAAGTGCGCGGCGCTGAGTCTGGTTCATAGCAGCTTCTCCCTGACTTGAGATCGAGTTGTCAAGAAGTGCATCAATAGCTTCCTGAAGAATACGCTTTTCGTTTCGAAGAATAACATCAGGAGCTCCGATTTCTTTGAGCTTCTTCAAACGGTTGTTGCGGTTGATGACGCGACGGTAGAGGTCGTTGATATCAGATGTCGCATGACGTCCACCTTCAAGAGCCACCATCGGGCGAAGTGCTGGTGGAATAACAGGGATGACGGTAAGGAACATCCATTCAGGACGAACGTTTGCATGCACCATCGATCGTACAAGCGCAAGACGCTTCTGGAGTTTCTCACGTTCTGCTGCACTCGCTTTCACAAGCTGCGCTTCGATGATTCCCTTCAATTTCTCAAGGTCGAGCTGTTTGAAGAGCTGGTAGATAGCTTCAGCACCGATAGCGGCGTCAAAACACGTACCGTATTTGAGACTGTAGTGGTGATACTGGATTTCGTTGAGAACCTTTCCTTCGAAGATTTCACCGATTTCTTTTTTGATGTTAGTGAGAAGTTCTTTGAGTTTGTCGCGGGTTGCCTCATCGCTTGCCGCTTTCATCTTTTGCTTGAATTCAGATTCAAGACCCTTCACTACTTCTTCTTTTTCAGCTTCATGTACTTTCGTAATGATGTAGCCGGCAAAGTAGATAACCTTTTCGAGGTCATTCACAGGAATACCAGTAAGAATAGACATTCTCGATGGAACACCGCGAAGGAACCAGATGTGCGCTACCGGTGATGCCAGTTCAATGTGACCCATGCGTTCACGACGAACGATAGAGCGAGTGACTTCAACTCCACATTTTTCACAGACAATATCCTTGTAGCGGATGCGTCGGTATTTTCCGCAGTAACATTCGTAGTCTTTTTCAGGACCGAAGATGCGTTCGTCAAAGAGACCGCCGCGTTCACTGCGTCCTGTTCGGTAGTTGATTGTTTCAGGTTTTGCTACTTCACCATATGACCATTCACGAACTCGGTCAGGTGATGCGAGTGTGATACCGATAGCATCAAAATCGCTGTTTGTGTCGATAGTTTTCATATTATGAACTCTTTTCTACATCGCTAGCTTTCACGACCTTCCCTCCTCGTTTGAGCTCGATGTCGAGCGCAAGACCACGGAGATAATTGAGCATCACAGAGAATGTTGCGGGAGTATTTGGAGTCCTGATACGCTCACCCTTAATGACTGCATCAAACGTTGCTGAGCGGCCGAGGATGTCGTCGGATTTGATCGTGAGCATTTCTCGAAGAGTGTAAGCTGCGCCGTAACCCTCAAGAGCCCACACTTCCATTTCTCCAAATCGCTGACCTCCACCTTGTGCCTTACCTCCAAGCGGCTGCTGGGTGATGAGACTGTAGGGACCAATCGAACGCATGTGGATCTTGTCTTCCACCATGTGGTGCAGTTTGAGAATGTACATGTATCCAATAGCGATATCTTGTTCGAAGGCATCACCCGTGCGTCCGTCGTAGAGAGTGACACAACCATTTTCAGGATAGCCTGCTTTTACGAGCTCTTCTTTGATCTCTTCTTCCTTTGCTGCTGCAAACGGAGGAACGATAGCCTGGTAGCCGAGTGTGTGTGCGGCAAGACCAAGGTGCATTTCAAGAATCTGACCGAGGTTCATACGAGATGGAATACCAAGCGGCGTGAGCACAACATCGATAGGAGTACCGTCTGCCATGTATGGCATATCTTCTTCAGGAAGGATGATAGAAATAACACCCTTGTTACCGTGCCTACCAGCGAGCTTGTCACCCACCGAGATGTTACGCACCTGCGCGACTTCGACAACGATCTTCTTGATGATGCCACTTTCGAGTTGGTGACCCTGATCGCGTGAGAATACTTTCACGCCGATAATGCGACCACGCTTTCCGTGCTCCATGCGAAGCGATGTGTCTTTCACATCGCGCGCCTTTTCAGCAAAGATCGAGCGGAGGAGACGTTCTTCTGGAGTGAGTTCTGTTTCGCCTTTCGGTGTGATCTTTCCGACAAGAATATCGTTTTCACGAACTTCAGCACCGATGCGGACAACACCTTCTTCATCGAGGTCTTTAAGTTTTGCTTCACCGACGTTTGGAATATCGCGTGTTGTCACTTCGGGACCAAGCTTGGTATCACGAACAATACAGACGAATTCTTCCACATAGATAGATGTGAACTTTGAATCCTTCACAAGACGTTCTGAAAGAATGATAGCGTCTTCGTAGTTATGACCGTTCCATGACATAAATGCCACGAGTGCATTCTGTCCGAGCGCAGCCTGACCATTTTTCGTAGAAGTAGTGTCAGCAAGCACGTCACCTTTTTTGATAGTCTGACCAACAGAAACGAGTGGACGCTGGTGGAATGTTGTGAAGTTGTTGGTTCGCTGGAAGTTCACAAGCGCGTAGGTGTGATCCTTTCCTTTTGAATCCTTGATGATGACTTTCTGCGCATCAACAGCAGAAACCGTTCCCGCTTCATGAGCGATCACCACACGACCTGAGTCACGAGAAATCTTTTCTTCCATACCGGTTGCAACAAGCGGAGCTTCAGGAAGCACACATGGTGTTGCCTGCTTCTGCATGTTTGATCCCATGAGCGATCGGTTTGCTTCGTCGTGTTCAAGAAACGGAATCATCGATGTTGCAAGAGAGAATGGCTGGTTGGTAGCAACGTCGATGTACTGAATGCGATCGCGAGAAACGCGTCCTGGTTTTGTTTCAACACGAGCTTCGATGAACTCATCGACAAGCATTCCTTTCGCATCAACATTTGTTCCCGCATGAGCAATAGTGTACTGCTCTTCTTCAAGCGCGTTCATGTACGTTATTTCTCCAGTAACTTTTCCTTTCGTCACTTTGATGTACGGAGTTTCGATGATACCGAATTCGTTCACGCGAGCGTAGGTTGAAAGGTGAAGAATAAGACCAATGTTTGGACCTTCAGGAGTGTGGATAGGACAGACGCGGCCGTAGTGAGAGGTGTGCACGTCGCGCACTTCAAGACCTGCACGTTCACGAGTAAGACCGCCGGGGCCGAGCGCTGAAAGCGTGCGGAGGTGTTCCATTTCGGCAAGCACGTTTTCTTGGTTCATGAACTGCGAAAGCTGGTTCGTAGTAAAGAATTCTTTAATACGAGCCTGAAGCGGACGCTGGTTGATGATAGCGATAGGAAGAGCCGTTGTGGTGTCGATAGTCGACATACGGTCTTGGATATTTCGCTTGATCTGAGTCATACCGACGCGGATCTTCTGCTGAAGAAGTTCGCCGACATAACGCACACGACGCTGACCAAGGTGGTCGATATCGTCTGCCTTTGAGTTTGGAGTTGTGTTGAGTTCGTGAACGTGATTTACAACCGACACAAGATCTTCAGCTGAAAGTGTGCGGCGTTCGAGTTCTTTTGCATCCATCGATTTCTCGAAGCGCTTGTTGAAACGATAGCGTCCAACCGGTGAAAGGTCGTAGCGTTCACTACTGAAGATTGAGTTGATGAATTCGCGAGCGTTGTCAGCTGTAGCGAGGTCTCCATCACGAAGACGCTTGTAGATTTCTACATACGCATCCTGAACATTCTTTGCAGGATCTTTTTCAACGGTGATCTTCATGAGGTCTTCATGAGGAGAACCTTTGAATGCTTTCATGATATCTGCATCAGTTGGAAGTCCAAGAACGCGAAGAAGCGCAGACACGGGGAATTTGCGCTTTTTGTCGATGCGCACAACGAGCGAGCCGTCGGCATCGGTTTCTATTTCGATCCATACGCCGCGAGCTGGGATGAGTTTTGCTCCAAACGTACGCTTTCCTTTGGTTTCTGCTTCGGTAAAGAAAATACCGAATGAGCGCGCGAGCTGCGGCACGATGACACGTTCGACACCGTTGATGATGAAGGTGCCGTGCGCTGTCATAAGTGGGAGATCAGCCATGAAGATTTCCTGCTCCTTGCTGCCACCCATTGTTTTGTTCTCGAGGATTACGCGTGCCTTGAGCTGAGCTTCGTAGGTGAGCTTGTTTTCTTTTGCATGATTTTCGTCATACTTTGCATCACCCAAAGTGAAAGAAGCGAACTTGAGTTCAAACTTCTTTCCTGAATAATCGTTGATCGGCGAGAATTCTTTGAAGACTTCCTTCAATCCTTCACGCACGAGCCAGTCAAAAGACTGGAGCTGAGTCTCGATGAGACTTGGAAACTCGATAAACGGCTCCTTATACTTTGCGAAAAGTTTTTTCTCGCGAGGAGCGTCACTCTGTTTTATTTTTGTCGACATAATAATTGTGTGGCTTATAACGCAAAAGAACCAGCCAAAAGAAAACCGGTTGGCTGTTTAAAACGACGTATGAGAGTACGCGCGGCAGTTGTGTATAAGCACGATTTCTGAAAGCTAAAAACCTGCTAATGTCGATTGCAAAACATCCACAACTCATCCGTGCATTCGTGAAGGTAATCCTATAGGAAAGAGGCTGTATTGTCAAGGTGGATGGTGAGGCGCCCCGCCCGGAGAGAGGTGTATTCCCTGCATGGCGCTTGCACAACCGTGTTATGAATGTTACAGTTTTTTTGATAAACGTTTTTTAAATGTTCTTTAAAAACTAATCCAATGAGAAAACGGCTCCTTCTAATTCCCCTTGAGGATCTTACAAATCCTGCGCGCATTGAAGAATTTTTCAGTGCTACCAAGCTCTTAAATCCTGATTTTGCTTTTATTATGCTAAGCCTCCAAGATCCGATCTTGGCACTCATCCAAAAACAAGCTGTGCAGCGACTTTTGGAAGACACACCTTCAGACCACGGCGATCGATGCATTTACTTTGGCAGAAAAAGCTGGAAAAGAAACAATTACAACCTTACCGTTGAAGATTCATTTTTTTTTCTTTTTCACAAAGATCATGCGGAACAGACGAAGACCATAATCCCTCAATTCAGAAAACGTGTTTCTGAGGAAACAGAATTGAGTATCGTTCTTATGGCTACTCCACTTGTGCTTCGAAATGTTGCAGAAAAATTAATCGATATATATTCAGAATTAGATTACTCATACGCTGAAGATATCGATGAGCTGTTGATGGAACCCGCTTCAAAAAATTGAACGAAAGTTCAAAAAGCTGTTTTAGTATTCTCGCTAAAACATTCAGGAATAACACGTAAAAGCCATACTCAAACGTGAGTATGGTTTTTCTTTTTGTTTTTTAGCTTTTATTCTGCTTCCACTCCTCTATCTTCTTATGATCTCCTGAAAGTAAGACTTTCGGCACGCGGTGCTTCTTGCCTTTCCATTCGAGGATTTCGGGGCGGGTGTAGAAATCGCTGGATGAGATGCGTTCTTCTTCGAGCGATTCGAACTTGCCGAGCACGCCGGGAATCTGGCGAGAGATGCAGTCGATGAGCACCATCGCGGGAAGTTCTCCTCCGGTGAGCACATAATCGCCGATGGAAACATCTTCAGCTTTGAGAATATTCTTTACGCGTGCATCGATTCCTTCATACCGTCCTGAGAGGAAAATGATGTCTGTGTATTTTTTCTTTGTGAGATTCTTTGCGTATTCAGTGGTGAACTTTGTTCCTTTCGGCGCGAAGTGAATGATTTTTACCTTCGCTCCTTTTTTCTTCGCAATCTTTTTCGTCACCGATTCCACCGCTTTCAAAAAAGGCTCAGCGCGGATCACCATCCCCGGCCCGCCGCCAAACGGCCGATCGTCCACGATCTGCGACACATTCCCATCAGGCCACACTCTTTTATACTTCTTCCCTGTCACAAACTTCCGCGGATTCACGAATGAGACTTTTATTTTTTTCTCCTTGATAGCACGCCCAATAATCGACTCATTCAAATACGAATCAAAACTTTCGGGGAAAATGGTGATGACATGGAAATGCATAGATACAGATAGCTTATAGGAAAATAGGTTTAAATCAAGGTTTTTAAAAGAGTAGCTTGACTAAAAGTAAAAGTATAGTATTTTTATAAAAAACACTAAACCATCATTCACATGATTAAAAAATTAAATATCATTCTCATTGAGGATAACCGTGAACACGTTATTGCAGCCAGAAAACAGCTCCAAGAGCACAACCTTACCGTATTTAAAAGGTTTGAAGAATTTAAAGATTGGATTTCAGACACCCTAACTAACAGATGTACCGATCTTGGAATACCACTGCCTTCAGAATTTGATGCAAATGTACGCTCAATATCCTTTGCTTCAATGGTTACTGAACATGATCTTTTACCGTTAAAAAACTACGACATACTTTTAACTGATAATGAACTTCCTGTTAATTCAGAGAAAGTAGCAAATGAAACATCTTTAGAGAAAATAGGATCAGATATAGTTCTTATCGGCTTGATGTTAAAATTTCCAATGATTGGCTTGTTAACAGATAAAAATCATCACGAAGATTCACACTCTAGAATTTTTGATTGTTTAGGAGCTGCAAACAATACAATTCTACGAATTGGTGACTCGAAAGTTTTTGTATCAAACATCCATATGGTGCATGAAAACCACAAACCAACAGTTAAAAACTGGGGTGAAATCGTTAAACTTTTAACCTCAACCTAGACCTACAACTTGCAATATGAAAAACCGTACTTCAATTTATTGTACGGTTTTTATTTTTTTATAATATTCGTTGCCACCACCTTCTTCCCCTGCTCTGTAAACCGCACTTCTCCTTCAAACGGAATTCCTTCCACAGCGTATGGAAACCATGAATCGTCGCCGGGCCACATTTCTGTATAGGGAATTTCTGATTTTGAAAACCATTTGGGACTCATCTCTTCGGTCTCCTTCGGTTCCCCTTCGAAATGTTCCACTCGATAGACGACCACATGCTGATTCCATTCTTCTTTGTCTTCAAAATAAAAATCGATAGCGCCAATTTCTTTCAGTTGAGATTCTTGGATGGTAAGCCCGCTTTCTTCCTGTATTTCACGCACCGCCGCAGCTTCGGAGGTTTCTCCTTCCTGAAGCTTCCCTCCGTATCCATTCCACAAATTCATGCCAAAACCGCGTTTCTTTTTCGCAAGAACTATCTTTCCATCGCGCATAAGGAGAGCTAGGGTGAGGATTTTCATACCTGCCTTCAGTCTAAACGCTTTCGATAGAAATGACAAACCCCGCATTTTGCGGGGTTTGTCATACTTGTCTATTTTCTGTGATGTGCGAACTGCTTACATATCCTTCAAGTCCGCGAGCGCTTCGTCCATGGCTTCGGTCGGATTCGCAGAGCGAGTTCCACCTTCCGGCTCGTTGATCTTGAGGTTCACGCGGGCGTTGTTCTTCATTCCGATCACTCGAAGGAGCGTGCGGATCGCCTTTGCGGTGTTACCCTGGCGGCCGATAATCTTACCCATGTCAGCCGGATTGACCGTGAGCGAAACGAGGACTCCCATCTCGTCGACCGTGCGGTCGATTTTGACGTCGTTTGGATTGTCCACGAGCGCTTTTACCAGATATTCGAGAAATGCTTTATCGTCACTCATTGTGTATATGCCTATTCGTTAAATGTGCAGTGTTCGACACACCTGCCTTACAGAAGAGTATACAACAGCTACGGAAGGGTGCAAGGAGTTGTGCAAGCTTCCCCGCGGCACGAGTGC
>CAYMIO010000017.1:0-982 GCA_964390875.1 uncultured Candidatus Saccharibacteria bacterium
GTCTTTAGACTTCCACGGATCTTTTTTGCACATGCCCGGGGTTCGTGTCACCTCTAGGGAAAATCCACCCCCGGCTCTACTCCCGGCCTACACCGTGAAAGACGCTTTAGACCACGCCGAATGCCCTTAAAAACCCCATATTTTTCAATGGATTGCTTCATATATTCGGAGCAGGTGGGGTAGAAGCGGCAAATAGGGCGGCGGATAAGGCCCAGTGTGCGCGGAAGGCCGGTATCAAGCGAAAAAACCTTCTGGTAGATGGTGATAAGGAGTGTAAAAAGCCATTTCATCCTTATTTTATAAGCTTAAAAAAGTGGGTAAGTGCCTCCAAAAGCTCGTTTGGAGGTAGTTTTTCGCTTCCTTTCTTTAAAAAAATGATATAGGTGGTGCTCTTTTTGAAAAAACCCTTACTTTGCAAGGCAAAATTGTAAACCAGCCGGCGAAGCTCGTTCCTTTTTACCGCTCCTTTAGCCACCGCTTTTGGCACCACAGCAGCCACCTTGAAGCTTTCGTCCTTTGTTTTCAAGGTTCGGACAGAAAAAAGCGGATGGAACACCGTTTTTCCTGAAGCCAAGGCCTCATTGAAACGTTTTGTATCCACCCGCTCTTTTTTGGGAAGCATGGTCTTTTATGCCGAAAGCTTTGCGCGACCTTTCTGACGGCGACGCACAAGAATTTTCGAGCCAGTTGCAGACTTAGAACGAACACGGAAACCGTGCGTCTTTGCGCGCTTCTTTTTCTTTGGCTGGTATGTTGTTGACATATAGGGACACTATACTTGAAATCTCTATAAAATCAAGCTGTTCTCCCCCGAAATGTGGCAATGCAATTTCCCAGGGCTTTGACTCGGACCCGCAGCGCCGCAGGGCGCGTGAGGGCGCTTGCGTTTCAAAGCCCTGGGAAATTGCATTGCCACATTTCGGGGGAGACTGCGACCTCAAAGTTATCAACACGCAATCCACATGTTTATAAACGGTGCGTC
>CAYMIO010000017.1:992-11842 GCA_964390875.1 uncultured Candidatus Saccharibacteria bacterium
CTTTTCCAATTGCAGTCTATAATAAACCCACGTATGACAACCATGTACAATCTCGACGACCTCTGGGGAAAATGTTTACTCGATATCGAACGAGAGGTTTCGAAGCCCAACTTCAGTACGTGGTTCAAAAACACCTCTATCGTACGCGAAGACGCCGGCACCATCCTCGTTGGCGTACCCAACGAATTCGTCCGCGACTGGCTTTCACACAAATATCACAAAATGATTGTGAAGGTCATCATGAATTACGCCGACACGATCCGCGGCGTCGAATACGTCATTTCAAAAAATGAACCCAAAGCCCACAGTGGGGGAGCAGAGCGCCAGAATGTCATGCTCATCAACCGCGAGCTTCCACTCCAAGATCTCTATATAAACAAAGACGACAACCTCAACCCCCGCTACGCCTTCGACACCTTTATTGTCGGCCCCTTCAACGAACTCGCGTACGCCGCAGCAAAAGCCATTATTGAAAAACCAGGCACATCGTACAACCCCTTCTTCGTCTACGGTTCAACAGGACTTGGAAAAACACACCTCATCCAGTCGATAGGAAACGCCATTAAAACAAAATACCCTGAAAAGAAAGTGTTCTACATTACCCTCGAACGCTTCGCGACCGACCTCGTACAAGCATTCCAGAACAACAAAGCCAACTCTTTCAAGGATAAATACCGCAAGTACGACGTGCTCGTGATCGACGACGTCCAATTCGTCGGAAAGATGGAAAAGACACAGGAAGAGCTCTTCCACACATTCAACTCTATGTTTGAAAACAACAAGCAAATTGTTTTTTCTTCTGATAAACACCCCAACTTTATCCCTGGTCTTGAAGATCGTCTTCGCTCACGATTCTCACAAGGAATGATCGTTGATATTATCGAGCCAGATCTTGAATCTCGCATCGCCATCCTTCGTGCCAAAGCAAAAGAAAGTGGCTACATTATTCCCGACGAAGTGTTGGAATATATAGCTGAAATGGTATCTGGAAACATCCGTGAACTTGAGGGAAGTCTCAATTCCATTGTCTGCCAATCACAAATACGAAACCGACCACTCACTGTGGTTGAAGTCAAAAACCTCCTTAAAAACACCATAAAACCTAAAAAGAGTGTGTCTGCCGAAGAAGTTGTCCGTGTTGTTGCTGAATTTTATTCAGTAGACAAAAATACCATCTACGACAAAACACGCCGAAAGGAGATAGTTCGCGCTCGTCAGCTCATCATGTATATCCTCCGTGAAGAATTCAACATCTCATACCCACTTATCGGCCAAAAACTAGGAGGAAAAGACCACACAACCGTTATTCACTCATACGAGAAGATTAAAAATGACCTTAAAACAGATATGCAGCTTGTTCAAGAACTTGAGCAATTAAAAATTATGTTCAAATAGTGGGGATATGTCTGTGTATAAAGAGAGAACAACACTGTGGGTATCAGAGGAAAAAATATCTCGGTTTGTGGAAAGAAAAATACTCTTTTTAAAAAACAAGAAATTCAACAAAGATATTAACAGAGTTGTTTTATAAAAAAGAAAAAAGAACGATACAGAGTAAGCTATAAAAGTTTTCCACTTATCCACACCACTAATAGTAATAATAGATTTATATAAGGAGTATTTGTATGAAATGTGAAACAAGCGTCGAAGAAATACGAAAAGCAATCAATGATGCAGAAAGGTGTACAGGAAAAAACCTCGCCCTTCCTGTTCTCTCTCACATTCTTATTACCGCATACGGAGATGAAATAAAACTCAGAGCCACAAACGTAAGTGTTGGTATCGAGATTTCAGTTCCCGCAACGGTAACAAAAGAAGGAATAACACTTATTCGAGGTGATATTGCAAACTCATTCCTTTCTGGATGTCCACAAAACCAAAAAGTCACCTTTGAACTCAAAGACGATCTTCTTTTGGTAAGTACAAAAACAAACAGAATTTCATTAAAAACATTTTCTCATGAAGACTTTCCCACATTACCCACAGTGCAAGGAGGATCACTCATAACACTTCCTGCTGAAGTTTTGGTGGATGGTATCAAGTCGGTGGTGTTTAGTGCCGCTGTGAGCGATATTAAACCAGAGATAGGAAGTGTGTATTTATATAGCGACGACGATAGACTTATTTTTGTAGCAACAGACTCATTTCGTCTTGCTGAAAAGAAAATTGCTCAAAAGAAACCAGTAACCATAAAGCCGTGTTTGATTCCATCAAAAAATGCTTTAGAGATCCTCAGACTTCTTGAAGGGGTAAGTGGAAATGTAACAGTAACGTTTTCAGATACACAGTGTGCGGTTTCATATAACGGAACCTATCTCACTAGTCGACTTACTTCAGGAACATTTCCCGACTACAGCCAGATTATCCCTAAAAATCCAGCAACAGAAGTTATTCTTCTCCGACAAGATCTTCTTTCAGCACTGAAACTCTCTAGTGTTTTCTCTGATAAATTCAACCAAGTTACAGTTAGTGTAGATTCCAAGAGTGGAGTCACTCTCTACGCAAAAAACACTGATGTGGGTGAACAAACAAGTACTCTTCCTGCTGCGGTAACTGGTGAATCAGTTTCAGTAAACATAAACCAGCGATACCTTCTTGATTCCTTTCAAGCAATAAAAGACGACAGTGTGGTGCTTCAGCTCAATGGAAACAAACCAGTGATTATCCGCGGTGTTCACGACGCTTCGTTTTTGTATCTTGTGATGCCAATGAATCGATAATATGGAGCATCTTGGAATACAAAAACTTCTCGAACGGTTCTCCAAGAAATTCAAAGATGTATTATTTGTTCGTGAAGAAATAGCAACAGTGCTTTCTTCTTTTTCACCAAAACCTATTTCAGTAAAAGAGATTTCATACAAAGAAAAAGTAATCGTTTTAAATGTTTCCCCGCTTCTTCGAACAAGTCTTCTTCTTAAAAAAGAAGCCATCAAAAAATCCCTCGAGGAACGAGGGATTTTAGTGACCGATATTCGTTAATCGGAAAGAGAGAAGCGAGCCGTGTCTTGTCCGCGATTGTAGATAGTGTCGTACACAACGGCGCGAATTTCATTCATGTCACTCACTGATGAAATATTTTCAGGAATGAATGTAAATGTTTTTGAACTTCCGTTTGTTGATCCAATAAATGAATCGTTTAGGAAGTAGTCGGTGCGAAGCATGGGGTAATTGGACGAGACACTTATTTTTACTTCCACAGTGTCAGTATTTTTATAATCGCCGTTGTTTGGGGTTTCAATACGCACTTGAGGGATATTTTCGGGAACGTGAACATTGTCATACTCTGTTGGTTTTGGGCCGGTAGGAGCATCTCCTGATCCTCCAAGCTTGTTCTGAACAGCGATTTCCCAATGAGAAAACTGAGGATCGTTGTAAGGGTTTTCTGGAGCTGGTCCCCGCGGATCATTTTTATCGAGCCAATAAAGGATGTCGTGGACTCCACCTTCCACTATTTCTTTTCGTGTTTCAGGTGGAGTGAGTTCTGTAGCAAGAAGACCAGAAACGGTGTCTATGGTGTATGTCGTTCCACCCTGCCACTTTCCACGAAGAACAGGTTTGAGGTCTTCTGGTTCAGGTTGTGGTTTTTCAAATTCTTCATTTCCAAATTTCGGCAGAACCTCCATCATAAATTTTCTCCAAATAGGTCCTGATGTTGAGACTGATGACGTTGGGTTCATTTCAGAGTTATCGTTATTTCCTACCCAGACACCGACCACAATAGAAGGTGTGTATCCTATGATCCATCCATCTCGGTAGTCGTTACTGGTACCTGTTTTTGCGGCGACCTGGTAGTTTGCGAATTCCATGTTGTTGCCTGGTTGGAACACTCCATAGCGGGCTGCTTTATCAGAAAGAATATCAGAAAGCTGAAGCGCAACTTGTTTGGGAATGGCTTGTTCACCACTTTGTGTGTATTCTTCGAGAACTTCACCCTTGTCGTTGGTAACTTTCAGTACAGGGGTTGCTGGGTTGCGCACACCTGCGTTGGCGAAGACACCATAGGCGCTTGTCATATCAAGAAGACGAACTTCACCACCTCCAAGGACGAGTGAAAGACCATATCGGTCAGGTGTGGTGAGTGTTTTGATACCAACATCCTCGGCAAACTTGATAGCATCTCGTACTCCAACCAAATAGAGCGCTTTAACCGCAGTGACGTTGATAGAACGGGCAAGTGACTGACGAAGTGTCATTGCGCCGTAGTTTGCACCGGTGAAGTTTCGAGGCATGTAACATGGATTGGTGTTTTTGTTGGGTTGTCCATATGCCGTGCAGCTTGGGTTGAATTCTGTCGGTGCGTCTATGAGGATGGTGTCGGGAGTGTATCCTTCTTGAAGTGCGCGGCCATACACAAAGGGCTTGAAGGAAGAACCCGGCTGTCGTTTTGCGGTGGCGATGTTGTAATTGCCGTCAATTGCTTTGTCGAAGTAGTCTCGTGACCCTACCATGACAAGGATATGGCCTGTTTTTGGGTCGATAGCAACCATGCCGGCGTTTGATGCTTTGTATTTTGCTTCGTTCGCAAGTGCCCCTTCTTTTACAATAGTCTCAGCTTTTTGTTGGAGGTTGTAGTCGAGTGTGGTGATCACTGAAAAACCACCGTTTTCAAGCGCTTCTTCTCCGTATTTTTCAACAAGATATTCTTTTACAAAAAAGACAAAGTGAGGGGCTTTAATACTTCTGTTTTCTTCTTTTTTAAATTCAACAACTTCAGCGCGTGCTTTTTCGTATTCCTCGTTTGTGATGGTCGACATACTTCGCATCTCAAACAACACTTCGTTCTTCCGCGCATCGAGCTCGTCGCGGTGAGATCCAAATGGTGAGTACCGCGTTGGCGCTTGAGGAATAGCCGCTATATACGCCGCTTCCGCCAGCGTCATATCAGCTGGTTTTTTTCCAAAATACGCGAGTGCAGCCTCTGACACGCCGTAGATATTTCCTCCGTATGGAGAGTCATTCAAGTATGCTGTGAGGATTTCATCTTTTGTGAGCACGCGTTCGACACGAAGCGAAAGGACAATTTCCTTAATTTTTCTAGTGATAGTTTTGTCTTGTGTGAGGAGGCTGTTTTTAACGATCTGTTGAGTGATGGTTGATCCGCCTTGTGAGAATTGGCCAGTGGTGAGGTTTACGAGTACGGCACGAATAAATGATTTCGCACGGAACCCGTTGTGGTTGTAGAATTCTTTGTCTTCAATAGCGATGGTGGCGTTCTTTATATATGCACCCATTTCTTCAGAGGTAATAACAGTCCGTCGGTAGTCTTGGTTGAGGTTATACAAAAGTACCTCTCCAGTACGGTCGTAGATTTTGGTAGATTTGGCAACTTTGCGATTTTCGAAAGATTCAAAGTCGGGAAGTGGCAGAGTGGAAAGCCAAATAAAAATAAATCCGACAATAACAAGAAAAAGGCCTCCTCCGACGAAGAAGAGGTTCCTTACAACATGACGTTTTTTATGATGTGTATTTTTCACGGCTGCTTCAATGATACCATACCTGCCAAAGACAGAGTGCGGATTTTATGCTAAAGTACGCGATATGAAGAAAGCTTCAGAGAGCGTCACATCAGAAGACGCGGCAGTGCATACTATTCTTACACGGAGCGTTGCGTCGTTCATCGACCCCGACGGCAGTTTCCAGAAAAAAGTGGAAGCGAAAGCGCGTGGAGAATATCCGGGTGACATCGTGATCAAACTCGGTGTTGATCCAACTCGCCCCGACATCCATCTTGGTCACGCGGTTGTTCTTCGGAAACTTCGTGCGTTTCAAGATATTGGCTGTAAGGTTATTTTCCTCATTGGCGACTTTACAAGCCTTATTGGTGATCCGACAGGAAAAAGTAAGGTGCGTCCGGAAATCAGCGCCGCTGAAATTGAAAACAATATGCAAACGTATCTTGACCAGGTGCATTCTATTCTCTCACTTGATCCAAGCGTATTTGCGTGGACAAAAAATTCAAACTGGTTTTCATCAATGACGGTTGTTGATCTTCTCGCGATTCTTCGAAAAATAACACATGCGCGTCTTATTGAGCGCGATATGTTCCAAGATCGCTTGAAAAGTGGTGGTGAACTCTATATGCACGAAATGCTCTACCCGGTGGTGCAGGGAATAGACTCCGCTATGCTCGCAAAAGAATATGGCTCGTGTGATCTTGAAATCGGCGGAACCGACCAGACATTCAATATGCTGATGGGTCGTGATGTTATGAAAACGTATGGCCAGCCGGAACAAGCGGTGATGTCGATGGATATTCTCGAAGGACTCGATGGAAAAGAGAAAATGAGTAAATCGCTTGATAACTACGTAGGTATTTCAGATGAACCGGCTGATATGTACGGAAAAATCATGTCGATTCCCGACACGCTTATCACACGCTATTTCACACTTGCAACAGAACTTTCTTCTGAAGACATTGCTTCTATTACCGAAGGACATCCCAAAGAAGCAAAGATGCGTCTTGCGCAAGAGATCGTTCGGATCTACCACGGCGAAGAAGCGGCTAAAGCAGCAGAACATGCATTCACTGAAACATTTTCAAAAGGAGGAATTCCGGAAGATGTTGAAACGGTAGAGGTTTCTTCAGACACAAAACTTGTTGATGTTCTCACAGAAAAGAAAGTTCTCGACTCAAAAACAGAAGCGCGCAGGCTCATCGAGCAGGGGGCGATAACGAATCTTGATACTGATATGAAAGTAGCTGATGTGGCTGCTTTGGTAGAAGAGGGAACGTATCGTATCGGTAAACATCGCTTCGTAAAAATCGTTGTGAAGTAAAAAGAAAAATCCCCGCATGCGGGGATTTTTCTTTTGAGAGCTTAGTAGTTCTGGTCGGCGTCTTCTGCGTGGAAGTTTACTCCAGCAGAATCAAGGTCGTAGTCTTCGGTAAATTCGTCGCCCATCAGTGGGGAAACGATATCTTCATCATCGTCGATGTCTGCAGCGTCGTCAAGATCGAGTATTGCTTTTTCATCAAGCTCTGTATCGTCTCCTGCTGCTACTTCATCAAGTTCATCACTCATCGTTTTTTTTGTATCAAATGATAATAGTTGCGGTACTCCGCATCGCTGACCAAAATCAGACAATGCATTTGTAACAAATGGCTGAATTATCTGCAAGTCCTCAGTGTATTACTTTTGTGGATAACGGCTTCCTGCGTGCGCGATGTGCGTGAGTCCACAGGCGATAGCGTCGAGTTCGTCGTCGGAAGTGCTTTTTGTTTCCATGTGGATGAGCTTGGGAACCATTTTTATGACGTCGTCTTTACTTGCTTTTCCGTAGCCAGTGACAGCGACTTTGATCTGAAGTGGATTGTATTCAAAAGCGGGAATGCTAGCGCGAGCGCACTCGTATATGATGACACCGCGCGCTTCGGCAACGTGCATGGCTGTTTTTTGGTTGTTGGAAATGAAGAGGGTTTCGATGGAGAGCTCTTCGGGGTGGTAGGTGGTGATGATTTCGCGTATGTGTTCGCCGAGCGCAGCGAGGCGAGCACTGAAGGTATCTTTGGGACTGGTATGAAAACACTCAGAATAAATGAGTGTTTCTTTTGGCATGGGGTCGATGATAGCAATGCCGAGGCGTTCAAAGCCTGGGTCTATAGCAATGACGCGCTTACTCTCCTTCATGGGCGTTGGTATATACTTCCTGGACTTCGTCGTTTTCTTCGAGCGCGTCCACTAATTCGCCGAGCGCTTCTGCGTCGGTGTCACTGAGTTCAACATATGTCGTAGCGTGCCACTCGTGATTCTCCCGCGCAAAAGCCCACGTGACTGATCCGATTCCTGCGAGCGCGAATCCCGCCTTCGAAAGAATATGCCGCACTTCCGCCGCCGCTTTATTCCTATTGTCCGTCAGTGCTTCGATGATGATGCCCACTCCACCCGGACCGTATGCTTCGTACGTAACCGATTCAAGGTCTTTTGACTCTGTCGCTTTTGAAACAGCGCGGTCGATCACATCGTTTGTCATATTCGCAGCGCGTGCTTTTTCTATCGCTGCGCGAAGAGCGGGGGAATTGCGGTCGCCCTTTGCGACTTTGGCCTGTGCGGAGATCATGCGAGAGAGTTTACTGAAAAGCTGCCCTCGTTTTGCGTCCGCCGCTCCCTTTTTATGCTTGATTTGCGACCATTTACTGTGCCCTGACATATGGGTTGAGTATACCATAGCACCAAACGAGCCTTATATACCAAGGAAATAGGGTAGTCTCAGCTATTGACTTTTGTGGTCTAATATGCTATTATATAAGGGAATCGGACTGGTCTCATTGTTAAGAACGTTATTTGCGAAAAGGACATCGAAGCGGTGTGTTTTTCGCAAATAACGCACAAAACAATAAAACCAATACGAAGTATGAAAAAGATCTTTTCAATCATTGTATTTGCTCTCCTGGTGGGAGTGGCAAATGCGCAACAAACACAATCAGACGACCCGGAAGTGGCCGCACTTAAAAGACAACTCGAAAAAGAGTACCAAAGAAAATTGGTCCTTGTAGAGTACGCTTCTAAAGACAGTATGATCACTTACAGGAACGATGCCGTGATGTTGAATAAAATAATCAGCAATCTTGAAAATCAGAAAGAAGTTTTGAAAGCACAGCACGATGTCGAAATTTTGAAAATCGAAAATGCTCGCAAGGTTTCTTCTGAAATTTCTAAGGGAACCGGTGTTATCGCTACAATCGATAACACATGGGGAACCAAAGCGGTTTTGCCAGAAGACCAAGTTTTCAAACTCGACTCTGCGAAGCAAATGGGAACCCATATAACTGGGATGAATGAATTTGCCATTGAGCACGCCAATCAAAAAACAGTTGAAAGTGCCGCGAATGTTGTTACCGCAAGCAATAACACTCAGATTGCAAGACAAAAAACTGAACAAGTAGAAGAAAGTCTTGCTCAATCTGAAATGCAGATTGGTAGTAACATGAACAATTTGAAATCCGGAATTATACCTTCTGCGACAGAAGCAAAAGGTACCAAGGACTACAAAAAGGCAGTTAAACTATCTGGTACACTTGCGAAGGAGCAAATGGAAACAGAAATTGCTAAGCAAGACAGCACTCAGTATGTCACCGAAAAGCTTGCCACCTATACAGTGCGCAAGACACGTCGTGATGGCAGAAAAAAGGGTCGCCAAGGAATCTTTATGGTTAATGGGGTTCAGGTTGCCAATGGTAGCCGTCAGTCTGTTGATTACAATGATCCGAGTTTTTTCGATGCTTATGCTGAGTATGCTTCTCAACAAGGACAGTACTTGATTGATGATGCTACAGGTTATCGTATTTGCGGGACCCAGTGGCTTAACCACTACCCTCAATATGCTGAACAGTGGTACAGAGCTTTCAAAGCTCATGGACCTGATCAAAACTCAGACGGTCGTGTGACTGGTGTAGAACGCCAGACCTACGACTATCCGATCATCAACGGCACAGGTGGCCCGATGATTATGAGTTCAGGGAGAAGATAACTTTTCCCTTCAAAATTTTAAAACCGCATTCAATAAAACGAATGCGGTTTTTTTCTTTCCTATTTTTCTTGTTCTGGATATTCAAACCCGAGATGTTCGTATGCTTTCTTCGTTGCCATTCGCCCTCGTGGTGTGCGCTCGAGAAGGCCGCGTTGGATGAGGTAGGGTTCAGTGACTTCTTCAATGGTTGCTTCTTCTTCACTGGTTGCCGCTGAGAGTGTATTGAGTCCAACGGGACCGCCATTAAATTTTTCAATAATAGTCGTAAGTACGGTTCGGTCGGATTCTGAAAGGCCGAGCTCGTCGATGCCAAGGAGTGAGAGCGCGAGGAAGACTGTTTTTTTGTCGAGATCTTTTTTGTGCACCTGTGCGTAGTCGCGGCAGCGTTTGAGGAAATAGTTGGCGGTGCGCGGGGTGAAGCGAGAACGCTTTGCTATTTCGTCCACTGCTTCTTCATCGACACGTATGCCGAGAATACTTGCTGAGCGCGTGATGATCTTTTTGATCTCATCTTCTGAATAGAATTCCAAACGAAAAACTCCACCGCCGAAACGTGAACGAAGGGGAGCGGAAAGAAGCGCGATGCGAGTCGTGGCAGCGACGAGCGTGAAGGGAGGAAGGTCGAGTTGAATTGTGCGCGCTGAAGGACCTTTACCGATGATGATATCAAGCACACCGCTTTCCATCGCCGGGTAGAGAACTTCTTCCACCATTTTGTTCAAGCGGTGGATTTCGTCGACAAAAAGAATATCACCAGGCGAAAGGTTGGTGAGAAGTGATGCGAGGTCGCCAACTTTTTCTATCGCAGGACCCGAAGTGATCTTGATCTGTCGTCCTGTTTCTTTGGCGATGAGGTGCGCGAGTGTTGTTTTTCCAAGTCCTGGTGGTCCATAGAAGAGCACATGCTCTGCAGGATGGTTTCGTTCTTCTGCTGCTTTCAAAAGAATCTGCAAATTTTGCTTGATGGTTTCTTGGCCGATGTATTCGGCGAAGGCGAGTGGACGAAGCGCTTGGTCGAGGAAGCGTTCGTCGCCGGTATTCAAGATGGAAGGGGTGTCTGACATGGTATTTTTGAGCTGGGGAAAGGTGCTTGACAAATATTTCAGATATGCTATACTCTTCTCAGATACGAATTTTCCACAGCGTATACATAGAGTATACCACTAGCAGCGAAGTGCTCACAGCTTTCTCTCCTAGGATAAAAAATAATGAAGAAGTCGCGAATCTCTAAGCAATCGGCTTAGGTTCATACGCCCTCTGACAGGACGTTCTGGTTTCGACTGGTGCTATCCTTGACGATTGTGTGGCTTATAGTACACAGTATTATAAGGATTGTTTAGAGATTTGTGATTTTTTCTCAAAGCCGCGAAAGCGGTTTTTGT
>CAYMIO010000018.1:0-11839 GCA_964390875.1 uncultured Candidatus Saccharibacteria bacterium
GCCGCACCACTACTCTTCCTGGGTTTTTCAAAAGCGCATACCTGGGAGTGCCATTTTTTTTCTCCGAAACTGCGCAAATCATTGAAAAACCCAGGAAGAGTAGTGGTGCGGCGAGGCTTCCTGGTACCCCTTGCCCTTGTAAAATATAGGTTTTATAATAGAGGGAGCGTATGGCAGGGCCATGTGCTGGATCCCGGTCGAGGTTTATTTACTAAAACCAAGATAACCACAATGAACAAGGCAGCACTCGCAGAGTGGGTACACGGAAAAATCGGTGGCACAAAAGTGCAGGCCGAAGAAGTTGTCGACGGACTCATCAATGCTATCATCACGACTTTGAAAAAAGGTGATGAAGTATCGATCGCAGGCCTTGGAATCTTCTCAGTGAAAGCCCGCGCAGCTCGCATGGCTCGCAACCCAAAGACTGGTGAACAGGTAAAAGTTCCTGCAACCAAGGTTCCAAAGTTCCGTGCAGCGAAGGCATTCAAGGACGCAGTGAAGTAATTCATCTGTCTTCCGATTGCAGAACACCTATTTCTGCGATTCAATGACAAGTATCAAAAAACCGCTTCGGCGGTTTTTTGATTGCATGATACTTTTGCACAGATGTTTTGAAAAAGGAGGAGTACAATTATAGGTAAACCAAATACCTACGCGACATGAGAAACATCTTTACCATCGCGCTTGCGTTGCTTATGGTGCAAGCCAACGCGCAAACCATGACAGTATCTCCTAATCCTTTACAGTCATTTGTGAAGGTTCAGATTGAAGATGCAAAAACAGGAAATTTTATTATTACACTTTTTGACTTAGCTGGTAATGCAATGCTTCCCGCTCAAACAGTGGACGTTTCTGTAACTTCCACGGTCACGTTTGATGTGAGTCTTCTCACAAAAGGATATTACTTCGTAGAGTTGAAGTCAGCTGAAACTCAACGAATCATCAAAATGACAAAAGTTGTTAAAGAAGAATAAAAAAGTTATCCCGATCAGTGCATAAAAACTCCGCCTCGTGCCACCGAGCTCCGGAGTTTTTTTATATGGTACCTGTTTGCAAACTGCCCTTTTTTTGCTATGCTCGAAACATTGCGGGATTGGTTTAGTGGTAGAATACCTGCCTTCCAAGCAGGGGACAAGGGTTCGATTCCCTTATCCCGCACAAAAAAAGCGACAGCATATAGTGCTATCGCCTTATCCAAAACCTATAAAACCATAATCGTGACGAGGGTCATCTCTGACCTTTTTACATATGGTGCATTCCATAAGGTGGGGTGCCGTTTTATCTGTATTGACGTAGACACCTCCACAGGCACAATGTAGTGTAAGCGTTTCCATGTGTATTAATGAATACTGGGAAAGTAAATAAGAGGAACGAACCTCTCGTCGACCATTTCGATTTTAACGTCGTTTGCTATACTACCCTCTTTTTTGTGTGTGGTTTCTTTTCTGTCTTTGTTCATGCTATGTATTTTTTAAAGAATGTATTTCGTCTGTTGTGGGACATAAACGCAAAACCCCTTCCTGGCGCAGGAAGGGGTTGGCTTCAAGTGGTTAACGTAAAGACAATCCTTTCTTGCGCTTGAAAGAATTGTGATGATGCACTTTTGCGAGGATGTCTTTGTATCCGCCGGTGCCTGATGTGAGCCACTTTGAAACACGCGCCACGGTGGTGGAGCTAAAGCCCGTCTCTTTTTCGATCACAGAGTACGGCACTTTCTCGGAGAGCATTTCAGCTGCCTTGAGCCGCTTCCCGAATTCTTCTATCTCCCCTTCTGTCATAAGGTCACGAAGGAAGCGCTTTGTTTCGTCAGCGGTTTTGAGCGCAATAAATGCGTTCACGAGTATGTTGTTTTCCTGGCTATTCCAGTTCATACAAAGCACTTTAGCAAAGTAAAGTGCTTTAGTCAAGTAAAGTAGTCGCTACTCGTGATGTTCCTCTTCGTGAGCAGTTTCTTCCTCATGCTCTTCTTCGTGTCCGTGTTCATGACCGTGCTCCCCTTCTACCGCATGATGATGCCCTGAAATCTTCAGTGTTCCCCATATTGCTGCTATTCCCAGAAGCACTGCGAGGATTTGTCGAAATGTTTTCTTGGCTGATGTTCCATGGTTGTGTGAAAGCTCTGGGAGGATGTCAGAAGCTGCAAGATAGATGAAGTTGCCGGCGGTGATGGCAAGCGCGGGGCCGAGGAGGCCTTCGATGTGTGTGCCGAGGAAGTATGCAAGAAGTGCGCCGATGAGGGTTGGCACCGATGCGAGGAAGTTGAGAGCGAGCGCGCGCTTCTTGCTGAAGCCAGAAGAAAGGAGGACGAAGAAGTCGGCAAGCTCCTGAGGGAATTCGTGGATGAGCACCGCAAGCGTGGTGGCTACGCCGAGCGCCGGGTTGGCCATGAAGGCGAATGCGATGAGCGCACCATCGATAAAGTTGTGGAGCGCGTCCCCTGCCAAGACCATCGTAGCGCGTGGTTTGCCGTGGTTGTCGTTGTGTGTGTATTCTTCGTCACTGTGGTGATGGTGATACCAGGTGAGGGTTCGTGAAAGTATGAAAAACAGCAAGAATCCGAGTAGTACGAAAAGGAAGGCGCTATCCCCTGCCATTTCTATCGATTCTGGAAGAAGATCGAAGAACACCACTCCAAGGAATGCACCGACAGCTACTGAAAGAAGGATGTGGGTGTGTTTTAGAAGCTTGTCTGTTGAACGAAGAAAGAAAAGGACGCCGACGAACGCGACGGACATTTCTATAAGTGAAGCGAAAATGATATGTGTGAGCATTTCCCTATCCTACACCTTCTTTTTAAAAACGCAAGTGGTTTGCAAAAGTATCAGGAAACATTAAAAATGCATAACAAAAAAGCGCCGAAGCGCTTTTTTGTGTGGAGTTATTTCTGGTCTCTCCAAGTATCATTTTCAAGGCTATCGTGAACTGTTTCCTTGTGTTCATCTTCTGGTACAGCCTGTGTTTGATCCAGGTTCCAGACTGCGTGTACAGGTTCATTATTATTCTCTCCTTCCGTCGGTGGCATTTCTTGGTTCATAGTATGTTTCTTAACTACCCTAGTAATATCCTAAGTATTACATATCCTTCAAACTTGTCACGCCCCAAGCCTTTTATAGTTTAAAACTCTGTGGTAGTATGGCGTTTGTACGTTTTAATCGTATTTTCGGGGTGTAGTATATCGGTAGTATACTTGTTTTGGGAACAAGAGGGCAGGGTTCGATTCCCTGCACCCCGACTACTTAAAAGACAATATGTGGGAAATAGGCTACCCTTCCCTGTCTTTTTGCTTGGTCTACATATACCGTTACCAAGTCGATCTGCCAGTCATTTTTTACGTCTTTCTGTGCCAGGTACGCTTCCACTGTGCGTGAAAACTTCTTGAATTTCAGGGAATGCATGTTTTCTTCTGGTCGGACCATCTGCTTTGGCTCCCCTGTTACACATGAAACAGCTTTCACTTCCACAAAGTGAACCACCTCATCTTTGGAGGCGATAATGTCTATTTCTCCATATGCCTTGGTAAAGTTGCGCTCTAGTATATAGAAACCATGTTTCATGAGAAACATTGCTGCTAAGTTTTCGCCTATTTCCCCTATTTTTTGGCGTTTTGATGTGAATTTCTTCATTGATTGGTATTGGTTTACTTAATAAAAGGTGCACGTTGCACGTGTAACTCATATAAAAGTGTTACACGTGAAACGTTTTGCTATTTACAGCTTGTAAAACCCGTTATATGACATGTCCTTGCCGAAATGCATTGATATATAACGATATCTTACGCAAGAAGTATACACTTTCCTTTATCAAGAAATCCTCAAGACCTGTCTTTTATAAACAATGTACACAGAGTTATCCACAGTTTTGAGGTAAAAGAGTGATATATATCAACAAAAACCGGATTTAACAGAGGGGATAGAGTCCTCTGATTAAAGACAAAAAAACCAGTCTGTATGGTGGTCTTAGATACGTATTCTTTAAAAGTGCGGGTACCGGGAATCGAACCCGAGTCTCAACCTTGGCAAGGTCGTGTTCTACCACTAAACCATACCCGCAATTACCATTCTTCTCTTTCTGCCAGTTCAAGCCACGTCATAAGCGTTTTCTTATGAACAGTACTCGGTATTATACTCATCCCGACACCATAATGCAACTTTCGGCGAGTTTCTTTTCCTTGGATCACTTGTGTCTTGTAGAAGTGTTCAAGGGGGATAGAAAGCTCTTTTGACCACGAAAGGATGCAATCTGTGATAGTTTGATCAGGATAGGTGATAAGGGCGCATCGGATACTTTCCTTTGGAATATAAAGGTATTTCAGGCAAAAGGCGATGAATATTCGGTGGACATAAAATTCAGCATTGCTTATGCGAACAAGATGTTTACTCCGTTTATCGCCCTCTCCAGCATAGAGCATGAGTCCTGCCCAGAACAAAGGATCGCCCTTATGACGGATATATGAATCTTTGGCCTGGACTACTGCTTCTGTGTAGAGTGTATTCCATTTTACATTTCGTGCAGCGTTCATGGACACCATCTTCTCTCTGTTTTCCTTGTTCGCGGTTTCACTGTTGTCTTTTTTAATAGCAGAAGACCATTCCTGGTTTTTAAACCAGCCTGCGAGTGTACTTTTCGATATTCCAAGCGCTGAGGCTATTTCCGAATAGCTTTTACCGTTTTTTCTGAGCTGTGTTGCTTTTTCTCTGTCACTCCTCATCCTATTAGTATACATTACAGCTGTTCGTTTTACAAAAACATAAATTAAGACTATACTTGTCATGCTTATTTATAATTTGCACTCGTGGTGAAATGGATATCATTATAGTCTTCGAAACTATCGTTTCAGGTTCGAATCCTGACGGGTGCACAACAATACAGTGTTTGCAGTAGATACAAAAAAAATACCCCCATATGTTACACATGTAACCGAAACGCTCGAAAAAGCGGGTTTTGAAGCGTACCTGGTTGGTGGATCGGTGCGCGACCTTCTCATGGGTAGGGCTCCAAAGGATTGGGATATTACCACCAACGCCAAGCCGGAAGAGATTATTGGTCTTTTTGAAAAGACGGTGTATGAAAACAGCTTTGGAACAGTAGCGGTAGTGTTTGAAAATGTTTCTCATGAAACGGTGTCACGTGAAACAGAGGATCAGGGTGTTTCATATGAAACAAAGCCATTTATAGTGGAAATAACCCCATTTCGTCTTGAATCAGCCTATTCGGACAACCGCCACCCAGACTCTGTGGCCTTTTCAGACAAACTGGAAGACGATCTTCAGCGTAGGGATTTCACGGTAAACGCTATGGCCTTTAGAATATCAAAAGGACAGCTTGTTGACCTTTATAACGGACAGGAAGATATAAAAGACAAGACAGTACGTGCAGTGGGTAGTGCAGAAACTCGTTTTCAAGAAGACGCGCTTCGCATGCTCCGCGCGGTGAGGTTTTCCACAACCCTCGGTTTTGTGATTGCACAAGAAACAGGGGAAGCTATCCAAAACAATGCGGCTCTGCTCAAGAACATATCTTCAGAACGCATCCGGGATGAATTTGTGAAAATAATTGACGCGAAGGACCCCGTTGTAGGTATTGGCCTTCTTGAACGATATGGGCTTCTCCAGTATATGATTCCCGAACTTCGTGAAGGTATTGGGTGTCATCAGGGCGGGGAACATGTCTACAATGTGTTTGAGCACCTTCTCTATGCGCTCGACCATGCGGCCAAGAAAGAATGGTCGTCGGTTATCCGCATTGCCGCACTTTTTCATGATATCGGCAAACCTCGCACCAAACGCGAGGGCCGTGCCAAACCGACCTTCTATGGCCACGAAGTGGTGGGCGCGCGCATGACGAAAGCCATTATGGAGCGACTCAAGTTCCCAAAGAAAGATATCGAAGTCGTTTCCAAGCTTGTGCGCTGGCATATGTTTTTCTCTGATACTGAGCAGATTACACTTTCGGCTGTGCGTCGGATGGTGCGCAATGTGGGCGAAGACCTGATCTGGGACCTCATGAAGATCCGCGAGTGCGACCGTGCCGGCATGAAGAAGACCGAAGCGCCGTATCGCCTTCGCAAATATCACGCGATGATCGAAGAAGCGCTCCGTGCGCCAACATCGGTCGCCATGCTCAAGCTCGATGGTAATCGCCTGATTGAAATGGGGGAGAAGCCCGGTCCGAAATTTGCCCATGTCCTCCACGCACTTCTTGAAGAAGTACTTGAAGATCCAGAAAAAAATATCGAAGCGTATCTTGAACCTCGCGCTCGAGAACTTTTGCAGTTGCCGATTGAAGACCTGAAAGCACTCGGTGAAGCAGGGAAGGAGAAGAAAGAAGAAACCGAAGAAGAGGAATTGAAGAAATTACACGCAAAGCATGGGGTGAAGAAATAAGAGCCCAACTCAAGGAGTTGGGCTCTATGTTAGGTATGTGCTACTTCCTTCCTACTTGGTACTCTATGGAGCAACAGAAACAAGTATGCTTCCATAAGGAGGTAGAGAACAAATACGTGATACGCGAGAGGCAGGATCAGTCCGTTTAAAAGTGACGCAAACCATGCGAGATACACAGCAGGAAGCATTACTATAAAAGCAACGAATACATTGCTGGTTTTGAACTCGAAACTGTTTGTAGGAAATATAAATGGAACAAAAAACATAATAAGAAAGATTACAAACAATGTAGATGCTTCAGCGATGATCTCCCAGATCACTCGCGCGTTTTCTATCATGTGTATTTCAACAACATCTGCATCAAACCAGTCAAACGTGAAGGTTGCACAGATGCAGAGAACCGCGGATACGGTAGCTATTCCGAGGTTGATAAAAGTGAACTTTTTCATTTTCAATAGGTATTACTGTTATTTGTGCACATTAAAAAACAAAACTCAAGTTGTGTCTAAAAGTATAGGTTTTTTCGTATAAAAGTAAATAAAAAGTTTACTTTTCTATACTATTTTATATACTGGGGACAGTGCGTTCATACCCAAAAACAACCGAAGAGTTTATTATCGACCTGTTACAAAAAGGCTCATCTAGAACAACGTTCTTGCTAGAGAAACTGCAATCTGGAGAAGGAGCGGTAAGCAAACAAGCATTTTATAAAACACTCCGTAAACTTATTGAAGATGAAGTTGTAGTTGTAAGAAGCAAGGTCGCGTCACTCTCTCATGTGTGGATATTAAAAATGTCTCAGTTTTTTGAAAATGCAAAACGGTCGTATTCTATCGAAACACAAGGAGAAGACTTCCTTTTGCTGAATGATGGTGAACGAGTTTCGTATACGTTTAAAACACCAGAACAAACCGATATGTTTTGGGGCCACGCATTCAGTGTCTTGGTCGATACCATGAAAGAGAAGACAGTGTTTCTGTACAACCCTCACGAGTGGTTTTTGTTGGCACGATATCAAACAGAGCGAACACTTTTTGATGACCTTTTGAAACGAAACAAAACACTGCTGGTGTTAAGTGGACACAATACAGTACTCGATACGTTCATTCAAAAAGATTTTGATGGAATCAATAGTCAACACTTCGCACTTGAGCAAATGCCATTTGAAAAGGAAAACTACCACGTAAACGTTTTTGGTGATTTTATTATTGAAGTGTGGCTTGATGAAAACGTAGCTCAGGAAATAGATCTTTTCTATCAAACAACTCGAGTGTTTAACAAAGAAGCAGAACAGCGTATCAAGATGATTGTTTCAAAAAAAGGAAAAAACAAATTTACCATTTCACGAAACCAGAAGAAAGCCGAGAAAGTTAAAAAGGTGTTTGCGAAGTATTTTTTGGTTAAATAGTTATTTGGTTATTGTTGGTCGGTTTGAATATAAAAAGCCACTTCTTTCGAATTGGCTTTTTAGAATGTTGTTATCCTGAGTGGGCTTTTGCCGCAACACTTGAGAAGAGTGCAACGAGGTCCCAGGGGATATCATTTCTATTTAAAGTGAATTTGATTACACAGAGAGAAGCCTGCTGTGGTTTTTGAAAAAAGACATCAACAAGTACTTCGTTTGAAAAAAGTGAGCCGTAATACTTCACATCCGTTATTTCAGTTTCGTAAATGCAGGTCGTGATGTTGGTGTGCGGATCCCAGTATCGTAGATGAATACCACGAGAGTCTTTGAATGCACCGACGATTGTTACTGACGATCCTGGGCCGCAGTGTGCAGTGACTTCTTTAAATATGACTCTATCTGATGGTGGTTGCCAGGCAATAGTGTCTTGTGCAGACGTAGTCTGTGTATACAGAATAAAAAGAACTAATAGATGCTTCATGATATGTGGTTTTTAAAGTGTCATATTAAGCATAGGCAGTATCGTACGTGAAGTCAAACAAAAAAACGCCGCAGAGATTTTTCCCTGCGACGCCACTAAACCTTTAACCAAATACTTAGCTAGAACAAAATTGTGTGATGTTCTAAAAGTATCTACCGCAACGACTGTTGTGGTACTTTTAATAATACCTGTTTTACCTATTTTGTCAAATCCATCAACTCTCTGATTGCTTCTTTGAAATCTTTTCGTGGTTCCCAGTCGAGCAGGCGTTTTGCGAGCGAGATGTCGGCGCGGGTGCGAGAAACTTCGATGCGGGGAGGAAGGTGCTCGATCTCTCCGCCGATCATTTCAGCAATACTCAAAACAGAATGTTCCTCACCGCCGCCAATGTTGATGACTTCACCTTTGCCCACCGTGCCGCTTGTGGCTGCGATAGAGAGCGCGCGAACAACATCTGAAACATGGGTGAAGTCGCGTGTCTGAAGACCGGTGCCAACAACAGGAAGCGGAAGGTTATTTTTTTTCGCTTCTATGAAAATGGGAATCACGGGAGCGTAGGCACCTTTGGCGCTTTGGCGTGGACCATAGACATTGAAGAATCGAAGTGAGACTGTTTCGATGGGGTAGCATTGGCTGAAGGATCGCATGTAGAGTTCGCCGGCGTACTTCTGCACCGCGTAGGGACTTTTGGGATTAGGAAGGAGATTCTCGGAAAGAAGATCAGCGTCAGTATCACCGTATGCCGAGCTTGATGCTGCGTACACAACTCGTTTCACTCCGGCATTTTTTGCGGCGAGGAGCACCGAGAGTGTGCCGCCGAGGTTGATGTTGTTGGTTTCTTTTGGTTCTTCGATCGAATACTGAAGGCGTGCGTTTGCGGCAAGATGAAACACCACATCGGCGCCTTGGAAAATCTCGGCGAGACTGTTTTCGCTTCGCACGTCGAATTCATGAAAGGTCGCTTCGGGATTGATATTTTCTTCACTGCCGGAGCTGAGGTTGTCTACGATATGCACTTCCTGACCTTCAGCAATGAGAAGGTCGGCAAGGTGACTTCCAATGAATCCGGCTCCGCCGGTGATGATGGTTTTCATGAGGAGAGTGTACCACGGAGTGTGAAAGCTCAAAATAAAAGGCCCCAGACGTTTCCGGGGCTCTTTTTTTTGCTTAACCTTAATTAACCTTAACTACTCTTAGTCAGAGAAGCCTTTATATATCTTTTTTCGCATAGTGCGAACAATGATCAAATTAATTAAATGAACTTACTATAAGTGTACTCCTTTTATGGTAAGTGCAAATAAGAAAAGTGCATAACTATTTGATCTCGAGGACGACAGGGCAGTGATCTGATCCGTAGATTTCATGGCGGTGTTCTATCTTCTGTATGCGCGGAAGAAGTGCTTTTGAAACCATTGCGTAGTCGATGCGCCAGCCGATATTGCGGTCGCGGGCGGCGGTGCGCACGTTCCACCAGGTGTAGTTGTCTTTCTCGTCGGGGTTGAAATAGCGGAAGGTGTCGACAAGTCCGAGTTTCGCCATGAAGTCGCCAAGGCGTTTTCTTTCTACCGGAAGGAATCCGATGGATGTTTCATTTTCTTTTGGTCGTGCGATATCGATTTCAGTGTGCGCGATATTGAAGTCGCCAACGATGATGAAGTGCTCGCCTTTTTTCTGACGCGCCGCAATGTATTTTTCAAGATCGTCATAGAACGCAAGTTTGTATGAAAGCATTTCAGTGCCATCGGCACGCGTGCCACCGTTGGGGAAATAGATATTGAGAAGAGTGATGTCACCAAAGGTTGCTTCAGTGACACGGCCGTCTTCGTGGAATTTTGAAAACTTTTCGAACTTCGTCATCGAAGCGTCGGGTTCGTTTTTTGAAAAGATAGCGGTGCCGGCGTATCCGGGACGAACGCCATCGTGCCAAAGAATGTGGTAGGGAAGGGTACGGACTTCATCGGGAACTTGAGCTATGAATGCTTTTGTTTCCTGGAGGCAGAGCACATCGGGGTTTTCTTTTTTAATAACGTCGATGAGCCCTTTTCCTGCGACCGCTCGAATGCCATTTACGTTCCACGATACGATTTTCATACAGAGAGTATACCTTTACCACTGCCATGCTACAATTCTCTGTATGATAGTGACTGACCTCCGTCTTGCCGAAGCGACCGCCCGCGAGAAGTACAATGAAGTGCAAGGGCGCGTGGTGCATCCTAACCTTTCGCCATTCTATATATATGTGAAAAGAGGAATAGACGTCGTGCTTGGGGGTATTCTTTTGCTGGTCTCATTTCCGCTTATCGGTATTGCAGCGGTATTCGTGATGACAGATACACGTGGCAGAGCCTTTGTGCGTGAAGAGCGAGTTGGGAAAGACAAGAAAAAGTTTCTCATGGTGCGTATGCGAACCTTTCGCACTGACAATGAAAATGGCATGAAAGAAACGACTCCGGCTGGGCGCCGTCTTATGAAAATGCGCGCCGACATGCTTCCGGCTATATGGAATGTGGTGAGAGGTGATATGAGTTTTGTTGGACCTGAAGCAAAGACGGTAGATGAATCGCGCGACTATGGCGAGATCGCCAGCCGAAGATTTTTGGTGAAGCCGGGCTTGGTTTCATTTCATCCGAAAAATACCTTTATGCGCGATGATGTTGCGTATGATCTTTTCTATGTAGACAATCAATCGCTCATTTTTGATTTTCTGATTTTGTTTTCGTAAGAGAGGGTAGGGAATGCAGCGCGGCACCATTACAAAAAAGAGTTTGTTGAAGTCTAAAGACGGTCAACAAACTCTTTTTTGTAATGGCCGCGCTGCTCTTACTTCTTCTGCATCAGCGCTACCACATACGCTGCCGGATTCACACCTTCGGTCACATGTTCTACACGAAGATTTACAAGTGAGAAATCTTTCTCAAAGAGTTCTTGTATTTCGTCTTCAGTGAAGAAGTAGTACGGGAGTCCATATTTTTCATACATACCGGTTTCATCTTTGTTCGGCATCCAGGTGAAGAAATAGGGAGTTTCGCGAGAGTACGCTACAAGATAGAAATAGCCGCCAGGTTTCAGAGCGCGAGCGATTTCTTTGACGTAGGTTTGCCAGTCTTCTTTTTGAAGGTGCTGCAAAAGGCCGACATCTACAACAGCATCGAAGCCAGCATCGGAAAAAGGAAGATCAAGCGCATCACCAGTGATGAATCGCATGCTCTTTTCTTGTCCACGTTCTTTTACCTCTTTGTTATTTTTCTCTACGATCTCTTCCACATAATCCACACCGATCACGCGAAATCCTGCTTCGGCAAGTTGGAAGGGGAAGCGTCCACGTCCGCTTCCAAGATCGAGGATCATCGAGCCTTCTTTTAAGTGGTCGATCAATTCTGCGCCTTTGAATGAAAGTGGGATGTGTGTCCACATGTCGGTGCCAGTTTTGTATGCTGTTTCAAAAAACTTTTTTTCCTCGGGGTGTGACATATGAATGTATTGTATATCGAAATGAATAAAAAAGAATGCCCCGCCCTGAGCATGTGCAAAAAAGATTCGTTGAAGTCTAAAGACGGTCAACGAATCTTT
>CAYMIO010000019.1:0-11740 GCA_964390875.1 uncultured Candidatus Saccharibacteria bacterium
AGGTATGGTAAGTGGCGGTACTCAGCATTATCTTGATGATCCACTGTTCGGAGCACTCATATTGCCATTAGGGTTATTTATTGGATACCTTGCTTTTATTATCAGAGATTTTAAAGAAAAAATTTCCGTTAAAAGGATCGTAATAGCTCTTGTAATGTCATTTGTATTGTGGGGAGGGTTATATCAAATAGCACACAGAATTCCTGTGCTTGAAAATCACCATGGCGATTCAGCTTCATTACATCATTAGTTAAAAAGCATACAAAAACAGCTCCGAAAGGAGCTGTTTTTGTATGCTTCTCGTGCTAGCACGAGTTGGTGACCCTACCGGGAATCGAACCCGGATTTAAAGCTTGAGAAGCTTCCGTCCTAACCGTTAGACGATAGGGCCATGAACAAGGGAGAGTATAGCAATTTTGAGGAAAATGAAAAGATATAAAAAAAGCGGACAATTTCTGTCCGCTGTGTTGCTTTGCTTGGCTACTTAGGAGGTAATACTCGTGAGCCACTCTCTATTTGAGTTCTTTTTGTAGTGGAGTGCACATGCTTCACCGAGAAGACTCAAGGCGTACTTTTCGTGTATCCCAATACTCCGTGTGTCAAAGATAAATCTGTTTTCAGGGTTCATAGCTATACCACCGCTCAGTGTCATAACATAGGTTTTTCCAATCTCTCGCTCGGCGTTGCTTTGGATTTCGCCAGTAACACTCACATCTGCGAGTGATCTCAGTGTGTAGAATGTATCGTTGTGTATTTCTGGAAGTTCACCAAGTATCATGACAACCGTTTTGTGGAGATCCACAGCTCGCATGTCTATATACATGATGTATGGCGGTGTTGCAGAGACAGGGCTTCGTAGTTGTTGGTAGACACAAGGGATAACAATCCGTGTCTGTTCGTCTGTGTCATAGTGCCATGAGGCTGTGCCATTCAGGGAGCTTTTGTATTGTTTACAGAACTGGGTGTAGAGTATCCCAGGAAGTTCATAAAGGGGTAGTTTTTGCATAATGGTAAGGAATTAATTGAGGGTACCATACCACGGCTTGGACTTTTTGTATACAGATCGGTATAACACTCTTGCGAAGAAGGGAAGCTACATGCTCTAATAGACATGTCGCAATCCAATCTTTTGTATCTATGAAAAAAATACTTATACCACTTGTTATCATCATCGTGCTTTTCATTGTCCTTAAGGTCATGCAGTCAAACAATCCTCCTGTCGAAGGAGAGTCAGGAACGCTTGGTAGTGAAGCGGAAGAGAATCAGAAAGAAGAGTCTGATGCGAAGCCGCTTTCCGCAGAAGAGATCAAAAGCAACGAAGCGCTCGTGAAGACCTATGTCACAGCCAATATCAATACCCTTGCTCAAACAAAAGCAGACGGAGGATCGTGGACTGTTTCGAAGATTGAATTTGTTCCAGAAACTCCGATGGCGCAGGTTTCGTATACTGACGGCATGAAATCACGCCAGGCTATTTTTGACTACAGCGTGAGCGCCAGTGGCAGTGTGAGTATCACTGGCTTTTACGACGTGATGCCGGAGTAAGTCTCATTCCAGTTCTTGACGCTTTGTGGTTTTAATGTACTCTTATAGAAAATAACTATTAAAACCGAATAAAATGATACCTACAGAAAAGCAAATGCATGCATTAATGCATCTTATTTTGGAATCCAAAGATTGTGGAGAAGAGACAAAACGTGCACTATGGGCGCTTCTTATTGGAAGTGAAAACTTTACTAAACCCGTATATTTTACTGGCTATTCGGAAGATATTGCGTATGGAACACACGAGATGTTTTCAAGTAAAGGCACAACACATTTACATGAACTTATGCTTTGTGTGGCTGCTCCATACAAACTTGAACATCACGGTGGTTACATGAAGAATGGAAAATTTATTCCTGGTTTAGAAGATGGGAAAGAACATACACATACCATTTTTCTTGGTCCTACAGATAAATGGATTGACGGTGATTTTACAGAAATTTCTGCTGAAGTTGCGGATAAGATTGAGCTTAAAAGCCCTCTCTATCCGAAAATGTATCAAGCACAATAACTATTGAACTATAGATTAAAAGCTGAACAGTGTTCGGCTTTTTTTTTATTGATCTTTCAATACGGATTTAAATAGCGTATAGTCGTCGTATGAAGGCTGGAGAAATAGAATACGATGTCATCGTTATCGGCGGCGGAGCTTCCGGTATGATGGCTGCAGGCACGGCTGCTTCTATGGGGAAGCGGGTACTTGTGCTTGAGAAAAACCCAACACTGGGAAACAAGTTGAAAATCTCTGGTGGTGGGCGATGCAATGTCACGAATGCAGAAACAGATCATCGTGCGCTCCTTGCCAACTATGGCGCAGCAGAAAAATTCCTCTACTCGCTTTTCACGCAGTACGATTCAACCTCTACGTTTGATTTTTTTCAATCTCGGGGGTTAAAACTCAAAGTGGAAGATAGAAAGCGCGCTTTTCCCGTGACCGACAAAGCACTCGATGTATTCCATGTGCTTGAAAAGTACATGGAAAAGAACCACGTGCATGTGAAAACAAAAGTGAATGTGAGCGGGATTCGAGCCGAACATGGAGCAATTACCGGTGTTGTGGCAGGGAAGGAGCTGTACACCGCCAAGTCGTATATCCTCGCCACAGGAGGCCTTTCACACCCCGAGACAGGCTCTACCGGCGATGGCTTCCAATGGCTCAAAACGCTCGGCCACGTCATTATAGAGCCTACTCCTACCATTGTGCCTCTTTCAGTGAAAGAAAAGTGGGTGAGGGCGCTTTCGGGTATTACCATGAGCGACAGCAAGATCACCTTTTATGTAGACGGCGTGAAGAAATTTCAAAAGAAGGGGAATATTCTCTGTACTCACTTTGGCATTTCAGGGCCGACGATTCTCAACAGTTCCAGCCAGGTTTCCGACCTTCTGCATACCGGGGAAGTCACGGCGGCTATCGACCTTTTTCCTGCGCTCGACCATGGTTCATTTGAAAAGAAAATTATTGAAGTGTTTGATGCCAACAAAAACAAAATGCTGAAAAATGTGTTTGGCGAGATCGTGCCGAGAGGTTCTGAAGAAGTGCTGCTCGGATATTTGAAAATCGATGGCGACACCAAAGTGCACAGCGTGAAAAAAGAAGACAGAAAAAAGATGGTGCAAGTGTTAAAAGCGCTTCCGCTTACCATCACCGGGCTCATGGGCTTTGACCGCGCTGTTGTCGCCGATGGTGGCTTACCGCTCACTGAAGTGGATACCAAAACAATGCGTTCGATGAAATATCAAAATCTGTTTGTGACAGGTGACCTTTTGCACGTGCGGCGTCCTTCCGGAGGATACTCACTTCAGCTGTGCTGGACGACGGGGTATGTGGCAGGGGTGAATGCATAAAGAAAGCCGTCATGGTGAGTGACGGCTTTTGTTTTTCTTTTTACATTTAATGTCCGGGGTTTTTTCTACCGGACCCTGATCTTTTTTCGTCCATTGGGGGCCTTGATCGGTTTCCTTCAACGTACCTGGAGATCTGTTGGTTGTTGTTTTTTTGAATAAACATTTTGTTTGTTACATTGCTTCGCTGGTGATTGTTCTGGCGAGGCTGATGATTGGGTATTGGCATAATGTAAAGATTTAAAATTTATTCCATAATACCAGCAACTTTTGTTTTGTCAAAAGAAATATGCCCATGCTATACTTTTTTCACGCTTTCATTCATTGGAAGCGTTTATGTATTCTATGGAAAAAACCCAAAAACCCAGCGTAGCCGTCGTTGTCCTCGCGGCAGGACATGGCAAACGCATGCAGTCGGATATCCCCAAATGCCTCACTCCACTCCACGGAAAGCCACTCGTGCGCCATTTACTCGACCATATAGAAGCATCAAAAGTGGCCTCACGGGTTGCTATTGTCGTCGGCCACAAGCGCGAAGAAGTGATGGCTGAACTTGGCGATAGCTACGAATACGCTATCCAAGAAGAGCAGCGCGGAACCGGCCATGCCGTGATGTCAGCAAAAAACACACTTGAAGGAAAAGCGGATATCGTGCTCGTGCTCTATGGCGACATGCCATACCTTAAACCTGAGACTATCCGAAATATCATCGAAACACATACAGAAAAAAACGCCACGCTCACTATGGCTACAGTCACCGTGCCGGATTTTGAAGAATGGCGTGCAGGATTCTTCGATTTCAGTCGCGTGATCCGCGATGAAGCAGGAAACATTAAGCGCACTGTTGAAAAGAAAGATCAAACAGAAGAAGAGCACAAAATCTGCGAAGTGAATCCTGCCTACATGTGTTTTGACGCGCAGTGGCTTTGGAAAAATATCACTGAACTCAAAGATGAAAATGCCCAGAATGAATACTACCTCACCGACCTCATCGGCAAAGCTTGCGAGCAGGAAGTGACTATCGCTTCTGTGTCTATCGACCCGAAAGAGGCGATGGGAGTGAATACGAAGGAGCAGCTGGAGCTTATCCACACACTCTAGGTTTTAGGCTTGCGGAGCTTGAAAAAGAGGAGTAGACTTAAAGTGAAATTCGTTTCAATCCTCTTTTGAAAAATAGCACGTATTCGTGCTCAAAGATAAATAAATCAACCGTTACAAAAATGAAGACGTAGTCAAAATCAATTTGAAGCTAGCCTTCTAAATCTTAAAAGCTCTCATCACTGGGAGCTTTTTTTATTACATTTTCGGTGCTTCTCGATGAAGTCCCAGATAAATATCTTCGAGGGCTTTTACCGCATCGCCGGCTGCGATGTTGTTTTGGTGGTAGAGGCCGTTGGTGCAGTCGCCGGCTGCCCAGATACCTTTCACGCTTGCACGCTGGGTCATTGGATCAACGACGATCTTTTTGTTCTGATCGAGGGTGAGAATGTCGGCCACAAAGTCAGTGTTCGGGATCTGGCCGATTTCGACGAATACGCCAGAAACAGGAAGTGTCGATTCTTCTCCTGAAATTTTGTCTTTGATCGTGATACTTTTTACAAACTTCTCTCCATTGACCGAAAGAATATCAGTATTAAGCATCGCCTTGAATTTCGGATTCTCGAGTGCTTTTTTGACGGTGATCTCATCGGCTTTAAATGCCGCACTTCGGTGGATGAGGGTCACACTTTTGCAGTATGCGAGAAGCTGCATCGCTGTTTCAAACCCCGCATTGCCGCCACCAGCTACCACCACGTCCATGTCGGTGAAAAGAGGGCCATCGCAGCTGGCGCAGTAGGTGAGGCCTTTGTGTTCAAATACGTCAGCGCCAGCTGCTTCGAGTTTTCTGCGTCCTGAACCGCTGGCAATGAGAATAGACCGAGTTTCGATCTCGGTTCCTTTGGTTGTTGTTGCTTTGAAATGATAGTCGCCTAAAACCTCGATATTGGTGACAAGTTCTCCTTCGTATACTTTCAAAACATCACCTTCATATTCGCGTACGTGTTCGCGAAAAGACTTTCCCAGGTTGGCTCCTGAAATGTTGTTGGTGCCGATCCAGTTCTTGATATTGTCGGAAACGGTTGATTGGCCGCCCCATTCTCCGGCGACAACAGCGGTCTTGAGAAGTTTTCGTGCGGCATAGACCGCACCGGCAGAGCTTGCAGGGCCTCCGCCGATAATGAGCAGATCAAACATGATGTTTAAAAGATTAGCTTGTAGAAGAGAGGTTATTTCTTCGGACGGCGAAGAAATGCTGGTACAGCACTCCAGTCGTCGGTGTCATCTGTGTCGTCGATGACGATTGTGTCTGGTTTCTTGAGATAGTCGTTTGAGTTTGGAAGAGAATTGTGGATTTCTCGTTTCTCTTCACGTTCTTCGATTTTTGACTTCTTTTCTTCACGAGGTGTTTCTTGAGCGGGAGCTTTTGAAAGTTCCATAGGAGATGAAGAGAAGAGAGATTTTTTCACTGATTCACTAGGGAACCCTGTGGCGATGACCGTCACTTTGACTTCACCTTTTTTGAGGCGGTCGTCTTTGATAGTACCGAAGATAACTTTGGCGTCAGTGTCGATTGATTCGGTGATAACCTTCGCTGCTTCCTGGATTTCGTGGATCGTGAGGTCGTCTGAACCTGAGATAGCGAAGAGAACTCCGCGTGCGCCATTGATAGAGATTTCAAGAAGAGGAGAGTTGATAGCTTCTGTGGCTGCCTGGACTGCGCGGTTTTCACCTGAAGCAGAACCAATACCCATAAGGGCTGTGCCGGTGTCGGCCATGATGGCTTTGATATCGGCGAAGTCGACGTTGATGATACCGGGAGTGGTGATGAGGTCGGAGATTCCTTCGACAGCCTGTCGGAGCACATTGTCGCAGAATGCGAAGGCGTCTTTGAAGCTCATGTCTTTGCCGGCGATAGAAAGAAGACGGTCGTTGGGGATCACGATGATAGCATCCACTTCTTTTTGAAGTTCACCAAGACCTTGCTCGGCGATGCGCATGCGCTGGTTGCCTTCAAAGAAGAATGGTTTTGTCACTACAGCGACAGTGAGGATACCTTGTTCTTTTGCTGCGCGCGCCACGATAGGAGCTGCACCTGTTCCTGTTCCTCCGCCCATTCCGCAAGCGATGAATACCATGTCTGCGCCTTTGATCGCATCTTGTACTTCTGCTTTTGTTTCTTCAGCTGCACGTTTTCCAACTTCTGGATTCATTCCGGCACCGAGACCTTTGGTGAGATTTTTTCCGAGGTGGATTTTTTTGTCGGCTTCAGAGTTGTGAAGATCTTGCGTGTCGGTATTCATCACGATGAATTCAACACCACGAACCTTCGAGTTGATCATGTGGTTGAGCGCGTTTTTTCCTGAGCCACCGACTCCGATGACTTTGATTCGAGCGAATGTTTCTATATCTGGATTTATCTTTGGCATACGTTGTTGTCTTTTGGGCGCGAAATGTCTCCCCGGTTACTCCTTTAATAAGTAACCCTTATGATAGCAAAGAGGAGGGCAAGGAGCAATGGGTCAGAATTATGGGCGAAATTGGTCAAAAAACCGCTTTACGGCACTTAAAAATGAGTCACTTTTAGGGTTGTCAGCAAAACGAGAAGAGTCAGAGTTTTCAAGACGAGATGCGCCGTAGACAGGAAGGAATCCAGGGTCGCGGAGTTTGGTGACACCCTTACCGTGGTCTTCAGCAAGACCTACACGAGCCGGAAGGTTGAGCGCATCACGCGCAAATGTTTCAAGCATGGGAAGCAAACTTCCACTTCCGACAAAAACGATACCTGCGGGGAGCAATTCGTTTCGTTTCATTTTTTTTAAATAATTGTTGAGGAGTTCAAAAATATCTCCAAGGCGCGCTTCGATCACGTCGTCTACTTTTTTCTTGGGAAGATTACTTGATGCGCCGATCTTGATACTTTCTGCTTCTTCAAGTGAGATTTTGAATCCGAGCGCGATGTCGTTGGTGATGTCGCTTGAACCAAAAGGAAATACAGCGACACCGATCGGGATGTTGTTTTCAAAAACACCAATCGAAACACTTTCTGAACCAAGAGTGACGACTGCGCCACCAACTGTTCTGTGGCGTTCTGTCATGGCTGCTTCGGCTGCGGCAAAAGGAGATGGGATAAGGTCGGTGACGTCGATGCCTGCCAAAAGCGCCGCTGCTTCAAGGTCGTCCATGTGCTGAGAAAGCGCTGTTACATAAAACACTCGAGTTTCGAGCTTGATGCCGCGCATTCCAACTGGCGTGCCGTGTACTTCTTTTCCATCGAGTCGGTATGCCTGAGGAATGATCCGGAGGATGCGGCGGTTGGTGAGGTCGACATGAGCTTCCGATTCTTTGATTGATTTTTCTACGTCGAGTGCGGTCACTTCGTTGTCGGCTTTTGAAATGACGGCTGTGCCGATAGCACCTGTGCCTTGAAGTGTGACACTGCCGACGAGAAATTGCGCTCGACGGATTTTCTCGCCACCTATTGCTTTTGATGCTTCGGCTACTGCTTTGGTTATAGAAAGAGCGACAGCATCAGGAGATGTGACATATCCATGGCGCATACCACGAGTGGGTGCTGAGCCAATCCCGACGACGGCATACTCGCCGGTCGTCTTGTCTTTTTCGGCGATCACAACGCGCGTGGTTGTGCTCCCGACATCGATGGATGTTCGAAGATGTTTTGCCATTTTGAAAAAATTGAAATGTGAACGCTATCGGTTTTTTATTTCTACCCCAAACAGTTTGCCGAATTTTCGTTCCGCTCTCTCCATTGTACTCGAATGTTCCATTCCTTTCAAATGCAGCATGCCGTGGATTGTGAGATAGAGGATGAAATCGTCGAATTTCATGTCGAATTTTTTGTGTTCTTTTCGCGCGGTTGGGAGGTGGAGTACGAGTTCACCGGACTTTTTTGAAAGAGGAAATGAAAGAATATTTGTTGGGTAATCTTTGCCGCGATAGTGCGCGTTGAGTTTTTGTGAGGTTGTTGCATTTACCGATGCGATGGAAAGTTCGTAGTCTTTGCCAAGGATCGCATCTTTTAAAAGAGAAAAAGGCAAGCGAGGAAGCGTGCCTTTTGTCTCGACGGGAACTGAATTGACCCGTTTGGTATTCATACTATGAACGCGTCTGCTTGTCCGCGATCTTTCCAAGCTTCTTGAGCTTTTCGATCTCCTTGCGGCGGCCGAGGCGGCGGAGCGTCACTACTTTTTGTGAGAGCTTTGATGTGCCACGGTCGCTGTAGCGGTTGCTTTTTACGTGAGAAACGATGCCCGATTCCATCACTCGGCGCGAGAAGCGGCGAAGAAGATTCTGGTTGTTTTCGTTCGTGTTTTTCTTTACTTCAATAATCGTTTTTGACATGGAGGATACTGTAACACGATAGTATAAATGATGCAAATAAAAAGCCCTGGGGAATATCCCACAGGGCTTTTTTGATGGATAGATTAGCTTATGCTGGTCTTTTTTTGGAAACGGCGTCTATTAGTATAAATATCACGAAGACTAACAGTGCATACGGCACAGCGTATTTGTTTTCTATTTGCTCATCGATCACAAAAGCTGCCAGAAAAATAAACAGAAGACACACAACTGTTTTCACGGAATGTTGCCTTAAGATTTGCAAAAGAATCAATAGTACGAATGCAGCTCCAAGCGTTAGTCCCCACATGAGTATGGTTGGATCGTCTGTGCCAATGACCTCTTTTTCGAATCGAACGTACACCAGTGCACGGGTTTCTCCTATCTCCTTGTATGTGAGCTCTGGTATTATTTCGTAGTATTCAGATCTGAAGTCCAAAATATTCCTTGAGTGCCATTCTTTTTTAGGATGTACACCAGTTGTACGGTACCATATGTTTTTATTCACAACCGCTCGTCGGATATCTTCACTAGAAGGAATGTATCCAATAATTGAGTCGACAGAAAAGTAATACTTAATTTCGAATTCTCTTTCTGTTATCTGCAGATCCATGACTACTGTGTCGGGGAGTAATTCCAGCCATGACGGATGGATGACACCCTTGAGATTTTTGTTTTCCGCCGAGACGGTAATGTGCTCGGTGATTTTTCCACGGGTTCCTGAAGGGTAGAGTTCTACGTGCAATTGTGAGAAACAAACAGTCGCAGCGCACAGAAGTGCGCCTAAGATACAGTATTTTTTCATTTGGTAAAGTTTTGATTTGAGAAAACTTTACAGACTTATTCACGTATTGTCAAGACTTTGCACGCACTACGCCAAAAGATTATCCGGATTCACGAACAGCACCCCCATTGGTGCGTGTTCTTTGAGGATCGCGCGAACGCGAGCTTCCTTTTCTTTTCGTGGTTCTTTATCTTCAGGATTTTTCGAATCACCGACACGGACAATGATATTGAGACATTCTTCACCCTTCACTTTTTTTGATGGTGTGCGAAATGAGTCAGGAGAAAATTCCGCGAGCTCCTCATCGAGCACTTTTTTTATTTCACGAAGATACGCCTCCGGTCCCGCAATTCTGTATTTCAAAATAGTCACGTACGGAGGAAAACCAAGGAGTTCGCGTTCTTCTTTTTGCTCTTTGTACCACAGAAGAAGATTGCGTTCGGTGAGCCGGGTAAGTACGCCGCCATGCTCGATGCGAGTTTGGATGATGAGGTGGCGTTCTGTCGCTTCGAGAACATCGAGCACGATATGCGCGACGCGTTCTTCGATACGAAAACTGGGGATGCCAAAAAGCGAATCAATGGAAACGATCACGCTTTCATGCACCGGTTCTTCGAGGAATGAAAGCGCCATTTCTGTGCCGACAAGAATCGCGCCTTTTGATTTCCCAAATTCCTTTCCGATTTTCTGTCCGCTTTTTTCATCCTTTACACTTTCGCGGTCGATGCGAAAGAGGGGTGCACTGGGGAATTCTTTTTTAACTGCTTCAACCACGGTGTCAACGCCGATGCCGTAGAGTCCGAGGTTCCAGCTGCCACAGCGGATGCAGACCGTCTCGCTTGGTCGGTGTCGTTTGCAGCGGTTGCAGATGAAGACACGTTTTTCTGTTTCAAGGTCGCGGTAGAGGACAAGCGGCGCGTTGCAGTATTCGCAGGAAACTGACTGCGCACAGTCTCGACATTTTGTTTCTGTGGCAAGGCCATTTCGAAGTGCAAAAAGAAACACGCGTCCACCGCGGTTCACTGTTTCTTCGATCGACTGCTTCACTGCCGCATCAAAGGGCGACCAGCTTCCTATTTTCTCTGCTTCAGTGCGCACCACCACATGAATATCCGCAGTTCCTTCAAAACGAAATGATGGTGGTGCTATGTCTGTGTATTCACCTTTGTCGCGGCGCATGAGAGTTTCGAGAGTGAGAAGAGTATCGCCGCGAATGAAGCGGATGCCGGAGAGTGAAGCGTACAGTTCGGCAGCGTGCGCAAGGTCAAGATGCGGTTCAGGGATAGTGCGAAACGCGCTGCTGGATTCGTGTTCAAGAATGATGGTGCCAATGTCGTGGCGTGGAAGTGAAAGGAAGGGAACGGTTGAGATGATCACAATAGGGTGTGGTTCTTCGAGGATCTTTTTTGCGCGTGTTTCTATCGTCTTGTCTGTGAGTCCGCTGTGCATGAAAAATGCAAATTCTTCGATGCCGCGTGAGAGTTCTGTATGCCAGAGTTCAACATCATGTAGTGTCGGAAGAAGGCAGATGACGGATTCTTTTCGCGCGAATGCTTCGCGGATGTAGGTGCGATATCGGGAAAGGCGTTCATGAAGCGCGGCTTGAAAAATGAGTTTCTCGCTCGCCATCTCAGTCTTTATTTTTGTGGGCGCTTTTGTTCTCGTGGCGATGATGTCGTTCATCGTGAAAAAAGAAGCGGGGATGAGTGTCGGGTAGACGAAACTTTTTTTTGAAAGACTGGTTGTGGCGATGGTGTCGATGAGTGTGCGATAGGTTTCGCGGATAAAGAGCGGACCGAGGGTTGATTCTATCGGACGAAGAACGAAGTCGGCGTTTTTTACTGCGGATTTTACGTTGGCTATTTCTTCGACATCGGTGACAAGTGCCTTGATGCTTTTGCCGCGAAGCTTCACTGATACGAGCGTACCAGCTTCCAGTGGTTCAGTGGAAAAATACGTGAGTGTCTCGAAGACTGATGTTTTTTTGAGCGGGATGACGCTGGCGACCTGCATATATAGACAGACTAGCATTAGTCGCTCCGTTTTAAAAAGAACAGGAAGTGCTAGTAACGGCGAACGCGAGGCGGGTGTCCTGGCCAGACCACGCTTATTTTTCTGCTGAAAACTTGCGCTGCTCGGCCCGTCGGCCTTGCGCGAGGGTCTGGCCAGGAC
>CAYMIO010000020.1:0-10415 GCA_964390875.1 uncultured Candidatus Saccharibacteria bacterium
GTGCAAAAAAGATTCGTTGAAGTCTAAAGACGGTCAACGAATCTTTTTTGCACATGCTCAGGGCGGGGCTGCGGCACTACTTTTTCGAATGGAATTTTTTATGCACTTCTCGAAGCTGGCTGTCGGTGACGTGGGTGTACACCTGCGTGGTGGCGATGTTGGCGTGGCCGAGCATGATCTGCACGCTTCTTATGTCGGCTCCGTTTGAAAGAAGATCAGTTGCAAAACTGTGGCGAAGAACGTGCGGTGTTACCTTTTTTGAGATGCCGGCTTTTGTCGCATAGGTGCGAACGATACGTTCGATCGAACGCGGAGTGAGGCGCATACCGTTCTCACCTTTTCTGTTCGACATCTGCACAAACATCGGTTCTTCCATATCTACGCGCTTTGAAAGATACGCCCTTAGTGCTTTCTTCGCATCTTCTGAAAGAAACACAACACGAACCTTGTCTCCTTTTCCGCGAATAGAAAATTCTTCACGCGAAAGATCAAGGTCTCGGTTGAGTGAGCAGAGTTCAGAAAGACGAAGGCCTGTCGAAAAGAAAAGTTCAAGAAGCGCCGTATCACGAAGAACACGAAGCTCATCTTCCTTGCTCTTACTTTTTTCTCCTGTCGGCGCTTTCAACAGACGACCAAGTTCTGTTGTTGAAATAAGGTCGATCTCTCGTGCGCCGACTTTTGCGAGTTCGATGCGTTCAGGTGAGAGTGCTGTGACACCGCGCTTCATCATGTACTTCAAAAATCGTCGAAGCGCGATGAGGTGGTAGTTCTGTGTATTTTTTTTCATTGTGCCCCGCGCTTGGCCTTTGATATGCACGCCAGAAGACCGGTTGAGATGAAGACGAAATTCGCGGATGGAATCGTCGGAAATATCGGAAGGGGATGCGGCTTTCGTGAATGTGAAGAACCGTGTGAGATAGCGCTCGTAATTTCCGACAGTTTTCAAACTCGCGCCGCGTTCTATTTCCATATATTCAAGAAATTCACGAAGAAGTCGCTCGTTTTCTGTTCGCACCTTTGGTTTTTCTTCGGTTTCCATTTCGTATAGTGTCGCACAATATGAGAATTATGGAAAATAGGGAGGGATGGGAAGCGAAAAAGGCCTCTCCTGGAAGCCCTTGCATTTATATGGCTTTTGTAGTAGAATACTTTCATGCTTAAAACAGCAAAGAAAGCAAAAGTCATAAAGAAAATCCAGACTCACGAGAAAGATACTGGTTCTCCGGAGGTGCAGGTAGCGGTTCTCTCGGCTCAAATCGACGAGCTCGCAACACACTTAAAGAAGCACAAAAAGGACAATCACTCTCGTCGCGGACTCATCAAGATGGTTGCGGATCGCCGAACCCATCTCCGCTACCTCGAGAAAAAGGACAAGTCACGCTTCGACAAACTCCGCAAGGAACTCAAGCTCGACTAATGACACAGACGCTTCCGGAAAGGGAGCGTTTTGTGTTTCTGTGTGTTTTAACGTAATTGTTTTACAATACGTACGTCGTACGATTCAAAACATTTTTTAAAAGTAGTTTTTTATTTTTATATGATTATCAAACATAAAAATCAGCGTGTCGGCGTTTTTATCGACACGCAAAATCTCTATCACAGCGCGAAGAACATTCATCGTGCGCGTGTGAATTTCGGTGCTATTTTGAAGGACGCCGTCGATGGTCGCCAGCTTATTCGTGCAATAGCCTATGCTATTACCACAGAAGCAGGGGACGAAAGCAACTTCCTCGACTCACTTGAAAAAGTGGGTATTGAGACAAAGGTAAAAGATTTGCAAATATTTTCAGGAGGTGCAAAGAAAGCCGACTGGGATGTGGGTCTTGCTGTCGACGCTATTACACTCGCACCAAAACTCGATGCGGTGGTTATCATTTCTGGCGACGGTGATTTTGTCCCGCTCGTAGAGTATCTCCAGCGCAATCAGGGAATCCAGGTGGAAGTGGTGTCGTTTGGGAAATCAACGTCCTCAAACCTTATCGAAGCCGCTGATGGTTTCTTCGATCTCTCACTCTCTGCGAAGAAATATTTGATGCCGATCAGGTAAGAAAAAAAGCCCTCGCGAAAGCGGGGCTTTTTATATTCATTTTATTTAAATTCATTTTCTCCAAACACTTCTTCGTCGTCGTAAATGGGTGTATACACTCCTTCTTTTATTTGAAGTGAGTAGAGAAAACCTGTTTCAGAAATGAATCGGTGATTCTTTACTCCTGAATTGTTTTTGACGGCAACAGTTTTTCCGCCGACAACTTTCTTTTCAGTTATATCATTTCCAAGAAAGTTACTTTTGTTTACTTCGGTTACCAGAGATTCAATAATAGAAATTGATCCATCGTCATTTTTGTAGGTTAGTACCATGATTTTTCCAACATCATTCCGCATTTCACTTTTTACCTGGTTGATAAACTCAGCGTATTCCGTAATGTTGTTTCCCAAGGTGATTGGTTTCCCCGTCCAGTCAGGAAGAACAGGAATTTCAGCAAGCGGGTTGTCCCAACGAATGACTTTTTTTAGAAGTGGAGGGTCGTATGTTGTATCAACATATGTTGCTTCAAATCCATTTGGGAAGATTTTCTTGATCGTATAATCATGAGTTGATACTCTGGCTACAGTTTCTTCCGTAAGTCTGAGCAAGGTAATTCTCAGCGGTTGACCTTCTATTAGTGAATTCTTAATACACTCTCGATGTTGAATGTAGTTTTCCGAAAAATGTACAAGGTCTCGCCTTGTGTTTTGGTCGTATTGACCAAAGATAATAGGTTCCATTTCTTTTGTTTTTAATGTTCTTATTGGGAACTATACACCTATGAGTGAAAAAGAAAAGCCGCGGGGAGTGCGCGGCTTTTACGGTAGTGTGTGCCTATGTCATGCCTACAAATTCCCAGTTTCTTGAGTTCCGAGACTTTTTGTCTGCGAATATAATAATTGTCTGAAAGTAGGGCGGTTTTGGCCGCTGTTTCAATGCTGGTTTTACGCAGGAAGGGGCATAGAATACTACATACTCTTTGCATGAGGAAAGAATTGTACCAGGTACTGTGTGCATGAGTGGTTTCTTCCCACCGTTTTTTTCTATGAAAACAAGTTTTGTTTTGTATGGGGGGTCTTGTTCCAAGAGTGCTGCATACTCAGCTTCGTAGGTTGATTCCATTTTGACTATATATAAGGTGTTTTTTTCAACACTACCGTGCGTGTGTCAATTTGTAAAGCCTTCTTTCCAAACCTTCCCAAACGCTGTACAGTTAGGAAGTTATCAATAATACAAGAGCCTCCGGACAGGTAGTAGTGTACGCCACGTACAATACTAAAGTCTGGAGACTCTCTATATATAGAACATATGCAAAAGCGTGAGTATTCTATCGAGATCGGCGGCAAAACAATGACCGCAACATTTTCAGATTTAGTAGATCAGGCTGGTGGGGCAGTGATGCTCTCGTGCGAGAACACTACGGTGCTCGCTACCGCGTGTATGTCGAAAGACGCACAAGGGAACCAGGGCTGGTTCAACCTCACGGTCGAATACCAAGAACGTTTCTATGCAGCTGGTGTTATTCTCGGTGGTCAGTACAACAAACGCGAAGGTCGTCCATCGGATGAAGCTATCCTTTCAGCGCGCATCATCGACCGAACGATCCGTCCACTTTTCTCGCAGCATATCAAAAATGCAGTCCAGGTCGTGGTAACCGTGCTTTCTGTGGGTGACGCCGATCCGGGCGTGCTTGGTATCAACGCGGCATCGCTTGCGCTCGCCGCTTCACCTATCCCATGGATGGGTCCTGTTGGTGCGGTGCTTGTATCGCAACCAAAAGATGTGGCTGATATCACCATCGGCCAGTACATTCCCAACACTGGCGAAACTCCGTATCAGCTCGACCTCACTGTCTGCGGACGCGAAGGAAAAGTGATGATGATCGAAGCGCTTGCGTATGAATACACAGAAGAGGTGCTTGGTGGTGCGATCGACCGCGCGATGGAGGAAATTTCAAAAATTGAAAAGTGGCAGAAAGAAATTGTTTCAAAAGAAGGAAAAGAAAAGTTGAATATGCCGAAGCCGGAAACTCCGGAGAGTGTGAAGCAACTTTTTGAAACAGCAATCGGAGATAGCGAAACATTTGTATCAAAAGTATTTGTTGAAAAAACAAAAGCAGGAATTGCAGCGCTTGAAGAAGCATGGGATGCTGCTATCAGTACAAGTACGCTTACCGATGAAGAAAAAAGTCTTGCAAAAGATTATCTTCACCACCGTATCGACGAAGCGGTTCACATTGGTGCAACGCGTGATGGAAAGCGAGTGGATGGACGCGCAATGGATGAAGTACGCGATTTGTTTGCGCAAGCCGGTGGTTTTTCTCCTGTCGTGCACGGCACGGGAATTTTCTATCGTGGACAAACGCACGTGATGAGTTTTCTCACACTCGGCGGTCCTGACGCTGCGCAAGAAATCGAAGGTATGGAAGTGCGAGGCACGAAACGTTTTTCCCATCACTATAATTTCCCTCCATACTCGGTGGGTGAGACGGGACGTTTCGGCGGAATCAATCGCCGAGAAATGGGTCACGGATTTCTTGCTGAAAAAGCGCTCATTCCTATCATTCCTTCGAAACAAGATTTCCCGTACACGATTCGTGTCGTATCTGAATGTATGGCGTCGAATGGTTCAACATCGCAAGCATCGATTTGCGCATCAACGCTCGCGCTCATGGATGGTGGTGTCCCTATCATTCGTCCTGCTGCAGGAATTGCGATGGGTGTCATGACGGATTCGAATGATGAAAATAATTACAAAATTCTCACCGACATTCAAGGACCAGAAGATCATCATGGTGATATGGACTTTAAAGTTGCAGGTACAGAAAAAGGTGTGACGGCACTTCAGCTTGATATTAAAGTGGATGGTGTGTCGCCAAAGATTTTGAAAGATGCGCTCGTGGCTGCGAAAAAAGCTCGCCTTGAAATTCTTGCGACTATCACTTCAGCAATCGCTGCACCACGCGCTGATATTTCACCAAGTGCCCCGAAGATTTTGATGCTCACGATCAAAGTCGACCAGATTGGTCTTGTGATCGGTGGTGGAGGAAAGACGGTGAAAGCGATCCGTGAACAGACGGGTGCTGAGATCACTATCGAAGATGATGGTACGGTGTATGTGACCGGCAAGAACGGCGCTGCTGAAAAAGCGATGGCTATCATTCAGGATCTCACACGTGAATTCAAGGAAGGTGAAATGCTTGAAGGTGAGGTGGTGAAGATTCTTGAAATTGGCGCGATCGTGAAATTGAACGAACACACAGATGGCCTCGTACACATTTCAGAACTTGCTCCGTGGCGTGTCATGCGTGTGACTGATCTTGTGAAAGAAGGAATGCGTGTGCCGGTGAAAGTGGTGGCGGTAGACAACGAACGTGGCCGTATCTCGCTTTCGATCAAAGCGGCAAACCCAGATTTCTTCCCAAAACCAGTGGCTCCTGCTGCGCCAACGCAGACACCTCCGCTTGTAAACGGCTAGTTTCACAGGTTCTAAAGAAATAATAAAGAAAAAGTCAAAAAGTCCTGAAGAGGGCTTTTTGATTGTGTTACACGGAAAAGTAAAAACGCCCCGCACACAGAATGTCTTTTCAAAAGGTTTTGAAACGCAAGCGCCCTCACGCGCCATGCGGCGCTGCGGGTTCGAGTCAAAACCTTTTGAAAAGACATTCTGTGTGCGGGGCTCGAGCCTCCGCCTGATACTGCTATTTGAACGACGAGGTGCAGCTGCATAGTGCGACGCCCATACACTCTGGATCAGCTCTCGTTCACATGGCAGTAGCAGACGGAGGCGGATGTTACTGCATACATGTTACACGCCATTGTTTCACTACCTCTTCGTGTGGCAATTAGTGTATTATTGAAGCAATGGAAAATGATCAGACCACTAATGCACTTCGAGAGACACCACTGCCGGATGCTCCTTCGCCAGCAGTCCCTGGAAAGACTGTCCGCACCTACGCAAGTGATGTTGCTGAAGCAATGAAGGCCGGGCAAGGTTCGATGGTGAAGATTGCGCTTGCCGAAGAAGATCGCAGACGTGAAGGTGGAACACCGGCTGATGCAAAAACATCGCGCACGTTCATGATCGTGAGTCTCATACTCATCGCACTTGGGATAGCCATTGTCGTATTCATTTTCATTTCCGCACGAAAGAAACCCGTGAGTGTTGTTGTCGATGCTCCACCTCCTGTGATTGTGACACTCGATGCATCGCGTAGTGTTGATATCACAGGTATGACTCGAGGAAGTATTAAGTCGCGTGTTGCCGATGCTCTTTCTGGTGCTGAGGTTCGACTTGGTTCTATCGAAGGAATTACGCTCGTCGAGCAGTCGGGAGGTTTGTATACTGAAGTTTCGGCTGATCTTTTCTTCACACGAATCGAAAGTGCGATACCGAGCGCACTTCGTCGGACACTCGGAAAGCAGATCGTGTTTGGTGTTCATGCACTTGAGGGGAATGGTCCTTTCATTCTTCTTACCACCGACTCATACGCGACAGCATCTGATGCGATGCTCGACTATGAGCGCACAATGTTTGATGAACTCTATGATGTGTTTGGAATTGATGCGACAGTAAATAGGTATCTTTTTACTTCCAACTTTCAAGACAAGGTCATTAAAAACCAGGATACCCGTGCGCTTATCTCGAGTGAAGGGAAGCCAGTGTTTTTCTACAGTTTTCTTGGAGAGAATAAAGGTGTGATCATCATTGCGACGAAAGATTCGACGATAGAAGAAGTAGTCCGTCGGCTTCGTGGAAGCGCGGCTCTTTCGGGGAATTAGGACGAACTGCGGATTCGTTATTCGTAAGGTCTGAAACAGGTGGTGCGGACTTGCGGGGCTGACGCTTCTCCTTTTATTTCTGTGTTACAATAAAAAGCAATGAACGCGTTTTCTGCTGGTCGCTATATCGTTTCAGTGTTCGTCTTCGCCGCGATTTTTTTCTGCGCATATTCTCCTGTCCCTGCCGCAGCTCAGGCTCGTCGTTTTGACGAAAGCGACATCACCCTCAAAGTCTCTCCTGAAAATCCCGGTGCGTTCCAGACCGTTACTTTTTCAGTAAGCAGTTTTTTGTTCAATGCCAACAGTCAGAACATTTCATGGAGTGTTGATGGAAAAACAGTTCGAAGTGGCATCGGAGCGACGAGTTTTTCTGTTGAGACAAAAGCCATCGGTTCTACCACAACAGTGACGATGGTTCTTGATATCGACGGTGAAAGCATCCGAAAGACCGTGACACTTCGCCCCGCCGAGATCGACCTTCTGTGGGAGTCGGCCAATGGATACGTGCCTCCGTTCTACCGAGGTCGCGCACTTCCAACAAAAGAATCATCTGTGCGTGTTGTTGCTATTCCTTCGGTGAAAGTAGGAACAGTACCTCTCAAATCTTCAGACTTCACCTATAGTTGGAAGCGCGCTGGCGGTATTGTGAATGCTGCATCAGGGTACAGTAAGAATAGTTTTGTATTTCAAAAAGATTTCCTCAACCCAGCAGAGGCACTTTCAGTCACGATCACTGGTGTGGGGAATACTTATACTGCGACCAAAGATATCTCGATTCCTTCATTTGATCCTCAAATCCTTCTTTACGAACGACACCCACTGCTTGGTATTCAGTATGAAAAAGAACTTGGCCCTTCTCTCACACTTCCTGTTGGTGAAAAGACAATCATCGCTGAGCCATACTTCATGAGTGCTATTGGTCCGACGAGTAGTTATTTAAATTACGTGTGGAAGATCAATGGTGCCGCTATTTCAACACCAAGCAAAAAGAATCAACTAACACTTCGAGGAAGCGGACAGGAGGGTGCTTCACGCGTCTCTCTTGATGTTGAAAATATTACCAAGCTTTTTGAAGAAGCATCACGCTTCCTCTCGATAACACTCACCAACTAATATGAAGAACCTTCTTTTTGCTCTCATATTCACTGCTATCCTTTCACCGCTCGCTGCGCTCGCTCAAAACGACGTGCAGATTATCACCCCTGGCAACCCTAGCACCATGATCGTCAATCCTTGCTCAGAAGCAGAAGGAGAATACTGCTTGCTTGAGCCGCTTCCGATGGGGGCAGATGGTGAGTTTTCTAAAATAAACAGCGGCACAGGACTCAGTTCGTATCTTCAGACATTTTTCAAAATTCTTCTTGGTATCATCACGGTGCTTGCAGTGGTGATGATCATTGTCGGTGGCGTGCAGTATATGACGACCGACGCTATTGGTGGAAAAGAAAATGGAAAAGAAACAGTTACCAATGCACTCGGCGGTCTCATCCTCGCACTCGGCTCGTGGCTTATCCTCAATACTATCAACCCCGATCTTGTGTCATTCAAATTAAATATTAAAGATGTTGAAGTTGAAGGGGTTGTGTTTGAAAATCCTGAAGATGCTATTGAACAAGGGGGAAGTGCAACATCAGGAACAAAGCTTTGTTCGAGCACGGCTACATGTGAGCAGGTTTGTGCTACCTATTGTACAAATGGAGGAAAGTCGTGCGACTACACACAAGGTGGCCAGCCGACGTCGATGGAAATTCAGAATATCCCCAGCGTGTCTCCGAAAGCAGCGAACGTGCGTATCACAACGACTGTTGCGCCAGGCCTCAACAACTTTAAACCTTCAGTTGATTCACTGATTTCAACCAATCAGATTCCTTCTGGTAATTACACATTGGTTGTTTCGTCAGGCTATCGTTCTATTACTCGCCAGCTTGAGCTCGCGTGTCCCAACCTCGATAAAGTTCCTTCGCAGGTTGCATATCCTGGTGCAAGCCCACATGGAAGTGGAGTTGCTGTGGATGTCGCACTATATAAAAATGGATCAAAGCTCAATATTTGTAATGTCGAAAATTCTCAGCTTCTTGATCAGATCATGACCAATGCAGGTTTCTCTCGCTATACTAAAGAGGCGTGGCATTATGAATATGGTGTCCCAGCATCAAGTACTGCGCTTCGATGTCAGTATCCTAACTGTCCAACAGCGACGTATTGCCAGGGTTTGTAGTATTCTAACAACGTATGCGAAAAACACTTATCATCATCGGCATAGTGCTTGCAATATCTCTCCTGGCCGGAGTTGGCTACTATTGGTATGCGTCCAAGAATACTGGAGGGCTTGGTCAGGGAGGCACGCCTTCATCTCCCAATTTCTTTCCATTTGGAAACAATAATAACGATCCGGCTCCCGTAACAGAAACACCTACTACAGAAACTCCTGTTGTTGAAATACCGGTCACTGAAAACGGAGAAGTGCCTCGTCTCATGAAGATCGTTTCAAAGCCTGTTGCTGGGTTTATCTACACAACAACCCTTCGTGAAAAACAAAATCCTGATAATGCACTTGGTATTGCGCCGTCCACAGCTATCGGTGCTAATGGTATTCCCGAGAACTTTGAACGTGTGCCAGTAGTTCGCTATGTGGAACGCGAGACAGGTAACATCTATGACATCATGATGGACACGCTCCAGGTTCGTCGTCTGACAAACACCACAGTTCCTCGTATTCACGAAGCAGTTTTTTCTGGCGGAGGAAGTACGGTGTTCCTTCGATATCTTGAAGAAGATAATCGAACGATTAATACGTATGCAGCAAACGTTCCTGAGTTTAATCCAGCAGGTGATGGTGAGGGGTCTTTGACGGGAAGTTTTCTTGAGCGTGGTATTCGCGATTTAGTTGTTTCTCCGGATGGTTTGAAAGTATTTTACACAGTTTCGTTTGGTAGCGGTCTTTCAGGTGTCTTGGCAGAAAAAGATGGATCAAAACCTGGTCAGATTTTTTCATCACCATTTACGGGATGGCTTCCCTATTTCTCTTCAAAGAACACTGTTCTTCTCACAACAAAAGCGAGCGGCTACGCACAAGGTTTTACCTATACTCTTGATACTGCGACCAAAACAGTGACGAAGGCCCTCGGCAGTATCGGTGGCCTTCTCGCGAAGCTTTCTCCCGATGGGAAGCATCTTGCGTACTCGAGTAGTATTGAAGGCGGCACGGTGCTCCGTGTTCTTGATACAGCGAAACAGACAGCAGTACATACCAATATTCGCACGATGCCTGAGAAGTGTGCGTACTCGGCGGTGCAAATGTATCTATATTGTGGTGTACCAGCACTTTTCCCAGCAGGCGTGTATCCTGATGCGTGGTATCAGGGAACGGCGACTTTTTCTGATACGATTTGGCGTGTGGATCCGAAAGGAAGAATTATCGATAGTGAAATCATTCGCCCCTCCGAATTTGGCGCTTCGGTGGATGCGGTGAATATTCTAGTGGATGATAGCGAAACGTATCTTTTCTTCATCAATAAAACTGACGGAAGTTTGTGGAGGTATACGCTTCGGTTGAAAGCGGAAGAGTAAGAATAGCCTCGCGTGGCAGTATGCAAAAAAAGTTCGTT
>CAYMIO010000021.1:0-9732 GCA_964390875.1 uncultured Candidatus Saccharibacteria bacterium
GCCGCACCGAAGGTGCGGCGGCTTTTGTGTTTCAGAATGTTACTTCTTGAACGGAACTCCGAGAAGGTCGAAGAATGCAAGCGCTTCATCACGGCTCTTCGCTGTAGTGACTACAGTGACAGCCATACCGAACACGTCTTTCAATTCTTCGTCAACTGTCTCAGGGAACACGGTGTGCTCCTTCACCGGAATAGTGGCGTTTCCGATAGCGTCGACGATTTTGTTGTCGATACCGCGGAAGTCCTTGGTGCGAGGAAGTGCAATGTTGAGAAGCTTATCAAGGAAGGCGTACATGCGCGCGCCACGAAGCGTAACCGCTACACCCACCGGGTCGCCCTGGCGGATCTTGAAGTTCGCAACTGATTTCTTTGCCGAACGAAGTGCAGGCTTTTGACCTGTGATCTTTGTAAGACGATCTGAAATGAAATCATTCTTGTTGCGATCCTTCTTCATGAGACTACCGGTCGCCACCGAAACCACAACCTTTGTGAGTTTTGGAGCTGACATGCGGTTCGCATAGCCAAACTTTTCTTTCAGCGTATCAAATGATTTTTCTGCTCTTTCTTTTGTAGGTATCATAGGGTAACTCGTTAGATTTCCTGGCCGCTTTTCTTCGCGACGCGGACTTTCTTGTCTTTGACCATTTTGGTTCCAGTGCGAGTGCCCTTTCCAGTCTTCGGATCAACGAGCTGAACGTTTGAGATGTGAAGTGACATAGGCACTTCGATCTTCTGTCCTGCTCCGCCGCGAGTCTTCGCTTTCATGTGACGAACGCGTACGTTCACACCTTCGACGATGACGCGACTGTTCTTGGTGAGAACCGAAGCCACTTCACCTTTCTTTCCCTTGTCCTTACCGGTGAGCACTATTACTTTGTCTCCTTTTTTGATTTGCATAGTAGAACTCTTAGATAACCTCAGGAGCGAGGGAAATGATTTTCTGATAACCGCGTTCCTGGAGCTCGCGTGGGATAGGACCGAATACGCGTCCGCCAACTGGCTCGAACTTTGTCTTGTCACCTTTTTGAAGGATAACAACTGCGTTTTCGTCGAAGCGGATGTATGAACCGTCTTTGCGGCGGAAGGCATTTGCCTGGCGCACCACAACAGCACGGTGAACATCTTTCTTCTTCACACCCTTGCGAGGCTCAGCGACTTTTACTGAAATGATGACAACATCTCCGATGCGGGCATAGCGGCGGTGTGAAGCTCCGAGGATCTTGAACACCTTTCCGATCTTACCGCCGGAGTTATCGGCAATCTTTACGACTGTTTCTGTTTGTATCATAAGCCTATTTGTAGACGACGCTAAACTTTTTCATCTTCGAGATCGGATTCGACTCAACGATTGTTACTTCGTCACCGATTGAAAATCGCTCTTCGGGATCGTGTGCGTGGAACTTCTTTGAAACCGTGTAGTACTTTTGGTACTTTGGGTGCTTCACGTAGCGATCCACCTTCACGACGACAGTCTTCTGCATCTTGTCAGATGTCACAACACCGTTCATCTCCTTTTTATGTGGGGTAGTTTTAGTATTCATAATTCTTACTGTGTCTTGCCGGCGAGAATAGTCTCGATGCGGGCAATGTCTTTTCTAATCATGGCGCCTTCCTTGTGGTTTTTGTTGCGTCCTGCCATAAGGGAGTAGGTCACCGAGTGGAGCTTCACGCGAAGTTCATCGGCTTTCTTCTTGAGGTCAGCAGCGCTCATGCCGGCGAGGTTTTCTTTCTTTTTCATATTATGCGCGAGCTACGACGCGAGTCTTGACCGGAAGCTTTGTCCCCGCCTTGCGGAGTGCTTCGCGAGCAACCTTTTCGTCGACACCATCTACTTCAAATAATATGCGACCTGGGTGCACTTCAAAGCAGTATCCCTGTGGATCTCCTTTTCCTTTACCCATGGGAACTTCAGCGGCTTTCTTGGTCACTGGACGATCTGGGAAAACACGGATCCATGTCTTTGCTGTCTTTCCAAGTGAACGAACCATCGCCTTTCGGGCTGATTCGATCTGGTTGGATGTAACGCGAGAAGTTGTTTCTGCTTTAAGACCGAATGATCCAAATGCCACCGTGATGCCACGAGTCGCAGGACGAACAACCTTGTCGTCGTTCTTGCGCATCGTCTGCCACTTTCGATATTTAACTTTCTTTGGGAATAGCATAGTAATTACTCGTTGATAGATTATTTAGTCTTCTCTCCTTCGAACACTTCTCCGCGGTAGATCCAGACTTTGATGCCAAGAACTCCGTATGGAAGATTTGCGCGTTCGCGAGCGTAGTCGATATCTGCGCGGAATGTCTGAAGCGGGATAGAACCACGCTTGAGCTCTTCACTGCGTGAGATTTCAGCGCCACCGAGGCGTCCGCCGACATACACTTTGATACCCTGCACGCCACGAGCAGCCATAACTTTTTCTACGGTCTGCTTCATTACACGACGGTATGGCATGCGCTTCTCGAGGCCTTCGACGATCGAATGAGCCACGATGCGAGCATCGGCATCTGGGTTCGTCACTTCGACAATGTCGAGTTTGAGGTCTTCCGGAGCAGCGACGTTATTTTTCTTAAGGAAATTGAGAATAGTAGCTTTGAGTTTGACTGATCCTTCACCACTGCGGCCAATGAGCATTCCTGGGCGAGATGTGCGGATCACAACGCGAGTTGCTTTCTGACTTCGTTCGATCTCGATCGAAGAAACATATGAACCGCGAAGTTTTTTCTCGAGGAATTCGCGAAGAAGCACGTCGGATTTAAGAAAATCCTGGTACTTCTTGAGCGGAGCAAACCAACGAGACTTCCAGTCGCGGAGGATGACGAGGCGATGTGCGTATGGATGTACTGTTTTTGACATAAATTATGATTTCTTAGCTGCTACTTTCTTCTTCGCAGCTGTCGACTTCTTTGCAGCTGGTTTCTTTTCTGTCTTTGGTGCTTCTTTCTTTTCAGCTTTTGGAGCTTTCTTTGAATCAGCATTCTTCTCGCGAAGTTCAATAACAACATGCGATGTGCGCTTGTTGATACGTGATGCGCGACCAAACGCACGTGGCATGAATCGCTTCATGACGATGCCTTTGTCGACACGCACGGTAAGAACCACGAGCGCGTCTTTGTCAGCGCCGCTTTGAGCGACAGCGTTGGCGATAGCAGACTGAAGGAGCTTCATGATAGGAAGAGCAGCACGCTTTGGAAGCGCTTTGAGCTCGAGCTCGGCGTCAGCAACAGCTTTGCCTTTAATGAGATTCCCTACGAGGCGAACCTTGCGAGGTGATTGACGATAGTTTTGGAGTGATGCTTTCATGGTTTAACTATTTTTTCTTAGCGTCGGCTGATGCTTTTGCGGCCTGAGCTGCGGCAATTTCAGATTCTTTCTTCTTTTGCTCAAGGTCTTTTTGCATCTTACCTCCGTGGCGAACGAACTTACGTGTCGGTGAGAATTCGCCCAAACGGTGTCCGACCATGTCTTCTGTAACAAGCACTTCAACGTGCGTCTTTCCATTGTGCACGCCAAAAGTGAAGCCTACCATTTCTGGGGCTATTTGTGATGCGCGCTTCCAGGTCTTGATCATCGGCGTCTTCAAAGGTTCTTTGCCGGCGATCTTCTCGAGGAGGCGGCCGTCTACGTACGGTCCTTTCTTCAGTGATCGTGTCATGTATTTCTTTCGGTTATTGTTGTTAAGCGAAGAGGTAATGGTTTCTCCGCCAAGTTAACTAATGAGCCTCGGGGCCTTTTTACAATGAAAAAAGCTCTCCGTGAGCCGTAGCAACATAGTATCAGAAATGGGGCTATTGTCAAATACCCCCTTTTCTGTTAAAAATACAGAAATCATTTATTTTTCTAACTCTTTATTACTTCTTTAACAACATGAACAAAACAACCACACCCTTCGCCTCAACATGGGTACATGAGGCACTTTTTATCGAAGCCTTAAGTTTACACTTTGAAAAGCCGGTAACCTGGGCATCCAAACGTTTGGCGCCAGTGTATCTGGACAATCGTAAGTTTTTTGGATTTCCTGAGTCGCTCACAAAACTGGTGAGTGGCCTTGATGACCTCTATACGGAACACATTAACAAAAACGATGTCATCGATGGGATCTTTGGAACTTCTACCGCAGGAATCCCATGGGGAGCGTTGCTTGCATACCGGAACATCACAGATTTCTACATGAGCCTTAACGGGAAAGTGTATAAAATTAATGACCTCGACCAATACTCCGACAACCTCCCTGACACAACAGATGTATCAGACGGCACAACCATTCTTGTAAATGGAGCCGCTGGAATACCGATAGGTATCATTAAAGCTTACGAAGACGACCTCCCTTTCGCCTACGAACGGGAAGCGCAAAAAAGACACGGGTTGAAAAACCTGATAGAAGGCAATGTAACTGAAGACACGCCATTTATTCTGATGCTGACAACAATCCAGGACCAGAATGGAAATGTCATCATCCAACCGAACAAAGATATTAAAAATAAAAAAAATGTCGTCGCTGTCTATGAGTACATTGTCGAAGTAACTGAAGTGACCGAACTGAATGGCAACATCCTCATAACGGAAGACCTGGTATCCACAGGGAAAAGTTCATTTGAAGATGCACTGACTCTCAACAAACTGGGTGCACATGTTATGGGTGTTCTGGCCTGCTATAGTTACCTGTTCCCCGAAACAATCGCAGCCTTCCAGGAACACAATATTCCACTACATCTGATGGCAAACTGGCACGATATACGTCCTGTAGCCCTCGAACAGGAGGTGATTACTGAAGAACAAGCTCTGGAGCTGGACACATGGTACCACTGCCCAGAAGAGTGGAGTGAAAAAAGAAAAGTGGTATAAGCCTACAAAATATCTAAAAATAAAAAGCGGAATGAATGCATTCCGCTTTTTTTATTACTTTAGGTAGATTTACTAGGAGGCTACCTGAGCAGCCTCTGCAAACGCATCCCGATATTCTGTTGCTGATCTTTTCACAGCATCTTCATAACTTTCCCCTCCATGAGGATCGGGTGCAATGATATGTCGAGCAACAACTCCCAAAAATCCTCCGCCCTTAGAGTTACGAGCAGCGGCAATCGCTTTTTTCACATCTCCACCCTGAGCACCAAAGCCGGGCATAAGGAAAATGGATTCATCACCAGCTGCTTCTCTGATAGCCTTAATCTCTTCCGGGGTGTTGGTAGCACCCACAACAAGATGATAATTATCTTTTGAGTTCCAAGACTCCTTGTTTTTAGAAAAGCCAGCGATGTGAAGATACAGGTCATTGAATTTTAAAATATCCTCTTTACCTTCATTTGAAGTAAGGCATAAGGCAAACACCCCTACCTCAGCATTGGAGAGCATCCTATCCATACTGTCTCGATACCCCATAAGAGGGTTGGCAGTGAAAGCATCCAATTGGAGCTTTGTATTGTATGCAACGGATTGTTGAATAGTGTTGCCAATATCATTATCCTTATTATCTCCAATAAGAATGTGATTGGGATAAAAACTACTCACATCCTCCAAAATATCCTCGAGCCGCGCACGGCCAGATGCAGCCTCATAGAACTTCAAGTTTGGCTTCCAACCCGCACAATACGGAGATGTAATCTCCGTAACATACCGAGTAAACTCAAGGAGAAGCTGGGTATCCGTTAGGCCAGCATGTGTATCCCTGAACGCCTGAGGAATGTGTTTTAGTTCTATGTCGAGTCCGACAATAAGGAAATTGCCTTTCTGGTTCCAAAAAGCAACTTTTTCAGGAAATGACTTTCTTTTCATGTGATCTATGTATTTAATTTTTATGAATTTAAGCCAACCCTACCACGCACCCTTCCTTTTGTACAGCCGTTCCCTTTTACATAAACCTATACGTTTGCTGGCGCTATCTCATGTTTATATAAAAAAACTCATACCGTTGAGCGGTATGAGTTTTTAATAAAATATCACAATCGGTTACTTAAAATGAGTTCAATAAGTGCGTCAGTCTTACGCTCTGAAGGAAGTACGCGATCCTTGATATATCGAGAGTGTGGGGTATACGCCCAACCAGTATGTGCCAAAGTACTACTTACAGAGTCCACCCAAAAAAACGGGAGCTCGATACCATAATGACCAACCATATAATCCCCTGTTTTGTCGTACACGGATGCTATGTGCAAAGGATCAACAAGAAGATCATCACCTTTAGATGTTTTTGTAACAAGAAAAGAATGCGAGTACGTATTACCGTATTCACCACCCTTCATTGCATCTATATATCCCCACACGATTCGCCAACTTTTTTGAACAGAATCAGAGTGTTCTGAATTTTGATTGAGGTGATCAAGAAAATTGTGCGCTAACTGGTGGCACAAACCTTTTCCTGTAGTATTGACGATCTTTACCAACCCTTCATGATCTTTCGTGGGACACAACTGGGAATAGTGAGAATACGAACGACCACAAGTCATAAACAACTTCCAGAAATTCGCCTCTTTAATCGTGCGACACTTTCGCATCTTATGATACCACCAGTTAATATACTCGGAAGTACAGGCGGTATGGTCATTTACCTTATGGAAAGACTTCATATTCATTAAATCCATTTTCATATGTAAAGGTTTTTTATTATAAAACAGAATACTACACTTGTAAATAAAAGGCAACCCGTCTATACCATATTGAATAAACGTTTGGCTTTGTTATAGTTACCTCATGAAAATCGGCATATTTGATTCGGGGCTCGGCGGGCTGTATACGGCGCGTTCGATCATCAAGCACCTTCCCGGCTATTCGTATGTCTACCTCGGCGACACGAAAAACCTCCCGTATGGCGACAAAAGCCCCGCGCGTATCTATACCCTTCTTCGTGCGGGTGTTGAATTTCTTTTTGAGCAAGACTGCTCTATCGTGATCGTAGCCTGCAACACTGCTTCCACCGAAGCACTCCGGAAGATCCAACAAGAATACCTCACACAGCACTACCCCGACAGAAAAGTGCTGGGTGTTATCGTTCCCACGATAGAGGAAACTCTCGGTGCAAAAAAAGTTGGAGTAATAGCGACCAACGCTACCGTAGCTTCTGGCTCGTATCCGCAAGAAATAAAAAAGGTGAATAAAAAAGTGCAGGTCTTTCAAGAAGCAGCACCGACGCTCGTACCTATCATTGAAAATGGTGAGAAGCACCTGATCCGCCCGTTTCTTGAAAAGTACCTCGCGCCTCTGTGTAAGAAAAAAATAGATACGCTCATTCTTGGATGCACGCACTACCCTATCGTGAAAAATACAATCAAAACGATCGTGGGTAAAAACGTGAAAGTGGTTTCACAGGATGAATTTATATACAAAAAACTTCGCGACTACTTACATCGCCACGTGGAAATAGCCGACTTTCTCGACAAGAAAAAACGCCGTACATTTTTCGTGACTGAAAAAACAAAACACTTTGAACACCTCGCAAAGCTCTGGTTCCCGGGAATCAAATTACAGGAAGTGAAGTTGGGGAAATAAAAAAACCGCCTCATGTGAACGAGGCGGCCTTTGTTTTTGGTTAATGAAAGACTCAATATGAGTCCTTTTTGGTTAAGGAGTCTATTGGTTACTAGACTCAATTTCTTCTTCGCGCGCAGGGATTGCCCTGTACACGTTTTTATCCATCACCTCATACTTAAGGTACGCACTTGCATATGGATAACAGACAACTGGCGACAGAACTTCCCGGTGATGTTTTGTGAGCTCCACTTTTTGCGCAGCAAACTCAACTGCCTGCACCGAGTCTTTAACCTCGGTTATACAGACGATTTCACCGACAGTGACTTTTTGTGCTGCCACGGGTGTGTGGAAACACGAAAAAATAGCCTGAATGGCTATCGAAGCAAAAACTTTTTTCATAAAAAAGAACAATAAATTTTTAAGGGTTAATTACATTTTCCTTGAAACGATTCAAAAACACTATAGCACACTTACATTTAAAGCGCAAGTGTGGTCAAAAACTCGTCTTACGAAGGCGTTATTTCACCGCGTTAATAATTTTGCCCGGCACTTTCGTTGTGCAGTTTGGAAGCGAGAAGGTCACCGAGCCAGCGTTGTCGTTTTCGTTTGAATCAAATCCATCAAGAGACACAAGAGTGGCGGTGTTGATCTTGGTGCCACACGCGGATATTGGCACCTTCGCTGTGATGAACAGATCGCGCGATTGGTTTTGAGAGAGGAATGGGATCGAGTATGCGCCTGTCGTAGGGTTGTAAGTTTCATTCGCGAGCTGAGTTGTATGGCTCATATACGTGAGACCAAACGGGAGCAGGTCGCTCACGAGTATGTTCGTTGCTGTACCAGGACCTTCGTTGGTCACGCGGACTTTGTAGGTAATGTTCCGATCAAGAATACTTAGTGTGTTGTCGTGAAGCGTCTTTTGAACACTGATGTTGAGCTCTGACTTTCCACTGTCAAAAAGTGGGCCAGTGTATTCCCCACTTGCACCATCCTCACAGTCGAACGTCACCACAAACGTAGTGAGTTCAATGTTTGCGTGTGCAGTGGTGAACAATCGTGAGAACACATTTCTCTTTGAAAGAGATCCAAACACGTCACCGAGGTTGCTTTCCGAGATTGCTTGAAAGTCAGTGATGGTAACGTTTTCAAAATTGAACATCGACTGAATGTCGTTGATCGTATACTCGGTTTCTGGATTAGCAGGAGTGATCGCGATCTTGTTGTTGCCGATGCGCTGGACGAGTACTGCTGGGCTATCGTAATTGTATTGGCTGCCGAATGCTGAAGGAGTGACGAGTGGAGAATCGACACCTGAAAGAGGAAGTGATGAACCTGCGGAGATGGCGACAAGGTTCCCTGATTGGTTCTTGAAGGTAGGACTTGGTGCGGTGTCAGAGAGCGTGAGAGACGAAGCGGCGCAGGCTGTCTGTGTTTCTGATGATATCTGTACGTTGTCGATACCAAGCTCAAAGTACGGCTTGTCACCTTCTCCTACCGGAACGTAATATTCTGGGTCATTTCCCCAAGGGAAAAGGTACAAGTATTTCAAATCATTCGCAGCCTCATCTGGCGTAATAGTAAATGGAAATGTGACTGTCTCCCATTGTGTAGACGTAATATCATTCACAGAGGATGAAAAAATAAGGGTATCAAACTGATCGATGAGACAATGTTCCATATCAGACGCATGTGCATTTTGTGCGGTCGTTGTCATCAGTGAGCCAGTGTCAAAATAGTCACAGCCTGCTACGGTGCCCACGTCACCTGAAAGTGGATCAGAACTAAGGCCCATAATCATAGAACCACTAATACCAGTAATGAGTTTTCGGTCAAACGAAAGCGTGTAGTCTCCAGCAGGAAGTGGTGACTCAAGAACCTGCATGATACCGTCGGAAGAAGACGAGTTCCACACATTCAAAAAGTTTTCCCAATCGGGGTGATACCCATGACGTACGTAATTCATCCGATCAAACGCACCAGGGTTTCCAAACGATGCTGAATACCCGGGAAACACACCACCATACCAGTGACACACTTCCCCATCCGAGACGGCAACAGGAAGCGTAAAACCGGGAACGAGATTTTCAAAACCACTGTTTTGAATGAGACTTACACCATCACTGCTACAATCAGAAAAGAGTGTTGCTTCTCCGCCGCCAACTTTTGCCCATTGTGAAAACGGACTTCGTGGAGAAAAAAATAACTGAGACGCAAGTATAGCAACGACCAAAATACTGACCGTGACGAGAAATTCTTTCGAAGGTTTTAACATAG
>CAYMIO010000022.1:0-8990 GCA_964390875.1 uncultured Candidatus Saccharibacteria bacterium
GTTCTGAGATTCCCACAAAGAAACACACATTTCATAGGTTTTGAAACGCAAGCGCCCTTACGCGCCTATTCGGCGCTGCGGGTCCGAGTCAAAACCTATGAAATGTGTGTTTCTTTGTGGGGTCGTTTTGAAATAACACAAAATAAGGCTACAATGCCCCTATGCAAACGCTTTGGACAAAGATTTTTTACCAGCCTCTCTACAACATCCTCATATTGATCATCGCCTCTATCGCCTTCGGCAATTTGGCGCTCGCTGTCATTATTTTGACGGTGCTTGTGAAGATTCTCCTCTGGCCACTCTCACGAAAGGCAGTGCTCAGTCAGATGAAAATGAAAGCCCTCGAGCCTGAGCTTTCAAAAATAAAGACGCTCTACCCCGCAAAAGAAGAACAAGCCAAGAAAACATTCGAGCTCTACAAGAAAAATGGCGTCAATCCATTTTCAAGCTGTCTTGTGATCCTCATCCAGTTCCCTATCATCATTGCGCTCTACTATGTGTTCTACAAAGGATTCGGTTCACCAGATCTTCTCTACTCATTCGTGCATATGCCTGAAACCATGAGAACAACACTTCTTGGTGTCGATATCACCAAGCCAAGCGTGTACTTCGCTGTCGCTGCAGGTATCTCACAATTCTTCCAGCTTCATCTCTCACCAACTCGCCAGAAGAAGCAAGACGGTGAACCAAAGAACATGCAAGAAGCTGTTGCTCGCAATATGCAAAACCAGATGCGTTTCGTGCTTCCCGTTATCATCGCTGTTGTTTCGATAAAACTTTCGGCCGCTGTCGCTATCTACTGGATCACCAGCAATATTGTCACCATCATTCAAGAACGCACGATCAAGCACCGCAAAGACGACCCGATCGTTGTTGTCTCATAATCTGTTATGAATACCGACCGACTCAAAACAATCGCAGAAACGTTTTTGGTACAGTCTGGTATCGCTACCGAGTGTCGTTTTGAATATGATGAGACTCTTAATATTCTTTTTTGTTCCATCCAGTCAGCACATGGTCGCGACCTCACCTACCGCGGTGGCGAAGGCATGCACGCACTCAACATGATCATGCGTAAGGTTCTTGAAAAAGAATTTGGTGAAGAAAAACTTCCTGAAACATCTCTCATTATCGACATTTATGGCCAAGAAAAGAAACGTATTGAAGGCCTCCGCAACTTGGCGCACATGATGGCTGAGCGCGCACGATATTTCAAATCAAGCATCGATGTCGAGCCCATGTCTCCGTACGACCGCCGCATTGTCCACGAATATGTTTCCAAGATGAGTGATCTTGAAACAGAATCTGTTGGCGAAGGAAAAGGAAGACATATTGTGATTAGATACAAAGGAGAAATAAAAGATCAGTTTTAAGCATGAAAAAACACCCGAAGGGTGTTTTTTCATGCTTCTGTTATTTTTTCTTAAGCCACTGACCGACGGTCTGGTTTACACCAGGACCGGTTCCGTTTTGGTAGATCGGAGAGTTGGGTCCTACGCCACCTCCGTAGTATCCTCCTTGGCCTGTTGGAGCGAAGAGCCACTTGAAGAATTTACCCATTCCCCATGTTGCGTTACGCCATGCGCGACCGCCCCACGTGCGATTCATACTTCGCTGGTATTCTCCCCACTGACGAGCATCCATGTCGAGTACGCGCTGGCGTTCTTCGGCTGGAAGGTTGTCGATGTAGTTACCCATTCGGCTTTGGTATGAACGAACGTCTGCTTGTGATGGAGTGAATTGTTCAACACCTGGTGTTGCTATTTTCGGTGCTGTTCCATAGTCTTTCGGATCAGCCATGTTTATCGGATAGTCATAGCGCTGTCTTTCTACTGAATCGATTTTCCCATCATGGTTCGCATCAGCTCCCCAGTCTTTTTCAAAAAGCGTATTTGGATCAAGGCCTTTTCCGTTTGGTTGACGGAGCGCTTTTCCATCGCCGATCGGTTGGTCAGGTATCGTGTCCTCCCTTCCCCCAATAGGTTCATCGGGTGCTGCACCGCTTCTTTCCACTCGCGCACCACCTTCATTGGTTTTCACTCCTGAAGGTCTGCGATTTCCATCAGAGTCGAACATTTCAGCATCAGAATGGAAACGTGCTTCAGCCGCTCCGTTATTCGAGTCGATAATGATTCTTTCTGTGCCTGAGCTTTTGTCGAAGAATACGAGATCTCCTTGTTTGTTGATTCTGTATTCATCACCAGCATGCGCCATGTGACTTTCTAGCCCAGATGAATCAGTTGGGCGGAAGTACCCAACTTCTTTTGAAAGTGTTGTCGCGTCAGTGTTGAGGATATGACGTACTGCTGGCGGCATGTCTGAACCCGCAGGATAGCGAAGCGCGAGTTCTTTTTTAAGATCAACGAATGTTTGGATCGAACCACGTGAGCTAACGCCAACTTTTGCTTCCGTGTATTCAGTGACGCCTGGTGTATTGTCGACAACCCCAGGATTTTCGATAGGGTTGGTGCTACCACCGCCTCTGGAAATAATATCATCACCTTGCCACAATTCCATAAGATATTCAGCTGCATATCGGCCGGCGATAGCAGCAACAGCACCAGTGGCTGCGCCCACAAGCATTTTTGTCTCACGGTCCGCCCTACGAACAAGCTCTGTCCTTTTTGCTTGCATTTCCATGTATGATCGAAGCTTGTTTTTTACATCTTCAGGTTTTCCTTCTTTCAGTTTTCTTTTTTCCCCCGCCTCGATACTGATGTTTTTTTCAATTTCTGCGATTTCTTTTTCTAGTACACTTTTTTGTACATCAGACAAACCAGCCTGCTGTAGCTTTTTGTTGAGAGAAGATACTCGAAGAGTAAGCGCTGTTGGGCGGTGCTGCTTTTCGTTAGCATAATATTCAGCAAGCGCTTCACTAAACTCTTTATTGTTGGCTGTGGCGTACAGTGCCTCTGCTTGTGTAAGCGCTACTATCAAGGCAACTTGGTTGCCTGCCCTACTACTAACTTCTCCAAGAGAGACATGTCCTTCATCAAGTTTTGATTTGGTGTAGTCAATACGATTTTTCAAATCAGCCAAATACTTCGCACGTGTTGCGGCGTCTGTTAGGTCTACATTTTGTATTTTTCCTTGTAGATGTTCAAGGCGTTTCGCAAGATTCTCAGCCGATACGAATGCTTTTTCTCTATCATCTTCTATTTTTTTAGCATCAATGCGTTTCTTGAGGTCATCTTCGAGCTCTTTGCGTTTTGCATCATTTGGCTCTTTTTCAATTTTCTGTTTTAAAGTCTCGATACCAAACCGCTCATTTCTATCTTTGGTGTTTATTCCACCTTTGCCGCGCATCGCGATGTCACGCTGGCGTTTTGCTTCGAGTTCGCGTTTACGTGCGAAAGCCGCCCCAGACAAGGCGCCTACTACTGGTGCAGCCACTATTCCAAGCCCACTTGCCTTAAAAAGAGTTCGCATTCCAGCACCAAGTGCAAAATATACTCCACGCTCACTTACTGTGGTTTTGATAGCTTTTGCAAACGCGTTCGTTTTACTTATCGCTTCAAGTTCCTTCATTGCATCAGGATTTGCAATGTTGAATCGGACAAGTTTTGTGTAAGCGTCGGCTGTTGCTGTGTCGATAACCGCTTGTTCTTTTGATGATTCGCTCTCGATCGCTGCAGCCATAGCTGTTCGTGCATTGGTGTATTCAGCATATGCAGCTTTGTAATGAGCTTTCTGCTTGTCTGTCGCGTACTCTGCTCCCCACTCGTCAGGAATTTTTGTAAGTTTTGTCGCTGCTTCATTGAAAGCCTTGTATGCCTCGGCGTGTGCTCCTCCCTCAGGCGATTTTACGAAATCAATACCATAGCTGCCTTCAGGTGTGCCATGAATACCAATGCCGGCACTGCGGAGTGCTTCTATTTGTGTTTTTATGCCTTTGATTTGATCAGCTCCCAAGAGTGATTCGACTGTCGTTCCGTTGGTTTCGAACAGTTCTTTGCGCCTATTCTTTTCTTCCTTGGCTATGTTGTAGTTCTTGAATGTTCGGCGAATAGAGCGACGAACCCCTCCTATTAAACGTATTTTTTTACTGTTTTTTTCCTCATACTTTTTAAGAGCACCTTCCTTCACGTCTCTGAGTGCTTCGTTTTGAAGCATCTCAAGCATAAGAAGCCGTTCCCCATATGAAAGCGTTTCGATACCTTCGATATTCGCAGCAGTAAATCCGCTGTTTTTAAACTTTTCATCTACTATTTTCTTTTCTGCGGGAGTGATGGTTGCTGTAGGAGCGGGTGGAGGAGGAGTTTCGGTGGTCGTTTTTTCAGATTCTCTTTTGTAGAGCTTTATTTGTTGGTCTATTACGTATTCCCATTTTGCTTCTTCAAACAGACGACCTTTCTTTGTGTTGTCTTTCAGGAGTTCTAGTAGTATTTTGATATTATCTAGAGTAAGGAGACGAATACGCTTTAAGGTATCGTTTGATTCCCACCCGGTGAGACCTTCGATTTGTGATTGTATCTCTGTATACTTTTTGATTACTTCCTCCTTGCGTTTCTTTTCTTCTTCAAGAACAGCACTTTTAACACCCTTCTTTTGTTCACGATCGAGTTCTTTTTCTTTTTCAGTAAGGCGTTTATATATTTCTTTACCTTCCGGGGTAAGCGAATTAAACTCTTGCTGATCTCGTTCAGCTTTGCGTTTCTTTTCTTCTTCCACCTCACGTTCTTTGCGTAGAGCATCCTCTCTTTTGTTTTTCTCTTCAAAGTCCTTTTTTTCCCTCGGTTTCATTGCTTCGAGTTCTTTTTCCGTTGGTTTGTTTGAATTGGTACCTGGTCCTTGTGGTGGGTTTTCGCCTGCCATATATGTAGTATACAAAGCTATTTATAATTGAGTCGCGGAAAATTTCTTCTAAAAATATTATACAAATTTTATACTACTCCGTCAACGGTATCTGCTTTTCAGCGCCAGGCAGCTTTGAAAGCTTCTCTCTGAGGTCTGCTTCCATTTCCATCTTCAGCTCTTTAAGTCTGTTATCAAATTTCTTTATGCGTTCCGCTTGCGTTTCACCCTCTCGTTCTTGAGCTAGTTGTTTGTATATGCGGTCTTGGATATCTTGAGCATTATTTCTGTGATCAAAAAAACTATCGAATAAGCCCAGGACAGTATCGTCCTTGGGTATATAGCCAGCGTTCCCAACAAATTCTTTCAGATAGATTTCCATACCTTGCGGGTTAGAGACTGTAGTCCAAAAAGCATCAGATTCTCCGATCGCGACTGAGGGCGCGCGTTCGGAGGCTTTGTTTCTCAGTCCATCTGTGGGGGTTTCTTCTCCTTCACCGGTGGAGAGGGCTCGTTCCTCCTTTTCTTGCTCAGCTTTTTCTTTTGTTGTTTTTTCTTTCTCAATACGAGCACGAACATTTTGAATAATTTTCGTCTTCTGTGACTCTATTTTTTCTAGTTCTTTATCGATTGCCGCAATCCGGGCTTTTATTTCCTCGAGACTTTCTTCTTTTTCTGTAGCCTCTTCGATTTCTTTTTCCCTTGCTTCTGCGATCTGGCGCATTTCATCGAGGAGCTCGATTTTTTCCACGTACACTTTTTCACCGTTCTCATCGTTAAGAACAACAACATTGCCTTTTACAAGTTCAACAACACACTGCTCCCCTTCCCAGGAAACAGTCTGCCCTTTTTCCAGTATTGTCTCAAGAAGGTTAGGGTTATTTTTTTTCAACTCCGACTTCATCTTTTCAAGTTCATTTGCGTGGTTTTTGAAGTGACGAAGCATACCAAGAAGGGAACGCTGTTCTTTGGTTAGTGTTGTATCTTCCGCAAGGATATCGGTGATTTTCTTCTCAGAGAACTTTTTGATATTAGGAAAGTCGTTTTTAAGGGTTGCTTCTAGTTCCTCGATAAGTCCGGTTGTTGGACTCTCGAGGAACTTTAGTGTATCTTCTTCGTCTTTTTGGGTTCGCCCTATCTTGTGTTGTTTAAGCGCTTCAGAAATATTTTCATTAAATGCATCCTCGGCTTCATCAGCAAATTTTTCTAGCTCTGCAGATTCATTATCAGTCTGTTTCTTTTTTTCCGAAGGAACAGCTCCCTCTGAAGAGTTTTTCATGTCGTCTATTGTAGCACTTGCCTCGGTGTTTTTTGAAGACCGTTTCCCCTTCTTTACTTTCGGAGTCGCTTCTTTACTTTTCTTTGCGTTTTTGATGGTGACAGTCGTTTCGGTATCGGTTGTTTTTTCTTTATCATCGGGCAGGATTTCTTCTTCTGGTTGTTCTGGAACAGTCACCTCTTCGATTGGCGCTATTTGCTGAGGTTCAGGCTTTGTTCTTGGTTGTATGGAAGAAGGATCGTCCTTCGCAAGTTCTAGTGCTGTTTCTATGTATTCAATAACCTCCTCCAATTTCTCGGAGAGGTTATCACTATCAAGTTTTCTTTTTAAAAGTGAAGTAGCTCCTTCTTTATCACCGGTGAGCATTTTTTTGAGGGCGGCATCTACGAATCTTTCATGGACTGGGTTGAGGTTGGATAGTCGTACGATTTCGGTGACAGCTTCGGGGTATTCGTTCGAATTCCAGTTATTAGCGTGCTTTTCCGGTGAAGGCATATAAAAATTATGCATTAAAAGTACTTAATAGTCAATTTTATCGACTGTTGATAACCCCATTGACTCCCTCCTCCATACACGCTACCCTTACCCTTACAGGTTTGAAGTACCCTCATGTACACGACCTTTTCCTGAAATGCCCTCTGTCGAAAAAGCTTTATTTTATAAGGTTTTCTCGGAATCCGACCGGTTGTAAACATCGCAGAATGCGGAAATAGCCTTAGTTTTCAATTCATTTTTGAGTCGACTCTGGCGCTCCCTATGGGAGCACTTCCTTGTTCTGTCCTAACGCGGCTTATTTTACCCCACAATACAAAGCCTTCTGTGAGCACTTCCTCAGTCCTCGAGCCTCAGAAAGCTAAAAAAGCCTTGATTTTTAACGCTCCAGCCACACGAGTGTCTTTGCTGGTGGTTATCCTTATTCTTTCCCTTGGTTTTTACAAAGTCGCTCAAGCTGGCCTTTTCGACGTTTTTGGCGTTGCTGCCGAGGCTGCTGAAGAGCCGATCAGTTTTGATGGTAGCAATTCCCAGACAGTACAGCTTCTTTCTCCTTCAGAAACATCCCTTTCCGCCTCTGCTCCTCGTGAAATCGCGCTTTCTGTCTTAGATGACGCTCTTGTGGCAAAAGCAGGACCTCTTGGCACAGAAGCCGACTCTCTTTTTCATGAAAATATCGAAGCTGCTGATATTTCCTTTTATGTCGTTCAAAAGGGCGATACCGTCAGCAGTCTTGCGGAAATGTTTGATATCTCGGCCGATACTATCCGCTGGGCCAACAACCTTCCTGCCAAGTCCAATAGTCTCAAGGTGGGTGAAACACTCGATATCCCCCCTGTTTCTGGAATTATTCACACTGTCCGTTCGGGAGACACTCTCAGCAAGATTGCTCGTGAATACGGCGCCGACATCTCTGAAATAGGTAAATGGAATGGTCTTGAGAAGGATTCCAAGCTTTCTGTTGGGGACACTATTGTTGTGCCAAATGGGAAAATGGGTTCATCTGCCAGTGTGGCAAAGGGTACAAGCTCTTCTTCTTCGATAATCAGTAAGATAAAAACAGGTACTGTTGGAACCCTCCTTGCTCGTGTTTCTGGTCCTTCTCTTCCTGGTTACTACATTCGCCCAACAAATGGTCCGCTTACTCAAGGAATCCACGGCCGAACGGCTGTTGATATCGGCGGAAAGATCGGTTCTCCTATTAAGGCTTCAGCGGCAGGACGAGTCATTATTTCAAAATCATCGGGATACAACTGGGGATATGGAAAGTTTGTGGTTGTTGCACACTCAAATGGTACACAGACTATTTACGCACACATGAGCCAGGTGAATGTTTCTGTGGGCCAGCAGGTGGCGCAAGGTGAGACTGTGGGTCTTCTTGGATCTACCGGCAACTCGACCGGGCCACATCTTCACTTTGAGGTACGAGGTGCGAAGAATCCGTTTGGGAAGTAAAAAACCGCTGACGCGGTTTTTTACTTCCCCATGCGAGAGGGTGTGGCTATTTGTGAAGTGGTATACTGGTATGTACCCCAGAGGGGGCTTAGAAGATAATTCTTAAAAAACTATATGCGTATTTATACAACAATAGCGCTTATGTGTGCGCTGGTGCTTGCTCCAGCTATTACAAAAGCGCATGAAGATGAAGTAGAACCTTCGGTGACGGTAGAAATGAAAGATTCTGCCGGAGTACGCCGAACTCAAGAAAAGCGTGCTGATCTTCGTGGAGGAATTCAAGAGCGACGGGAAGATCGCATGGAAAAAGTTAAAGAGATTCGTGAACGTGTGAGCGAACAAGATAGCAAACACCTTGTGTGGAAGATGCTCGCAAAACGTGCGTACATCGGTATGTTTCAGATAGAGAAACTTTCAGAACGCTTGGATGCACGCATCCAAAAGATGGAAGATGAAGGTGTTGATGTTTCAAAAGCAGAAACACAGAATGAAGTGGTGAAAGCGAATATTGCTGATGCAAAGGTAAAACTCGAAGCGCTCAAGACACTTTCGACTGAAGCTCATGCGGCTGGTACTGTTGATGAAGAAATGAAAACAAAGATTTCAGCAGCAAAAGAAGAAGCGAAGGCTGCGCTGAAAAAAGTACATGAATCAATGAGAGAGCTCATTAAAATACTTCGCGATCTTCGACCAGAAACGAAGACGGTAGAAAGTAGCAACTAATAAGTAGTAAGAGTACACACTATATGGACAACACATCAAATCTCGGACCAGCAATGGGAAGTGGCATGAATGGAGGTGCACAGAAAAGTGGCGGACTTATGACAGCGATTGTAGTTATTGCACTCGTTATCGTAGCTGGACTTCTCCTTATGTCGAAAGATCGTACACAAGATCCTGCAGTGAACGAACAGGCAGCTGAAGATGTTTCTCCTGTTATGACAGCAGAAGAAGAGTCTGCTGCAGAGCT
>CAYMIO010000023.1:0-6415 GCA_964390875.1 uncultured Candidatus Saccharibacteria bacterium
GCATTTGGCCGGGCTTTGAAACGCAAGCGCCCTCACGCGCCATGCGGCGCTGCGGGTCCGAGTCAAAGCCCGGCCAAATGCACTTCCGGCCTTCGCTGTGATACAGTACCCTCATGGAAAAAGAATACCGCGAAGAAGAAGTGCCAGAAATTGCTCAAACGATTGTGGAGCAGCTTCTTTCGTGTAGCTATGACGGAGCATCGGTACTCGCTCTTTCGGGTGATCTTGGGGCAGGGAAGACGACGCTGACAAAGGCGATTGGCGCGTTTCTTGGAATACACGAAGAACTGGCGTCGCCGACGTTCATTATTATGCGCCGTCATGAGACGGCGCATCCGGTATTCAAAACTCTGTACCACATCGACGCCTATCGATTGAAAAGTGCTGACGAAATCCTCAAACTCGGGTTTGCTGAAATACTGAAAGAGAAAGATGCACTTGTGGTGGTGGAGTGGCCCGAACTCGTTGAAAGTGCGATCCCGAAGGATGCGGTGCGGATCGAAATTACGCATGTTTCTGAAGGCTTCCGTAAGGTGCGGATAGGCTAATAGCGCGCTATACTTGGCCTATGAAAGCCAGCACCAAAGGCACGACCAGACTCGTTCTCCTCGACTCTCACGCGATTATTCATCGTGCCTACCACGCGCTTCCCAGCTTTTCTTCAAGTGATGGCAAACCAACAGGTGCACTCTACGGCCTCTCTTCGATGATCCTTCGGATTCTCTCTGACCTCAACCCTGACTTTGTCATTGCTTGCTACGACCGCGCTGAAAAGACATTTCGGCATGAAGCGTACACCGCATACAAAGCTGGCCGACGGAAAGCCGAAGACGACCTTGTGGCGCAGCTTGAATCTTCACGCAGTATTTTCGAAGCGTTTGGTATTCCCATCTACGACAAGGCTGGATACGAAGCCGACGACATGCTCGGTACTATTGTAGAGCAGATGAAAGATCGTAAAGACGTCGAGATCATCATCGCATCGGGTGATATGGACACGATGCAACTTGTCGACAAGAAGCGCGTGCAGGTCTACACCCTAAAAAAAGGAATCAACGATACCATCCTCTACGATGAAGCAGCGGTGGTTGCTCGCTATGGATTCGCCCCAGAATTTCTCCCTGACTACAAAGGTCTTCGCGGCGACCCATCGGACAATATCATTGGCATCAAAGGCATTGGTGAAAAAACAGCGACCGAACTCATTTCTCATTTCAAGACGATAGAGGCAATGTACAAAGCGCTTGCAAAAGGGGAGGAAGTGTTCAAGAAACTCAAACTCACTGACCGCATCATTGGTCTTATCCGCGACGGAAAAGAAGAAGCGCTCTTCTCGAAAAGCTTGGCGACCATCCGTCGTGATGCGCCTATCAGTTTCACTCTTCCCAAGCCGCTTCGCGAAACTATCGACGGTGCAAAAGTGAAAGAACTATTTATCACACTCGAATTCCGAAGCCTCCTTTCACGCTTCGAGCAGATATTTGGCGCATTTGAAAGTGGCGACAATGCGGAAGAAATGGATCCACAGGACGAAAAGAAATTGAAAATTGCTCTCTCGCTTCTTAATTCTGAAATGAGTAATCCCAACCAAGACGATATTCGGTATTTTGAAAAAGCGAAAACAATCGACGAAGCCAAAAAGAATATTGAAACCGCTATTGCGCGTGCTGGCCTTTCGTACGTGTACGAGCATATCGAGCTCCCGCTTTTGCCGATTGTTGGTGATATGGAAACACGAGGCATTCGTGTCGACATCGACCATTTGAAAACCTTGTCAAAAGAATTTCACGCGCGACTCGAACTTCTTGAAAAAGAAATTTATACAATGGCAGGAAAAGAATTTAATATCAATTCTCCAAAGCAACTCGGCGATATTTTGTTTGATGATCTTGCTATCGGAAAAGGAGGCAAGATGAAGAAGACAGCTGGCGGCGCGCGTTCGACCAATATTGAAATTTTGAAAAAGTACGAAAGTGAACACGAGATCATTCCGAAGATTATGGAATATCGCGAGCTTCAGAAACTTGTTTCGACGTATATCGACGCACTTCCAGAAATGGTGAAAGATGACGGACGCATCCACTCCACTTTCAACCAGATGGGTGCTGCCACAGGACGCTTTTCTTCCAACGATCCGAACCTGCAGAATATTCCTATCAAAGGTGAATATGGCAAGACGATTCGCGACGCGTTTGTTGCTGAGAAAGGACATACACTTCTCTCTTTTGACTATTCGCAGATTGAGCTTCGCATTGCCGCGGTTATGTCGGGCGATGTGTTTTTGAAAAAAGTGTTTCAAGAAGGAAAAGATGTTCACGCGAGTGTTGCTTCTAAGGTGTTTGGTGTTCCTGAAAATGAAGTCACACCCGACATGCGTCGAAAAGCAAAAGTGATCAACTTCGGTATCGTGTACGGCATGGGTGTGACAGCGCTTCAAGCAAACCTTGGCTCCACTCGTGACGAAGCTGCTGAGTTTTACAAAAACTATTTTGAAGAGTTTCCAACCATTGCTGGCTACCTTGAAGGTGTGAAAAAAGAAGCGCACGAAAAAGGTTACACCGAAACCCTCTTTGGTAGACGTCGTTTCTTTCCAGCACTTCGTTCGAAGATCCCGTACATTCGCGCAGCCGCAGAGCGTATGGCTATCAACGCGCCGATTCAAGGCACGGCTGCCGACTGTATCAAACTTGCTATCGTACGCGCCAAGGAGGCACTCGAGAAAGCGGGTCTTCTTTCAAAAACACATTTACTTCTTCAGGTGCACGACGAACTTGTCTACGAAGTGGAAGACGCTGTGGTCCAAGAAGCGGTAGAGTGTATCACCACCGCCATGGAAACGGTTCTCGATGAAAAGCTTGCCCCAAAAGACCGCGTGCCGCTTTCTGTACACGTAGGCTCAGCGAAGACCTGGGGAAGTTTGAAAGACTAGCAAAAGGTGTACAATACGTTTGTGACTTCAGAAAAAGACAACATAAACCTCGTGCATATCGTCCTTGGGCATTCCTACCTTTTTCATTTTTTCGGACTTTTGGTTGCGGTGATCTTTGACGCATTCGCGCACTATCCGATAACAGCCATTCCTCACAATGGTCTTGGACTCTTTTTGCTTTTCACGGGAACGCTTCTTATCTACTGGGCGCAAATCTCTACACGTGGAGGACATCACCGAAAATCAGATCTTCCATACACGCGCTTTGCTCGAGGTCCATACAAGGTGACTCGAAGCCCTACAAACTTTGGGATTGGGATTATGATGCTCGGACTTTCTTTCATTTTTAATTCGCTTTCACTTTTGGTGATCACAACCTTTTGTTTTTTTCTTGCGCGATATGTCTTTATATGGAAAGAAGAGAAGCTCCTCGTGGCGCGGTATGGTGATGACTATCGTACCTATCGAAGGAAAGTAAAGTTCTAATATGCTCTACGTTTTTCTCGGAACCGACAGTGCAAAAAGAAGGGAGAAGCGCGACCGTCTCGCAGAAAAACTCTCAAAAGGAGAGTCTGTGATATTTCGCGATGAAACGAATGTGACAAGCTCGGAGGTAGAAGAATTGTTTTCAGCAGCAACTCTTTTTGGTGAACCGCTTGTTGTGGTGTTGGAAGACACACTTTCTTCTTCTGAATTTGAAGAGTACGCACTGAAGCATCTTTCTGAAATGAGTGAATCGAAGAACCATTTTATTATTTCCGAAACTTCGATTCTCAAAGCGGGACGAACGAAACTTGAAAAGTATGCCGAAAGTCTTGAAGAGTTTCTTTTGAAAAAAGAAGAAAACAAAAAACCGCCGTTCAATACCTTTGCTCTCACCGATGCATTCGCGGCGCGCGACAAGAAAAAAACATGGATGATCTATCGCGAAGCTATGGCAGCGGGGATTGATCCGCGTGAAATCACCGGTGTGCTGTTTTGGATGATTAAAGCACTGGTACTTTCGAAGAAAACGAAGAGTGCTGAAGAAGCGGGGTTGAATCCTTTTGTATTTAAAAAAGCGCAGCGGTTCGCTCTTCTATTTAAAGATGAAGAATTGGCGTCGCTTTCGGCGCAGTTGGTGGACACATATCACAAAGGCCAAGCGGGGGAGATTGAATTCGAAGAGGGATTGGAAGCGTATCTTTTGAAGGCGTTTTAGAGAGAGACGCGCCGCCCAGAGCCCGGCAGCATTTTTCAGGGGTTTTGAAACGCAAGCGCCCTCACGCGCCATGCGGCGCTGCGGGTCCGAGTCAAAACCCCTGAAAAATGCTGCCGGGCTCTGGGCGAAACTCAGCATCCTTGCGCCGTGTGTCAACGTGTGGTATAGTGTAGCGAAGTTGTACGCTTTCTATTTTGAATAATAAAGACGTTTTAGTGCGTGTCGGTATATTTTTTATTCCCAATAACTCGAGGTTAAGATGACTTGGCTGCTTAAATCTCCACACCGCTAAACAAAACCCCAGCTGTGCATGCAGTTGGGGTTTTTTTATGTATGTAACTGTATACGAATTCGTTTTGGTTGTTTAGGGACAATAAAAAAGAGCCTCAGCATGGTCCCCGAATGCATTCTTGCGAATGTGTTCGAAAACCATGGCGAGGCTCTTTAAACTTTAGAAAAATGTGCTGGGCGATCTATTCAATTAAAGAACAAAGTACGCTTGGAAGAAACTTTAATACTATTTCTTCAGCCCTGCTCACTTGCGTTTGCGTATTATTCCCTAAGGGGGAAACCTTAAACGAAGCTAACAAGAAGCGCGGCTTCGTGAATAAGTATACACGAGAGAGAGGCAAAGGAATACACGTGGTGTGGAAAACTAGACGAACGATCCTTTTTCTCGCGTAACGAGTACGCCAAGAAGGCTGATGAAAAGGCCAAATGACATGAGTGGAATGGTAGAGAATCCAAATTCATTTACATATTTAATAGCACACGAAGCGCCGCCGGCAGGGCACGGGATGTTTGCTCCGGGAGTGTAGGTGACGATGAGTTGGTATACGGCGACAAGAAGGCCGATAGAAACGATGGGAAGGATGTAGCTTTTTGCGCCGATGTCACGTTTCTTGATACCCACCAGTGCGAGCACGGGAAGCGGATACATAAAGACGCGCTGGAGCCAGCATAGGGAACAGGGTTCGTAGCCGAGTACTTCTGAATACACGAGACTACCAATGACTCCACCGAGGGAAATGACGAAGATGAGAGAAAGAACGTTTGAAACCACAAAACGGCGGATGCTTGTAGGAAGAACCGAAGGAAAGAATCGGCCCACAATGAGCCAGACGCCCACCAGAAGAAGAGCGATGCCGCCTATTGAGAAGAGTATATTAATGATTTCAGTGGAGGATTCCATATTACTCAGCTATACCTCCTGTTTCTGCTTCAGCCGAACCTTCAGGGAATGTTCCACCAGCAGCTGAGTTGTCTTCTTGGGCAGGCGCTGCTTCTGCTTTTTCATCTCCAGGAAGTGTACATGCTGTTTTTTCAGCAAGGATAGTGAGCGCTTGTTCACCGGTGACGCGTGAGCCATCAGCGAATTCCCAGGTTGGGTAGCTTGTGATATTGGCATCGACACAGACCTGGAGCTGACCTTTTCCGTCGGCTTCAGAGCATTCTACGTAGGGAAGAAGCTTTGCTGACTTGAGGCCAAACATTTGCTTCTGAGCTTGGCAGTGAGGACACCAAAACGCGCCGTAGAACTTGGCTCCCGCGTCTTTGATACAGGTTGCGAATTCGTCGAGCTTGCCTGGTTTCTGCTTGGCGCGGGCGATGCCGAAGATGGCAAGACCGATAAGTGCGAGCACGATGACCCAGGTGATGATTGTCTTTGTTTTCATAGTGCCAGTATATCAGAGTGAATTCTTTTGCTGAAATTGAAAACTTATGGTATCTTGCTACCCATATGCGCCCATAGCTCAGTTGGTAGAGCAGCTCCCTTTTAAGGAGAGGGTCGTAGGTTCAAATCCTACTGGGCGCACAACGAACGCAGTGAGTGAGCCAGTGCGCCCAGAACAAAGACGCCTGCACGTGTTTGTGTTAGGATTTGAACGCCGGAGCCATGCCGATAGGCAGGCGAGGTGGTGCCCAGGCCAAACGAGCGAAGCGAAGTGTTGAGCCGAGGGCAAATCCTACTACAATATATATGAAACCCATTCTCATCCTCCACAACATCCGCTCCGCGCAGAACGTTGGTTCACTGTTTCGCACTGGTGATGCGGCAGGAATTTCGCATGTCTATCTTGTGGGTATTACGCCGCTTCCGGTTGATCAATTTGGAAGAGAGCGAAAAGAAATTGCTAAGACTGCGCTTGGTGCTGAGCAGTCCATTCCGTGGACGCACGTGAAAACTATTTCTCCTCTTTTGAAGAAATTGAAAAAAGAAAACTACATCATCGTTGCGATCGAACAGTCGAACGATTCTGTTGATTACAAAAAAGTGAAAGCAA
>CAYMIO010000024.1:0-5872 GCA_964390875.1 uncultured Candidatus Saccharibacteria bacterium
GGTGCGGCGGCTTTTGACTTTCCCGCGGAAGGGGAGTACTGTTTTATGTAAATTAAAACCTCTTTGTTATGAAAAAAATAATTCCGTGGTGGTTGGTACTAGACCTCCGAGTCATTCTGATGTTTTTAATTATCACCATATGCGTGGCAACGTTTTCTCTAGCCACATCACTATCACCTCTGTATGGGACGACTTTGATCGCACTGAGCTCCTCTGTACTTTTCTACTGTGGTGTACGCTACTTTAAAATGTCAGGGACCACTGTACAGTTGCCGGAGGATACGACCGGTCAAAGTGATGAGTTTTTTACTCAGTGTGTGTTGTGGTTGTGTGGACTACCGATGCTTGGTACTGTGCCACTGGCTTTGACAGATTTTCTGAAAATAAGTGAAACGGTCTTTCTTTTTGGGTCTTTGAGTGGATTATGTGCACTCTTTAACATAATGGTGCTTGCGCTGTATTTTACTTTCCACTGTATTCTTGCGGATGACGCACGAGGCTGGAAAGGGGACGTGGTGTAAAAACCAATCTACGTGGCTTTAAAGGCATTCCTCGCGAATGCCTTTTTTCTTGCCAAAAAAGGACTTTCGCTATAGTCTTATCTAAACAACACTAAAAATCATGAATAAACAACAAAAACAAAAACTCGGATTCAATATTATACTTCTTGGACAGATTACCGCGGGCAAAGATACCCAGGCAAATATTCTAATGGAGAAGTATGCACTTAAGCCTGTTGAGTCAGGTAAGCACTGGCGTACTCTTATGAAAGCAAAAACCCCAGAAGGGGAATGGCTTCGCCGTACCACTGCGAAAGGACACCCTGCTCCTGTGGCGCTGATGAAAAAGTTCCTCATTAAGAATCTTGAAGGTAAGCCAAAAAACAAAGATCTTATTTTCATCGGCAACCCACGTCTCAAGCCGGAAGCGCAACTTTTGAGTAAGCTTTTTGAAGAGCAGGGCCAGGATTTTATCGCTTTCTATATCGATCTTCCCGACGCAGAAATTTATCGAAGGACGGCGGGTCGGAAAGACGGAAATATGAAAGAAGTCTACAAGGCTTTGGATAAAGATAAAAAGATAATCGAAAATCGCATCAAATGGCATAAAGAGCAGGTTTCTAAGTCGGTGGCCTATTTTAAATCTCTTGGCAAATTAAAAAGGATTCGAGGAAAGCAATCGATCCCAGATATTGCTGCTCTCATAGAAAAAGAAGTTCAAAAACATTTAAACAAATAAACCAGCCCCGCCACCAGCGGGGTTTTGTTTTGTTGACTTTAGGCTGGAAAAGCAGTAGAGTTTTGGGTAATTCAATTTTTTTTTAAAATTCAAAAATCAATTCCCATGAACAGTAATCAGATTCTTCTTGTTGTAGGTGAAAAAAGTGGTCAATGTAAATTGGCTTTCTGTATGCCACATGATCTCGGAACAGAGGTCCCTCTTTCTGACATTATTTGCCATGAATACGTTAGTAACACCGGCTTTGAGGTACGCAGAGCGATTGCGCGGTTATTCAGCTCGTTTAAGAAATCGTCGCATACTGCCAAAGAAATCATTGTTCTTAATGGAGCGTATGTGAGTCAATCGACCAACAAATTGACAAAGACAAATAAGATTCAGAAGGACTTCTTGAATATTTTGGTTTCAACTTTCAGTAGCAACATCCCAACGGTTGTTGATGTGACGGAACAAGACTTTGTTCTGTGATGAAACCCAATCTCATCAACATAAAAGCCTCGTTTATTGCGGGGTTTTTTATATGGAAGGGGGAAGGAGCGGGAGCGGGAGCGCAGCTCCCGCTCCCTTGCTGTCATTGACTTTTCACCATTTTTTTATTATTATGCACAAAGGCCAGTATTTCACGTTGTCCGCTCGTCTCCTTGTATGCCGGTAGGGCCCCGACACATGAGGATGTGAGTGAGATACGCGCGAAAAGCCCGGCCACCCTTATTCAATATGGCAAAAACATCAACTTGGGTTCGGTCCCAGAAAAAACCGAAGTTTTCGACACGTGCCAAGAATCGCTGTTTCCGTTGTGGACGCGGCCATGCCTTTTTGCGTGATTTCGGACTCTGTCGCATTTGTTTTCGCGAACTCGCCAACGATGGAATGATTCCAGGCGTTCGCAAATCAAGCTGGTAAGCGGCTTCGTGCTCCAGCGCACACACATTTACTTCTTAAATTAACACAGGTTATGGATCAAATCGCAAACATGCTCACCATAATCAAGAACGGCAGCCTTGCTCGCAAAGAGACGGTCGCGTTCCCTTATTCTAAGGTCAAGCACGCTATTGCAGAATGCTTGGTCAAAGCAGGGTACGTGAAGAGTCTCGCAAAGAAGACGAGAAAAGGAGTCGCTGTTGTTGAGGTAGAGCTTATCTACGCACAAGACGGAACGCCTAAGCTTCACGATGTGACTCGAGTATCAAAGCCTTCACGCCGCGTATACTCAAGCGCAAAGGAACTTAAGCCGTTCAAACAAGGTTATGGAAATATCGTGCTCTCGACCCCCAAGGGCATCATGACAGACAAAGAAGCTCAGAAGGAGCTGGTCGGTGGGGAAGTACTTTTCAGTATCTGGTAGGCTTATGTCACGAATAGGAAAACAACAACTCACTATCCCCGCAGGCACTGAAGTAACACTCACTTCAGGTGTTCTTACCGTGAAAGGACCAAAAGGAACTCTCACTCGAGAAATGAAAACCGATATCATCGATATCGTAGTCAACGGCTCTGAGATCACGGTCACTCCTAAAAAGGAAGATCCGTTTTCAAAGGCGCTGTGGGGAACATACGCTTCACACATCAAAAACATGATGGATGGCGTGAACACTCCCTTTCAGAAAAAACTCATCCTTGAAGGTGTCGGTTTTAAAGCCGATGTTAAAGGATCGAACCTCGAAATGGCTCTTGGTTTTTCACACCCAGTTATCGTAGCGATCCCAGAAGGGCTCACTGTGACAACTGAAAAAGGTACAGTCACCATGAGTAGTATCGACAAAGAACAGGTCGGAGAATTTGCAGCATCAATTCGCGCGCTCAAGAAGCCTGAACCCTACAAAGGAAAAGGATTCCGATACGACAACGAAGTGATCCGCCGCAAGCAGGGTAAGAAGACTGCATAACGAGTATCATTATGGCTAAAAACACTACAAAAGAAGACAAGCGCATTCGCCTCAAGCGAAAGATTCGCGCAAAGATCAGCGGCACAGAAGCAAAACCTCGCCTTTCAGTCTATCGTTCCAACAAGTTCATCTACGCTCAGCTCATCAATGATGATGCGAAAGCAACGCTTGCATCTGCAAGTGATGTGAAGATGACAAAAGGTACAAAGACCGAACGCGCAGAGGAAGTGGGTCGCCAGGTAGCAGAAGCTGCTAAGGCAAAAGGAATCACTACTGTGGTTTTTGATCGAAATGGATTCAAATATACAGGTCGAGTTAAACTGCTTGCTGATGCTGCTCGAAAAGGCGGCCTCGCATTCTAAATTTTATGGCAGAACAAACAACAACATCATCAGCTCCTGTTCGTCAGGGTGGATACCGCGGAAATAACCCTCGTGGAGGCGCATCAGGCGGTCCTCGTCAGGGTGGAAGCGGACCTCGCGGCGGACGTCGCAGCGGAGGAAATTTTGAACGTCCAAAACCTGAGTACGATCAGAAGATTCTTGATATTCGCCGTGTGACTCGTGTGGTTGCCGGTGGACGTCGTATGGCCTTTTCTGTCTCGATGATCATCGGTGACAAGAAAGGTCTTGTGGGTATTGGTAGTGGAAAGGCTATCGACACAGCTCTTGCTATCGGCAAGGCGCTCAAGTCGGCAAAGAAAAACCTCATCCGCGTGAAGCTCACAAAGAACATGTCTATTCCTCACGAAGTTCGTGCAAAATACTGCGCATCTGAAATCGTGCTCATCCCAAACCGCGGACGCGGTCTTGTGGCTGGTAGTGCAACTCGTGATATTCTCACTCTCGCCGGTATGACCGACGTGACTGCGAAAGTTATTTCAGGAAGTAAGAACAAAGTGAACAATGCCGGAGCTACGATGAAGGCACTCTTCCAGGTCGCAGACAAAAAAGGAAAACTCATTCTTCCAAAAGAAGAAAAAGAGTAATCCATTGTAGAGTTACATCATGCAATTACACAACGTTAAAAGACAACACGCACAGAAGAAGACAATGCTTGTCGGACGCGGCGGAACTCGAGGTAAGACTTCGGGACGTGGCGGAAAAGGTCAGACAGCGCGCGCTGGTAACAAGCGTCGCCCTGAGATCCGCGACATCATCAAGAAACTTCCAAAGCAGCGTGGATACCGTTTCAATTCTATTGAAACAAAACCAACAGGAGTGAATCTTTCAAAGATCGAGGAAGCGTTTACCGCAGGCGATATCGTCAGTCCAACAACACTTCTTGCCAAGAAAGTGATCTCAAAAGGCCTCGGTTGGATGCCAAAGGTGAAAATCCTCGGCACAGGTACGCTCACAAAAAAGATAACGGTCCAAGGTTGTACCGTTTCGGCAAATGCCAAAGTGCTTATTGAAAAAGCAGGTGGCACAGTCGAAGCATAAACACTATGAATACACTCGGTAAAAAATTGAAGATGCTCGTGATGGATCCGGTGCTTCGTCGCCGGGTGCTTGTGGTGCTCGCAGCCCTCGTTATCTTCCGCCTTCTCGCGGCAGTGCCGATCCCGGGCGTCGATGCAGCGCGTCTTTCGCAGTTCCTCGCTTCCAACCAGTTCTTCGGAGTCTTGAATATTTTTTCGGGAGGAGGTCTTTCGAATCTTTCGATCATCATGCTTGGTGTCGGTCCGTACATTACGGCTTCGATCATCATGCAGCTCCTCACGATCATGTCTCCACGTCTCAAGCGCCTCTACCAAGAGGAAGGGGAGATCGGACGAAAGAAGTTCACGAATTACTCACGTATCCTTACGGTTCCTCTTGCAGCGCTTCAGGGTATCACCTTCCTTTCGCTCCTTACGCGACAGGGTGTGCTCTCTCCGCTTACTCCAGCTGAAACAGCTATCAACTTGGTGGTTCTCGTGGCAGGTTCAATCCTTCTTATGTGGATCGGTGAAATGGTGACTGAGTTTGGTATCTCAAACGGTGTCTCACTCATCATCTTCGCGGGTATCGTGGCTCAGCTTCCGCAGAGTCTTTCACAGCTTCTTTTCAGCTACGACCCTTCACAGCTTCCAACATACATTCTGCTTGCAGCTGTCACTCTTCTTATCATCGCGGGCGTTGTCCTTGTGACAGAAGCCGAGCGTGTGGTGCCGGTGACGTACGCAAAGCAGGTGCGTGGAAACACGCAAACAGGTGGTGGTACAACATACATTCCACTTCGTATGAACCAGGCGGGTGTGATGCCTATCATCTTTGCGCTCTCGATCCTTCTTATTCCGCAGCTTGTTGGTAACGCGCTTCTCGGAGCAGCGAACCCATCGCTTGCGGCGTTTGGATCGAAGCTCGCAGCCTTCCAGCAAGGCGGATGGACATACGGTATCATCTACTTCGTTCTCGTGTTTCTCTTCACATACTTCTATACCGCTATCACGTTCGATCCGCATGCAATGTCTCAGAACTTGCAGCGCGGTGGCGCATTCGTTCCAGGCATTCGCCCGGGTGAAGCGACAGAACGCTACTTCGATGGTGTGGTATCGCGAGTGACACTCGTTGGTGCGCTCTTCCTCGGTTTCATCGCTGTGCTCCCGCTCATCATCCAAGGTGCAACGGGCCTCACATCGATAGCTATCGGCGGAACAGCTATTCTCATCGTGGTGTCAGTGGTGCTCGACCTGATCAAAAAGGTGGATGCACAGCTTTCGATGAGGGAATACTAAGAAGAATAAGAAAATAGAAAAGAGCCGC
>CAYMIO010000025.1:0-5336 GCA_964390875.1 uncultured Candidatus Saccharibacteria bacterium
CGGAACATCTATGCCTCCCGTTTTCTATTCTTCGTACAAATCCACCACACTCGCTACTTCTTCAAGCGAGGTGACTCCTTTCAAGACTTTCACGATCGCGTCTTGTTTCATGTCGAAAATTCCTTGAGGAACAGCGGCGCGTTTGATGTCGCGTTCGCTCGGGTTGGTGGGAATTATTTTTTCGATTGCTTCGTCGGTTTCAACGGCTTCGAAAATTCCGATGCGGCCTTTGTATCCAGTGAAGTTACATTTTTCGCAGCCGACGGGCTTCCAGAGGATGATAGGCGAAGCTGAAGTGAGACCGTACTTTTCAAGCGGCTTCTTTTGCTCTTCTGCTTGTTTCAAAATATCGACAATGAGTTTCTTTTCTGTTTCGAGTGGTTCTTTCACTTCTTCTTTACATACTTGGCAGAGCTTTCGCGCGAGTCGCTGCGCGACAGAAAGAGAAAGCGCGGAGACAAGAATTTTTGGATTCACATCAAGGTCGATGAGGCGAGGGATAACACCGCCGGCGTTGTTGGTGTGAAGCGTTGAAAAAACCAAGTGTCCCGTGAGTGCTGCTTCGACAGCGATCTTTGCTGTTTCTGAGTCGCGGATTTCACCGACCATGAGTACGTCGGGGTCTTGTCGAAGCGCGGCGCGAAGACCGGCGAGGAAGTCGTATCCTTTTTCATGTTCGACTTGTGTCTGTGTGATGCCCTCGAGGTGGTATTCGACAGGGTCTTCGATCGTCATCATCTTGAGTTCTGGTGAGTAGATTTTTCGAAGAAAGGCATAGAGCGTCGTTGTTTTACCCGAACCTGTCGGACCGGTGAGAAGCACGAGACCATTCGGCTTTTTGATGTCGCGCATCATGGTATTGAAAAGATCTTCTTGGATTCCCATGTCTTCGAGTTTCACTTGGATGGATTTTGGGTTGAGGATACGCATCACAATGCCTTCGCCGTATGCGCCCGGCACGACAGAGACACGCATAGAGATTTCATCTTCGCCGATGAATATCGAAAAGCGTCCGTCTTGCGCGAGAGCGTTGGTGGTGAGTTTCATTCCCGACATGAGCTTGAGGCGGGAATTCATGAGCTTGTACACGTCGTCGGTGAAGTGGTGAATATCCTGAAGCACGCCATCGAGACGATAGCGGAGGCGCACGAAATCTTCTTCGGGTTCGATATGTACGTCGGATGCGTCGATACCGATAGCAGATGCGAGGATCACTTCGAGAAGATGTGAGACCTTATGCGACTTTTCGTTTTGAAGCACGCGCTCGATTTCATTTTTGGTGTTTGCAACCGTGCCGAGATTTTTGGCGAGGTCGGCAATGACTTCACCAGAAACATCCATACCACCCACGCGAGCGCTGGTTGCCTGGGAGAGTTCTTTGTACCGACCCCACACTTTTTCAAGGCTTGCCATCGAGGCCATGTAGAAGTGGGGAGTGAGGCCGTGTTCTTTGAGATCGTGCGAAAGCTCTTCAAGGCGTGGGTCTTCGGGAGTGCGCACGGCTATGTGGATGTGTTTGCCGAGGAGTTTGAAAGGGCCGACGCGCATGTCGCGTGCTTTCTCTTCGGGGATATACCGAAGAGCCTCGTTTTCCACTGGGACAGTGCCCAAGTTTACCGACTGCATGCCGTATTTTTGCTGGGCGAGGATCTGAACCAAGTCTTCCTCTTCCTGGTGCTTTAGGTCATCGAGCCGCTTATCCTGTTTATCTTCGTCAAAGACTGCCATATGAGCCTTAGTATACAATACTTTTCTCCTACTTCGCCTATAGGGAGGCTATTGACATTGGTGGACATATGTGATAGTATGTTGTTAAATCACAAAAATTCCATAATCTTTTAATTCTAGAAACGCATGAAGAATATCTTGCTCATTCACACACTTGTTGTGGCCTTATTGGTCATGACCACAGAATCTGTTGCCCAATATCGGGTAATGCCTCATAACCAGGTGAATCCTTTTCTTAACAAAGGACGCGCTGTTCTTGCTTCGCCTCAGGTGTTTGCAGACAGCTTGTCTACTGGACAAACTTCATTCCTCGGAGTGAAGAGTCCAAGAAATCGGACATACCTTGATCTTCTCGCTGTAAACAGCGAGTTGCCATCAGACCACAAACAGTGCCTTGCAGAGTTTTCCTTCTTTGAAAGAAGGTGGTTTTCTGTTGAGGAATTGAAAGGTGTCGATGTGCTCGGGCTGATTCCTTCAACAAAGGAACCGGGAATGTTTGCTGCATACGAAGCAGGGTGGTATGTCGTTGATAAACGTAACAATCGGATCATCTATAAAGAGGATTGTCTTAATCCTTGCATAGATGCGAGAACTCTTCACGATGAACCGATTTCCTACATGAAGCCGGACATTCACAAAAAAGAAGAGGTTCCTGTTGTTGCGACACCTCCTCCAACGGAGGTGAACAACAATTACTACACCACCAACACCACTAACAATACGTATGTCTACGAAATGGAACCATTTCGCAGAGACGATGTTGTTGGGGTTCCAACGTACATCATCGAAGATGAAGAACCTGCTCCTGATTTGGGTTCAGCTGTTATTTTCAACAATGGTGGTGGTCGTGCTGGTGGTGTTGGGATAAATCTGGCGGCGAATATTCTTGGAGGTGTTTTGCAGCCACGAGGATGCCAACCTGTGTATCAACAACAGCCAGTGTGGAGACCACAGCAAACCGGTCCAACATGGACTGGATTCGTAACCCCACCAGGAGGTGAGGGGTACGGCGGGGGAACATACACCCCTGTTGGTCCCATAAACCAACCTACTGGTGGTAGTGAAAACTATCCCGGTGGAACATGGACTGGAATGTAAAAAAAAACGGAGTGAGCGCATGTTCTCATGTGCTCCTCCTTCTTTACAAGTATTTAAGCGAGAGTTTGAATGCTTGTGATAGAGGAGAAACTATTAATTACATAATTATAAAAATAGATATGTCGAAAACATTTATGAAAACATTCAAATATTCTGTATTCGGAATTTTCCTCGCCTTCGGCGTGCTCTTTTCGAGTGCAAAAGTCGAAGCTGCAGTGCAGTTCGCGAATACGTCTGCGTGTTGGCCCGATGTTGTCCAGGCGATGCCCGGCAACTCATACCAACAGAATCAGACAAACTGTTCTGATTGGCTCGGAAATCCTGCTATTAACCCCGGTGGAACACTCTGGGTTGGTGTGTATATCCGAAACACAGGATCAACAGCTGCAAACAATGCAACTGTTTCTCTTACAAAAAATGAGACAAGTACGAACAACTTTTCGTTCTACGGAACTCTTTCAGGTGGCGGATCTTCGATTAGTGGAAACGCAACCGCTCAGGTTTCTGGATCAACCGATCAAGACCTCACGCTTCAGAGTGTGAAGCTCTATATCAACCAAGATGGCATGGGTAACATGCTTCTTCTTAGTACTCTGACTGGTTCACAGGCTCAGGCTATTTTGAACGGCGGAGTGCAGATTGGTACGATCCCTGGGATCTACAGTGGTAACTGCTACAACGGCGGTACGAACCCATGGTGTACACAAGGTATGGTTGTGGCAACATTCGTTGCTTCGAACAACCAAACTCCTCCACCTCCTCCACCACAAAACACCTGTGACATAAGCTACTTCAACGCGGGTGACACAAGCCTCAATGAAAATCAGTCAACGACTCTTTCATGGGGTTCAACGGGTGCATATGGTGCAACAATCACTGGACCAAACGGCTTCTACCAAAACGTTTCTTCAAACGGATCTCTCAGTGTTTCTCCAAACACAAGCGGAAACTTTACGCTCACTCTCAACTGTCAGAGCAACACTATTCAAGGTGACACATCAGACAGCATCTACATTTCTGTAGACCAGGAAGAAGAGGAAGAAGATGAATCGTGTTCAGTCGAAGACTTCTACGCAAGTCCTTCAACTATCCAGCCCGGCGGATATGCTGTCCTTCATTGGGATACTGATAACGCAAACTCAGTGTATATCCAGGGAAGTGGCTTCTACCAGAACGTTGGTTCAAATGGAAGTCTCAGTGTTCATCCGTATGGTACGACAACCTACAGCATCCATGTGAGCTGTAACGGTGATAGTGACTCTGACACAACAACAGTGCATGTGAATGCTATTCTTCCACCACCGCCTCCTATGCCTATCCAGTATGTCTGTTCAAACGGTATTGATGACGACTTCGATGGTGTTGTCGACATGAACGACCCAGGTTGTCTTAACATGTACGACAGCAGTGAATACAACCAGGCAAACTTTTTTGTGACAACAACAGTTGCAACGAACATTTCTTCAAACTCAGCAACACTCAACGGTCTTGTTACGAGTGCGTCTGGAACAACCAGTGGATACTTTCAGTGGGGTCCTAGTTATGATCTTGGATACAGCACTGCCTCACAGTACATCGGATCAAATGGTACTATCCCGTTTGCTTCAGGTATTACAGGATTGAAGCCTGATACGTTCTACTACTTCCGTGCGGTTGCTGTTTCAAATGGTGTTACCAAGTACGGCCAGATCATTCCATTCAAAACAACGGTTGGTCAGGTGCTCGGCACAAACACCACGACTGTTATTAGAAACGTTGTTTCTGGTGGCGGAAATGGAAACCTTCTTGATCTTAAAGTGATCATGCGTGAAGAACTCGCATGTACAGAACGTGCACACGACTTCGAAGTGACCTACAAAAACATTTCGGGCGTCACTGTTCGCGACGTGGTGATCCGCGTAGCGTTTCCAAAGTATGTTGTGTACCGCTCAGCATCAAATGGTGTCTACACTCCTTCTGACAACACACTTACGGTTCAGATTCCTGAACTTGAAAAAGGTGAAGAAGGTGTGATCACTATCTCTGCTGACACACTTCCTCGCGCATATCGTGAAGAGATTCTCGTGACGACAGCAACTGCTTCATACCGAAATACTTCAAACGTGCTTCAAGAAGATGCGATAGCGTATGGTGTGGTTGAAACAAACCGCTGCCCGGACAACAACCTTCTTGGTTTTGCCTTCGGTGCAGGATTCTGGCCAAACTCAGTCTTCGGATGGCTTCTCCTCATCTTGCTTCTCCTTCTTCTTATCTACATCGCGCGACGCATCTACAAAGATCGTCCTGTTGCGACAGTACGCACTCAATCGAAGGCTGAAACGTATACGCCTCCAGTGCAGCACACTGCACCGCACTCGATGCAGAATAACTTTCACAATCACGACAATCACTAGAATAAAAAAACCTCGGCATGTCGCTGAGGTTTTTTTATTTTAGAAAATGGTAACAGCGAAGGCCGGAAGTGCATTTGGCCGGGCTTTGAAACGCAAGCGCCCTCACGCGCCATGCGG
>CAYMIO010000026.1:0-4818 GCA_964390875.1 uncultured Candidatus Saccharibacteria bacterium
CCTTGATTTCGCCAGGGTATTTGAGTTCCTGTTCGATCTTCACGGCGATATCGCGGGCGAGCGCCTTGGCTGCCACGTCAGTGACCTGCTCTGGCATAACGAACACGCGTACTTCGCGGCCTGCAGAGAGCGCGTAAGACTTCTCAACGCCAGGGAAGGTAGAAACGACAGCTTCAAGATCTGCCAAGCGTTTGAGGTAGTTCTCTACCGTATCGCGGCGAGCACCAGGGCGACCGGCTGAGATAGCGTCGGCAGCCTGCACGATAACCGCTTCGATCGACTCGTGAGGATAGTCGTCGTGATGACTCTTCATCGCACCGATAACACGAGGGTCGGCACCGAATTTCTGAAGAATGCGAATACCGATTTCAACGTGCGTACCTTGCACTTCATGGTCAAGAGCCTTTCCAATATCGTGTACGAGCGCGCCAGCTTTGGCGATAGCCACATCGGCTTTGAGTTCTTCAGCAAGCATTCCCGCGATGTGCGCCATTTCTATCGAATGCTGAAGCACGTTCTGTCCGAAGCTCGTACGGAAGTACAGACGACCGACGATAGCCACAATGCGCGGATCAAAATTGAAGATTCCGCATTCATAGCAGGCCTGTTCACCTTTTTCTTTGATGATCTTGTTGATATCTTCTTTCGCTTTGTCGATCATTTCTTCAATCTTTGCAGGCTGAATGCGGCCATCGAGAATGAGGTTTTCGAGCGCGAGGCGAGCAACCTGGCGACGCACAGGATCAAATGATGAAATGATGATAGATCCTGGAGTGTCGTCAACAATGAGCTCAACGCCAGCCGAACGTTCGAATGAACGAATATTGCGGCCTTCCTTTCCGATAATCTTTCCTTTGATGTCGTCGTTTGGAATAGCCACGATGGTTGTCATGGTTTCTGAAGCAGTCGAAGAAGAAAGGCGCTGGATTGTTGTTGCAAGGATATCCTTCGCCTTACGGTCGAGAGTATCGCGACCTGTCTCTTCGAGTTTGCGAATGCGCACAAGCATGTCTTCTTCGTGGCGAGTCTCAACATCCTTCATGAGCGCATCTTTCGCTTCTTCTACGGTCAGTTTTGCGACATTCTCAAGAAGCTTCTGACGTTCTTCGAGCATGCCATCCACTCGCTCTTTCACTTTGCGCACGTCTTCAGCCTTGAGCTTGATATTCTCAATTTCTTTATCAATTTCAACCTGGCGAGCATCGAGCAATTCTTCTTTCTTGATGAGACGCGTCTCTGTCTGTTTCCATTCTTCCTGACGGCGCTTTTCTTCTTCTTTCAATTCTTCTACGCGTTCTTCTGCTTTCTTCTTTGCATCGTCGATGATGCGCTGCGCTTCTTCTTTGGCACCAAGCATCATTTGCTTGATCTCAAGCTCCATCGATCCTTTCTTTCCGAGAGAAACGACGAGGCGGAGGTAGTAGCCAACAGCGGCGCCCACAAGGACAGCCACGCCGAGGGCGATAATAGTCATAAAACTCATATATGTAGATGTACTGAGGTCGAGCGCGAGGGTAGAACGTGTTTAGTGCGAGAAGGTGTGAGGGTGTTGGTCACGAGCAGTAGTACGGACATCTTGCAAACGGGTTCAGCTCTCGAGGCGGCCTTTGGTACGGCTTATCAATAATTAGGATCAACACGCTCAGCATACCAGAGAAAGAGGGAAGTGTCACCATTTTCTTTTTGCGTGACTAACATTTTTACACCACAATTAAAAACATTTGACAAGATACTGAAGTCGGGGTAGCATTGATGAAAATACATTTAAAACAATTAAATACATACCTTTATGAAACTACGTCTTAAAAAAGTGCCCCCTTACTTTTTCTTTCTTAAAGATACAGAGAAAAGCAAATCTCCGTATCGGTGTGCACTTGATGTGCTAAACCGTAAAGACGGGAGGATTGAAACATTAAACTCACTAGCACAGTGGGTGGACGAAGAAATCAGACAAAAACACTCCTACCCGCACTTTAAAAGCCTTAAAAACTGCATGATTGCAGTGTACTCTTTGGCAACAAGTCGATCCGAAATGGATTTTGACGAACAAAGACTTCGTATCCTCTTTGCGGAAAAACTGGAAGACAGTGACGACCTGCAAGATACCTGTGATAATATCCGAGAGACAATTAGACATGCCTCGTTTACAATCGCAGAAGAAACGGGACAAAAAAGTATCGCGCGGATTTTTGAAGACAGAGGCAGAGAAGTACTGGAAGACGTACTACTCGATCTACTGCGAACTCTCCAAACAAACAGAGAGCATACCAAGTTGTCAGAATTAAAAAATGACGCCGAAGAAAGCAGTAAGGGCTCTTTCTTTAAGGAAGTCACTCTCAATTTTTTTAAGACAGCCAAGGCTGTCTAACGACAAAGGCCGATGCGCACGCGCATCGGCCTTTTTTATTTCGTCGTTCCTGACTTCGGCTTCGTGATGATGGCATCGATAAGACCGTATTTCTTGGCCTCTTCTGCTGTCATATAGTAGTCGCGGTCGGAGTCTTTTTCTATTTCCGCAGGTGTTTTTCCAGTATTTTTTGCAAGAATTTTGTTGAGATTCTCTTTGGTGCGAAGGATGTGTTTTGCGACGATGGCAATGTCGGATGCTTGGCCTTCAGCGCCACCCATCACTTGGTGGATCATCACTTCGGCGTTCGGGAGACAGAAACGCTTTCCTTTTTGACCGGAAGAGAGGAGGACAGCTGCCGCAGAAGCAGCGATACCGATACACACCGTGGAAACATCCGGACGGATGTGGTTCATGGTGTCGTACATGGCCATCGCAGCGGTCACTGAACCTCCAGGGGAGTTGATGTACAGAGTGATATCCTTCTTGGGGTCTTCGTGTTCAAGGAAGATGAGCTGGGCAATGACGAGATTGGCCATGTGGTCGTCGATAGGGCCACCGACGAAGATGATGCGCTCTTTCAAAAGGCGAGAATAGATGTCGTAGGCGCGCTCGCCGAGAGGAGATTTTTCGATTACAGTTGGGATCAACATATGATAACTGCTTAAAGTAGCGTTATTTTATAAGGGAATAGGCCTATAGTACCACACGGTGTGCTATTGACAAAATGGTGTTAAGTGTGATATAATATTAGAGAAGGTAGGTATTTTAAGAGTTATTGGTGTTATGCGAACTGCCAAGCGTTTGGCGGCTGGCGTAACATCAATAACAATCAAATCTTATGAAATACTTACCGTTAATCCTTGTAATTGCAGCATTTTCATTAAATAGCTGCGAAAAAGAAAGAGGACCTCAGTATGTGAATATTGACGGCCACGCTTACGAAGTAGATCCAGTACAACCATCTACCTTTATGGACGGACAATCCTATCCATTTGCGAGCGGTGATTGCTGGGTACTCGAAGGAGGACCATATAATCCCGCATATCCTCAAGCCTATACCTTTAGCGGACAGGCTCTCTACCGAGTATCAGCAAAATACGACATGGTGGTTTATGGAGTCAATAATAACTATTATGATTCCGTTAACGACACTCAATCAATGGAGCTCTTTGTAACTAAAGAACAGAGAGATTGGATGATCAACATGACCGGACCACAAAACTTTTCTTTTGACTCAGGCGGTGATGTTCCAGGATTCGTGTATGTCCTTACTCCAAACGGCGTTATCGGATACCTTGGCTTCATAGCTTTAGGGAATTAACATTCCAGTTCTTTCTAAAAAATTAAAAGCCCCGCTTTCGCGAGGGCTTTTTTTATTCCTTTTTTACTTTCCTCCCTGATCTTCCAAAAATGCAAACACGGCGTCGGAAGTGAGAAGTGATTCCACATACACGCGGGCACGCAGAGGGTCAGCATCTTTGTAGCGTTCCATGACGTGAGCCACTTCGTGGTCGACTTTTTCTTTATCGGCAGTGATCTTTTCTTTCGCAGAAATCGTGTGGATGATGAGTTCGATCGTTACACGCTTCACCGCATCGGTTTCGAAATCAGCGCGGATTTCAGCTTCTGTCTTCTTGAGGTGTGTGAGGTAATCGGCAAATGAAAGACCCATCTGCTCGATATCGCTTTTCATGCGGAAGAGCATTTTGTCGAGTTCAGCATCGATGAGGATCTGCGGAATTTCAACTTTCGTGCCTTCGATGATCTTGTCGATGATGGTGAGGCGATTCTTTTCTTTTTCGCGCTGTGTTTTTTCAAGCGTCATGTTTTCCACGAGCTTCGCACGAAGGTCGGCCATATTTTCAAACATGCCAAAACTTTTTGCGAAATCATCATTCAGTTCTGGAAGGTCAGCATCGGTGATATCTTCCATCTTTGCACCTTCGCCTTTTTTGTTGAGTGCGCGTTCTTTGCGGAGCGCTTCAAGAGTTGCTTCGACTTCTTTTTCATCTACCGTTACTTCTGTTTTCTTGCTGGTATCTTTCGCGATCTTTTTGTAGTCGGGGAGAGAAAGCTCGGGCATGACGGCTGTGGTGATCTTGAATCCAAGCGGGCTTTTTGCGGCGATCTTGGTGATAGCAATGTCGGGTGTGCCGATAGCATCTATCTTGTTTTCTTCAAGGATTTTTCCGTAGTGGTTGCGGAGCGCGTGGTCAGCCATTTCTTCAAGAAGAGAAATTTCAGGAATGTTCTGGAGGAGAATACTCTCAGGAGTTTTTCCTTTTCGGAAACCGGAAATCTCGATGCGGTCGTTCATGTGCGCCATTGCATCCTTTCGGTATGATTCGAATATGTCGGCAGGAATTTCGCCCGTGATCACCACGGTGCTCTTTTCGCCTTTGGTTACTTCTATATTGTATGTAGACATAGGGCGAGTGTACTGATAAGAGCGGTTTCTGTCAAAGGAG
>CAYMIO010000027.1:0-4692 GCA_964390875.1 uncultured Candidatus Saccharibacteria bacterium
CTGCTCCGGCAGTATTTTTAATTCTAACCTGCTGCCGAAAGCACTACTTAGTAAATGTATGGAAATTCGAAATATCGCCATTATCGCTCACGTTGACCACGGAAAAACAACCCTCGTCGACGCTCTCATGCGCCAGACCGGTGCCGCCGCTGAAGGCGTCACTATGGACTCCAACCAGCTCGAAAAAGAGCGTGGTATCACTATTTATGCCAAAAACACATCGGTGATGTGGAAAGACACAAAAATCAACATCGTGGACACTCCCGGTCACGCCGACTTCGGTTCTGAAGTGGAACGCGTGCTTCGCGCTATCGACACAGTGCTTCTTCTTGTGGACGCGCAGGAAGGTCCTATGCCGCAGACTCGTTTCGTTTTGAAGAAGTCTCTCGAGCTTGGCCTCATGCCTATCGTCGTCATCAACAAAATCGACAAACCTGCTGCGAACCCCGATGCCGTGCACGAAGCAGTACTTGAACTCTTCCTCGAGCTTGGTGCCAATGACAAACAGCTCGATTTCAAAACGATCTACGCTATCGGCCGCGATGGTATTGCAAAGCGTTCTCTTTCTGAAGATTCAAAAGATCTTTCTCCGCTCCTTGATATGGTGCTCGAAGAAGTACCTCCTGCTATTTACGATGAAAGTGCACCGCTTCGTGCGCAGATATTCAACCTTGGCTACGACAACTTCCTCGGACGTCTCGGTATTGCCCGCATTACTTCAGGAAAAATCGCTGATGGCGATACTATCTTCGTTCGAGTGCCTGGCGCAGATGCACGTTCGACTCGCATTACGAAGCTTTTCAACTTCGCAGGTCTTACTCGTACTGAAATCAAAGAAGCAACGACGGGCGACATCGTCGTGGTTGCCGGTATTCCCAATGTTTCAATCGGAGAAACGATCACGCACTCTGCTGATGTTGAACCGATGCAGGCTATCGCTGTGGATGAGCCAACAATCTCGCTTGAGTTTTTGGTGAATGATTCGCCATTCGCGGGCAGGGAAGGAAAGTTTGTTACGTCGCGTCAGATTCGCGAGCGTCTCGAGCGCGAGCTTGAGATCAACGTGGGTCTTCGCGTGGACTTCGAGCGAAGCGATCGAGCAGATGCCATCGGTGAAGGCTACACCGTCTTCGGACGAGGTGAACTCCACGTTGCTGTTCTCCTTGAGAACATGCGCCGTGAAGGATTCGAACTCCAGGTTTCTCAGCCACACGTTATCATCAAAGAAATCGATGGAAAGAAATCTGAACCGTATGAAGAAGTGACGATCGACGTTCCTTCGGCTATGTCAGGCGCGGTTATCGAAAAGCTCACACGTCGCCGCGGTATTGTGACCGAAATGCGTGAAAAGGAAGGCATCACTCGTCTTCTCATCGAGCTTCCTACTCGTGGACTCCTTGGCTACCGCAACCAGTTCATCGTTGATACAAAAGGTGAGGGAATTATGTCTTCTCGTGTGATCGGTTTCCGTGAATACGCAGGAGAAATTTCAAAGCGCGATGTGGGATCGATGGTCTCGATGATCAAAGGCACTGCTGTTGCCTTTGCACTCGGTAATCTTCAAGAACGAGGCACACTCTACGTGGGTCACGGCACAGAAGTGTATGAAGGTATGGTGATCGGCAACACATCAAAGGGTGATGAAATGAGCGTGAACCCAGCCAAGGGTAAACAGCTCACCAACATGCGTGCATCTGGTACCGACGAAGCTATCCGCCTTGAACCTCCAATGACGCTCACGATCGAACGCGGTCTTGAAGTTATGTCCGACGATGAATACCTTGAGATCACTCCGGAAAGCACTCGCCTTCGAAAAAAGTACCTTACAGAGCTTGACCGTACACGGGCAAAGAGATAGGAAAGAGACATCATTAGACCACACGGTATCCCACCATTTGACAAAAAACCAAGTTAAAGGTACTATGGACGCAGTTCTCAATTTTAGCAGATAGGAAACAACACAAATGCCAAAAACAGCAGTAACATTTAAGCCAAAACAGGTGACGAAAAAAATCCTTTCGCCCCTCAAAGATCGCGCCTACGATGTCGTCGTTAGTCGTTTTGGTCTTGGTAACGAAAGTGACCGAAAGACACTTGAAGCTATCGGTGAAATCTACGGAATCACCCGCGAGCGTGTTCGCCAGATCGAAAACGCAGCACTTCTTGCAGTTCGAAAGTCTGATGCATACAAAGCAGAACAAGCTACTTTCGACGAACTTCACGCTATCATCAAAGAACTCGGTGGTGTTGTTTCTGAAGAAGAACTGCTCAAGACTCTCGCAAAAGATCCTTCAACTCAGAACCACATTCATTTCTATCTCGTACTCGGTGATGCGTTCACAAAGCACAAAGAAGATGAAAATTTCGAAGCACGCTGGAGTGTTGACGATGAACTCACAAAGACAGTTCACAATTCTCTCAAAGAACTCTACGAAAATCTTTCCGACGATGAGATTATTGCTGAAAATGAACTCATCAGTCGTTTTATCGATCGTTTGAAAGATATCAACGAAGAATACAAAAATGATGAAATCGCGAAGCGTTACCTTTCTCTTTCAAAAAAGGTTTCTCGCAATCCGCTTGGTGAGTGGGGAAAAGCTGAATCTTCAGGCGTGAAGACTCGCGGTATCAAAGACTACGCGTTTCTCATGATGCGAAAGCACGGTTCTCCGATGCACTTCCGTGAAGTCGCGAAAGCTATCTGCGATACATTTGGAAAAAAGACTCACATTGCAACCTGCCACAACGAGCTCATCAAAGATGGACGTTTCGTACTTGTTGGCCGCGGTATCTACGCTCTCTCTGAGTGGGGATACAAGTCAGGTGTTGTCCGTGATGTCATCAAGGATATCCTCAAAGCCAACGGTCCGCTTACGAAAGAAGAAGTTGTTGAGAAAGTTCTCAAGGAACGCTATCTCAAGAAAAACACCATCCTCGTCAATCTCCAGAACGCAAAATATTTCAAAAAACAGAAGGACGGAAAATACACAGTTGCATAATCAACACAAAAAAACCGCTACCGCGGTTTTTTTGTTATACTTTCTGCATGACACATCCTCGCAATTCCGGACATCTTGTGGCGATTATCGCGGTGATCGTCGGGATAGTACTTTCGCTTCTTGTTATTGGCTTTTTCAGCGGGCAGCATCCGTATGGCATGCCAAATTACAGAGAGAGCTTGAAGCTCGCGTGTGGCCTCACCGTGTACGCACCTGAAGAAAAAGAGGCAGTAAAATTTCCACTGACTGTTCGCGGTTATGCCAACGGCTGCGGATGGAATCTTTCTGGTGGCACGATAGGTAGTGTGGAAGTGCTTGGCATCAACGGCATTGTGCTTTACCGCGGTACGCTTCCGAAAGCACAGAGTGATGACGATGCGCCGGTTTATTTCGAACGCACGATCAACATCCGCGTTCCTGTTGGTCACGACCACGGTACGGTGGTTATCAAGAATCACGGAAAGGGAAATTCAGCTGAGCGGGTAGTTATCCCGGTGTTATTTAAATAGTACATCTGCTATACTCTCTCTAGACATGTTAGGAGATCTACTTACTATTATTCTATCGTTTGTGTTTGGACTCGTCGCAAAGACGGCGATTGTCTGGGCGCCACTTCTTCTTGGCTACATTGCATTCAAAATGTGGCATCATTTTCGCAGCGAGCAATTCATTGGTGGTATTGAATGGACAGTACTTGAAATTGAAGTGCCTCGTGAGATCACCAAAACTCCGCTGGCGATGGAACTTTTCCTTACCAACGCGCTCTATCAGCTCACAGGAAAAGGAGTGTGGGAAGAATACTGGCAAGGTGCGGTGCATTTTTGGTATTCACTCGAACTTGTCTCTATCGACGGACGTGTTCATTTTTTTATGCGCATCCCTTCGCGTCTTAAGCGTCTTGTGGAAAGCCAGCTCTACGCGCAGTACCCACAAGTGCGCATTTATGAAGTAGAAGACTACACAGAAGCTATTCCGCGCTATCGCAACAACGGTGACTGGCATTTGTGGGGCTGTGAATTTAAAAAAGCGAAAGCCGATCCGCTTCCTATTCGCACGTACATTGACTATGGAATGAAGCCAGGTACAAAAGTGGAAGATATGGTGGATCCTATCACTCCGGTTATTGAATTCCTCGGTTCACTGCAGCGAGGTGAACAAGTATGGATACAGTTTATTATCCGCGCATCCAAGAAAAAGTACAAAGACGCACATGGGCACATGCATGGTACTTATGTGGATGAACTTGAGCGTGTGGTTAAAGAAATGCTTACTCCATATACGCGTGCTCAAAAACAAGAAGACGTTGCTGGTGCGTTTGCGCTCGATATGCGTACTCCGGACTTTTTGAAAGATGACATCGCAAAGATTTCTCGTATGACAGACAAGCTGCCTTTTGACTGTGGTATCCGTGTTTGCGTGCTTGGTGACAAACGCTATGTGGATGCTAATACATTCAACAACACTCGTCGTGCATCGCGTCTTATCTTTCGCCAGTATGCTGATCCGAGTTTGAATGAATTTCAGCGTTTCAACAACACGCAATACGAAGCTCCGTTTTCTGACCCGACCAATGTGGGTATTCAAAAAATGAAATCTCGTTTTCTTACCTTTTACAAACTTCGCACCATGTATTATCCGCCGCTTCTGTTCTCTTTCGACTACCCAAAGTTGTTTAACTTCTTCCTTCCTTCGG
>CAYMIO010000028.1:0-3649 GCA_964390875.1 uncultured Candidatus Saccharibacteria bacterium
TATTTTTATTATAGCAACTTCACTATATCCCTATACGTCACCACCACCATCAAAAGTATCAGAAGTCCAAAGCCGATGATATTCGCCCACATCGCGAATTTTTGGTTGATAGGCTTGCGAGTGATAGCTTCAATACCCACAAAGAGAAGTCGTCCGCCGTCGAGGGCAGGAAACGGCAGAAGATTGATGACCGCGAGGTTGATAGAGATGATGGCTGCGAATGAAAGAAGGTATGAGAATCCGAACTGCGATGCATCACCAACTGCTCCCACGATACCCACAGGTCCCGTAATGAGTGCAAAATCAGGCTTGCCGAGGAAAAGGTCGCGAATGAGATCACCAAGCACTGCGAGAATCCCCCATGCTGCTTTTGCGCTCATCGTGAGTCCTTCCCAGAGTGCTTTGTGAATCGGAAGTTTTTCTGTACCGATGAGCTCTACTCCAAGACCAACCACCGGGCGTCCTTCCGGATTGTCTGTGCTTGGTGTAAGTATTGCCGTTTGTGTATTTTTTCCATGAATGTACTCAATCGTAACTGGTGACTGTGATGTGCCGGTAAATCCACGAAGTCCGTCTGGTGTGAGATCAGTGAGCTCGATTGTTTCGTTACGAACAGCAGTAATAACATCCCCTGACGCAATACCCGCTTTTTCAGCAGGAGAATCGGGAGATACTGCAAGCACGCGAAGTGTGACATCCTCGAGCGTTGCTGCTTGCTCAGGAGAGACAGCGCGCGGCACACCAGCTCCCATTGAGATAGAAAGGAGAAGCCAACCGAGAAGGAAATTGAAAAGTACGCCAGCGATCAAAATCCCCGCCTGTGTCCATTTTGATTTTGATGCGAAGCTGCGCGCGTATTCAGGCGAGCTTGTATCTGCTTCTCCGGGATTTTCTCCGAAGATTTTCACAAAGCCTCCGAACGGAAGCCAGTTGAGTGTGAATTTTGTTTCGCCGCGAGTGAAAAGCGTTGCAGCCTTTGGAGGATACCCGATGCCAAATTCGTCGACTTTCACTTTCGCGCGTTTTGCAAAAATAAAATGCCCGAGTTCATGCACAAGAACGAGCAAGGCAAGAATGATGATGAATGTGATGATGGACATAGCTTACTCGCCGAGCACTTCTTTTTCTTTTTTCGCGAACACTGCTTCAAGTGCAGCGTTGGCTTCATCGACTGCTTTCTGAAGCGCTTCTTTGGTACGAAAGAGTTCGTCTTCAGGAAGACCGGCGCCTTTCATGTCGCTCAAAACGGTTTCGCGTTCCTGACGCACAGTGATACGCGCATCTTCAAGTTTTTGTTTCAGTACCTTCACAAGCTTCTCTCGGTTTTCGGTCGTGAGTTGTGGGAAGATTGCGCGAAGACCTTGATCGTCTGTGGAAACAGAAAGGCCGATATTGGCAGCTTGGATTGCTTTTTCGATTTCTTTCGTCTGCGTTTTGTCCCATGGAATCACGCGAAGTGTTTTGGGGTCTTCGACGGTAATCGACGCAATATTTTTTACGGGCTGATACGCGCCGTACACTTCGACATTGATGATATCGAGGACTGTGGGAGTCGCGCGACCCGTGTGAAGACTACTGTATTCAGTGCGGAGCCATTCTTCCGCTTTTTTAAAGGCTTCAGTCGCCTTGCTCATGTTGTATGCCATGGCGGAATTATACTGTATTTACGGGCTGATTTATAGTTTGACAAGTTCACTAGTGTATGATATAGTTTAATTTAATAACTTATAAATTCTTGTTCTATGAAAATTCAAGATAAAATTTACCTTGGCGCTATGTTATGTATGTTTGCCGGAATCATATGTCCACTTTTTACCCCATTCGGTGGTCCTAAACCGACAGATTCAATTTACCAGCAGATGCAAAATGCGATTATAGACTCAGCGGGTTTCATTTTAAGACTCACTTCTGTTTCATGTTTGCTAGGAAGCTGGCTTGCTAAGCACTGGGGTGAAACTATGGCTATTGTAATAAAAAAGTAATTGAAGCGAAAAATTAAAAAGCCGTCATTCATTAATCATGAAGACGGCTTTTACAGTGTAAAAGATGTATGCTCAAGTATCATTTTCACATTCGCTCCTCGGAAAGAAAGGTGGCTGAGCATGTTCGTAAGTTCTGAAAGTGTTTCTCCGCGGGCGGCGGAAGCAGAGCCCACCTTCACTGCTTCTTTTAATATCGCACTCAGAACATTCTGCGCATGATATCGCAGCGGCGCCGACGTCTCATCGTCTTTATGACTTTCAATTATTTTTGAAACGAGCGCAAGACGTTTTGGAATAGGAAGTTTTAAAAATCCTTTCGCATCAAAATCAGAATTATTTGAACTGAGCTGTACACGGTGCGCACGAGAACGGATAGTGTCGGGGATGACCGATGCACTCCATTCAGTAAGCGCGATCACGACGCCCTTTGGCGGCTCTTCAAGCACTTTCAAAAGCGACTGCAGCGCTTCATGGGTAAAACTTTGTGCATGAATAGCAAACACGCGCGGCGCATCGGTGCTTCCTTCTAGATAGGCGCGCCCGCGAAAACTTTCTGCTTCTTCCACTCCAAAGGTTTCGTACACTTCATGGAAAAGCGCTTCGGCAGGAGACTCGCTTCCCTCTCCAAATTTTTCATCGAGAAATTCCCGCGCCGCAGTTTCATCGCCGCCAAGAAGATAGAAATGATGTACGTGCGCGTTCATGATGTTCGCGTTTTTTTTAATTACGTTTTGAGAGAATAGTCTTTTTGTATGTGTCGAGGTGGTCGAGCGCAATACCAGTACCTTTGGCGACACAGAAAAGTGCGTCATCGGCGAGTCGTGCTTTCACGCCCGTTTTTCGGTAGACGAGTTCAGGGAAATTGCGAAGCATCGACGTACCACCGGTCATCGTGATACCCATGTCGATGATATCCGCTGCAAGCTCAGGCGGCGTTTCTTGAAGCACGTCTTTGATAGCTTTGATCATAAGGCGAAGTTCTTTGTCTATCGCACGGACAATTTCGTTGGTTGAAACCTGCGCGGTGCGAGGAAGACCTTGGATGAAGTCTCGTCCTTTGATGATGAGTGTGAGCTCTTCTTCAAGAGAAACAGCTGCACCGATCTGGATCTTCACCTGCTCGGCTGTTTTGTCGCCAATAGCAAGATTGTATGTCTTCTTTATATAGTCGGCGATCGCTTGGTCGATTTTGTCACCTGCAACTTTCACTGAAGTAGATGCAACGATTCCGCCGAGCGAGATCACCGCAACGTCAGTGGTGCCGCCGCCGATGTCGACGATCATATGACCTTTGGATTCATGAATAGGAATTCCCGCGCCGATAGCTGCAAGGATTGGTTCTTTCACCACGTATGCATTTTTTGCACCAGCGCGAATTGCCGCTTCGATCACCGCGCGTCTTTCGGTAGAAGTAATTCCAGCCGGCACTGACACCATCACATCAGGCCTTACGAAGCTCCATTTCGGAAGTGCTTGGCGAATGAAATAGCGAAGCATCGCTTCTGTCACGCGGTAGTCGGCGATAACGCCATCGCGCATCGGACGGTATGCAATAACACTTTCAGGAGTGCGACCAACCATTTCTTTTGCATCGCGACCGACAGCCAAAATGCGCTTGTCGATTTCAGAAACAGCCACAACAGTCGGCTCGTTGAAAACAACACCCT
>CAYMIO010000029.1:0-2986 GCA_964390875.1 uncultured Candidatus Saccharibacteria bacterium
TTACCTTTTGGATACGAGAGTGTGAAGCCGTATTTGTGCGCGTTTTCTTCAAGCCATTTGAATTCAGCGGTGCTGTCAAAACCATTGAGTGATGTGCCTGTTGCCGGAGTTGCAATGTCGACTGTTGTGCCAAGCTGGTGTTCAGAGTAGCCTTGGTCAGCTGAGAATTGGTTGGCTGTACCTGCTCCGTACGTGAATTTGTAGGAAGCTTTCAGTGCTGACTGTGTGCCATATGAACGGTATGCTGATACCACTTTCAACGTCATGTCATCTTCAGCCGCATCTTCGAGCATGTCTTGAAGATGTGGCCAGACATCCGCGTGGATTTGTAATTCACGTGATGGATCAAATTTGAATTTAGTATCGATTTCTTCAAGTTCGACAGGCACATAGTGTTCGTTCAAAAAGTAGACTTTTGAATATTTTTGAAGAAGCTGTGGATCGGTCTTGCTGAGTTTGTCGAGAGTGTCGACCGTGTCGGTGAGGTCGCCAATCTTGTTTTGGAAGTCTTCGTTTTTTTCTTTTGCATCTGCAAGAACATCTTTGAGAGAACTGTTTTCTGTTTCGACGTACGCGAGCTTGTCTTCGAGAATCTGGAGGCGTCCTTCGGTGTCGATCTGCGCGATCTGGTAGGTGTCTTCGATTTTTTGTATATCTGTGTGGAGCATCATTCTTCGTACTTCACCAACGCCCACAAGAACAGCCGACCACACGAAAAGGGTAGCTCCAAGAACGATACGCTTCTTTTTGAGAGATGGATGCTCTAGTTTCATACACGCAGTGTAGCATATTAAAAAAGCGACACACACAACGAAAAAACCGCCCTTTCGGACGGTTTTTTCAAGAGCTTCGCTTACGCGCGCTGTACGTTCACAGCGTTCATTCCTTTCGGAGAGTCTTCTGTGTCAAACGAGACAGCATCACCTTCGCGGAGTTCATCAAATGAGACACCTACAAGGGCGTTAGAGTGGAAGAAGAGATCCTTTTCCATTCCTTCTCCGGTAATAAAACCGAAGCCTTTGTCAGTGAGTTTCTTGATTGTACCTTTCATGCGATTGATATATCAAACAAATAATATACAAAAATTGATTATGAATCGACTTGGTTCCAACCAGAACTTTTGTACGTTAAGAATATCATACTTTGATTAAAAAGTCAATATAGGGTGGGGATTAGGTTCGCGGGTCGGCTTTCTTCCATTCGGCAAGCATTCCGGCTTTGCGTTCCATGTGGTCGGCTTTTCGAAGGAGTGCGAGGTTCTTCGCGGGCGCTATGGGTGTGTGTGGCGCGTCGTCCAGTGCCTGCGCGATGGGTTGGAGATTCTTTTCAGAGGTAACCCATTCACTTCCCAGTTTTTTAAGATTAAAAGGACGAGCGGAATAGCTGCGAAGTGCTTTCTTTCCGGTTGCATCATTGAAGTATTCGTGAAAATACGAAAGTGCGAGTTCCCGAAGCGTTTTGTAAACAGGATCGCGGAAACGAAGCGTGGCATGATTGGTCTTACTGATCGCGCCAAAATACCCATTCACTTTGTAGAGTGCCACAACATGATCCACATCGCCTTCGCATTTCAGATCCAGCAGAAGTGGTTCTTTGCCATTGACCCACAGCGCTGCTGCTGCAAAAAGCGCGCCTTCCATGCAGTGGGCTTTCTTTTCGCGAAGCACGAGTCGTGGCGACATATTTGTCTCACCATGCTTCTCATGGTTGCGGGGGAGTCGGTCGAGGAAATCTTGTATCTTCACCGGCGTGGAAAGTTTTTTCAAGATCGTTATTTCTTCTTTTGTAAGGCCGAGCATGCTTTCATGGTACCGCGAGCTGGCGCTCTTGCAAAGAGTACTGTAGGATAATGGAGTTTATGAAACGAAAGAAAAAATTCGAACCAGGGGGATTTAAACTCGATGTTAAGCGCTCGGCGACGGGTCTTGGGCTTTTTGCCGGGGAAATGATTCCTAAGGGTGCCTGTATTATCGAATACACTGGTCGCATCATCGATTCGAAAGAGCAGTACACGAGCAACAGCAAGTATCTTTTCGAGATCGACAGCAAGATCACCATCGATGGAACGCCTCGCAGCAACACAGCGCGCTACATCAACCACTCATGCCGGCCCAATGCTGAACCAGAAATACCAAACAAGCGCATTTTCATTATGGCAAAGCGGAATATTAAAAAAGGCGAAGAGATCAATTACGACTACGGAAAAGAATACTGGAATGAGCACATCAAGCCGCTTGGCTGCAAATGTGTGAAATGCACAAGCGCCCGTTAGACGCTTGTTTCTACGAGCATTCCATTTTCGATCTTAAAATATTTCGATACACCGACTGAAGGAGTAGCAGTCATTGGTTCTTCGGCGAGTCGGTCGGCATAGTTGGCGACGATCATTCCTTCGCGGAATTCCGTTGGCTGAGGCGCGATGCGGTCGCCGATGAAGACGGCGTTTGTTCCTTCGTATCCTGAAGTAGTGTGAAGAGCTGCGACGAGATAGAAGAATGTACCACTTCCGCCAGGATTGTGCGTAATGATAAATGCCACGTCTTCGTTTCCATCTCCGTTAAAATCGCCACGAACTTCATTGCCGAAATATGCAGCAGGGTTGCCGGTGAGTTTTGTTTCCAGCCCTTCGATGGTGTATGAAGCAGTTTTGTAATCCGCTTCTGTGCTGATAGGTGAAGGATCTTTAAACGACTTGGAAAGAAGAATAACAACCACAGCGAGAAGAATGATGAGGAATATTTTTTTCATGGGGTAAGTATAGCGCAGAAATATCAAAAGGCCGGAAGCGCGCAGCGCTTCCGGCCTTTTGTGCTATCAGTTTAAACTATGAAACGTGCTTCGAAACGAATCCTGCAAGCTTCATCATTCCCACAGATTTCTGTCCTCCGAAAATAGGAAGAAGTTTTTCATCGGCGATAATGGTGCGCTTATCCTTAGGATCCTGGAGGTCATGCTTCTTGATATAGACCCAGATCTGCTTAACGAC